>JAUREX010000100.1 GCA_030834485.1 Gemmobacter sp.
GGCGGCAAGACCGGGATCAACACCGCCCAGGGCAAGAACCTCGTCGGCGCCTTTCACCAGCCCGTCCTCGTGCTGGCCGACACCGGGCTGCTCGCGACGCTGCCGCCGCGCGATTTCCGCGCGGGCTATGGCGAGGTCGTGAAATACGGGCTGCTGGGCGATGCCGCGTTCTTCGAATGGCTCGAGCGGCAGGGCCCTGCGCTTGCGGCGGGCGATGGCGCGGCGCGGCGCGCGGCCGTCCGGCGCTCGGTCGAGATGAAGGCCGAGATCGTGGCGCGCGACGAGACCGAGGAGGGCGAGCGCGCGCTTCTGAACCTCGGGCATACCTTCTGCCACGCCCTCGAGGCCGCGACCGGCTATGGCCCGCGCCTTCTGCACGGCGAGGGGGTCGCGATCGGCTGCGCGCTTGCCTTCGATCTGTCGGCGCGCCTCGGGCTTTGTGCGCAGGAGGCGCCCTCGCGCGTCAGGGCGCATCTGGCGGCGATGGGGATGAAGGCCGACCTTGCCGCCATCGCGGGGCCGCTGCCCGATGACGACGCGCTCATGGCGCTGATGGCGCAGGACAAGAAGGTGGTGGACGGACGGCTGCGCTTCATCCTTGCACGTGGAATCGGCGAGGCATTCGTCGCGACCGACGTGCCGGCCGAGTCGGTTCGGGCCGTCCTCGCCGCCTCGCGCGCCGCACCCGCGCCGGGTTGACCCGGCGCCGCGCTCAGAACGGGATGTCGTCGTCGAGTTCGCCCCGCCCGCCAAATCCGCCCTGCGGCTCGCGCGCGCCGGTGTCGGCAAACTCGCGCTCGCCATAGGGCAGCGCGCCACCCGAGCCGCCCTCGCGCCCGTCGAGGAGGACCATCGTCGAATTGTAGGGCCGCAGCACGACCTCGGTCGAATAACGCTCCTGCCCCGACTGGTCCTGCCATTTGCGGGTTTCGAGCTGCCCCTCGAGGTAGACCTTCGAGCCCTTGCGCAGATATTGCTCGGCCACGCGCACGAGACCTTCGGCGAAGATCGCGACCGAATGCCATTCGGTCTTTTCGCGCTTTTCGCCGGACTGCTTGTCGCGCCAGCTCTCGGAGGTAGCGATGCGCAGGTTGCACACCTTGCCGCCCGAGGGGAAGCTGCGCACCTCGGGGTCGCGCCCGAGATTGCCGACCAGAATGACCTTGTTGACCGATCCTGCCATGTTCCCCCCGAACCCCGTCCCTGCTGCGCTGTTTCCGACGCCCCGGTTGTGGCGCATCGCGGTTAACGAAGTCTTAGCGCCCGACCGGCGAGGCTGCAACCGCGGGCATGGCCAAACCCCGCGCGGCGCGCTAAAATCCGGGTCGGGAGATTTGTCATGACCAACGCCCATTCCCCGCAGAGCCGAGGCCCCGGTGCCCTGCGCGTGCGCTTGCGTGCCGCGGCGCTGGCCGGCCTTGCGGTCGCGATCGGCTGGGTCGGGGCGGCGGCTTCGGCCGAGGGGCTCAGGCGCGGCGCCAAGCCGCAGGGCGACCGCTTCGGCCCCGCCTTCCGCATGCTCGAGACGCGCCTCGCGCATCGCCCGACACCGCGCGAGGGGGCGCTGCCGCGATGGTCGGGCAGCTATCGCGGCCCCTGGCTCGAGGCCGCGCGCGCCGCCGCGCGTCGCCACGGCGTGCCCGAGGACCTCTTCGTGCGGCTGGTCGAGCGCGAGTCGGGATGGGATCACGCGGCCGTTTCCTCCAAGGGGGCGCGGGGGCTTGCGCAGCTGATGCCCGGCACCGCGGCCGATCTCGCGGTCGACAGCGCCGACCCCGAAGAGAACCTCGACGGCGGCGCGCGCTATCTGCGGCGGATGTACGAGCGCTTCGGGACATGGCGCCTCGCGCTTGCGGCCTATAACGCCGGCCCCGAGGCGGTCGCGCGCCACGGCGGCGTCCCCCCCTTTCCCGAGACGGCCGCCTATGTCCGCGCCATCCTCGGGTCGTGACCGCGCCCGGCGCGCAAAGACGGCTTGAGGGGGCGCACGCGGGCGCCTAACCTGCGACCCGGCGGCCGCTTGCTGGAACCGGTAGACAGACCCGACTTAAAATCGAGGGCCTTCGGGCGTGGGGGTTCGAGTCCCCCAGCGGCCACCACATCGCGCGAAGATTCTTTGGACCAATTCCTGAATTGGTTTTTCCTGCACCCGCTTTGGTCAGGCCCTTCGGATTGAAGCGGGCGGGCCGTTGCGTCAGATCAGGGCGGCAATCAGAAGGGAGGTCCCGACCATGACGAGCTATGTGTTTCCGCCGGCGGCTGTCGTCGGCGCCCCGATCGCGGGCAGCGATGCGCTCTTCCCGGTGCGTCGCATCTATTGCATCGGGCGCAACTATGCCGCCCATGCGATCGAGATGGGCCACGATCCGAACCGCGAGCCGCCCTTCTTCTTTCAGAAGAACCCCAACAACCTCGTGTTCGGCGATGCCTTCCCCTATCCGCCCAAGACCTCGGACGTCCATCACGAGATGGAAATGGTCGTGGCGCTCGGCTCGGGCGGGGTCAACATCCCGGTCGAGCGCGCGCTCGATTGCGTCTTCGGCTATGCCGTCGGCCTCGACATGACCCGGCGCGACCTGCAGGGCCAGGCCAAGGAGATGGGCCGGCCGTGGGAAGTGGGCAAGGCGTTCGAGCACTCCGCCCCGATGGGCCCGATCTATCCCGTCTCGCAGGTCGGGCACCCGGCGTCGGGCCTTGTCGAACTCAAGGTCAACGGCAAGGTGCGCCAGTCGGGCGACCTCAACCAGCTGATCTGGAAGGTGCCCGAGATGATCTCCTATCTCTCGGACTATTTCGAGCTCGCCGCGGGCGACGTCATCATGACCGGCACGCCTGCGGGCGTCGGCGCGGTGGTGCGCGGCGATGTCATGGAGGGCCGGGTCGAGGGCGTCGGCGCCTTCAGCGTGCGCGTCGTCTGAGGAAATCAGCGCCCGAGTGCCGGCAGCACCCGGGCGCTTACCGATTGCAGGTGGTGCAGCATCTGCTGCGCCGCCTGGGCCGGTTCGCGCGACACGATCGCGCGCAAGAGCGCCTCGTGCTCGGCAAAGCTGTGATGGTCGCGCGGCGGCGCCTCGGTCGTGCGCGTGCGCGCCCAGACGGTCGAGCGGCGCACCACGTTGAGCATGTCGAAGAGGTGCACGAGCAGCTTGTTGTGCGTGGCCTTGGCGACCGCGTGGTGAAGGTTGTTGTCCCAGGCTTCATAGCTGCGCCAGTCGCCGGCCGAGCGGCACTTGCGCGTGCAGGTCTCGATCTGCTCGAAATCCGACCGCGTGCCATGCAGCGCGGCAAGCCGCGCAAGCTCGGGCTCGATCGCGAGGCGCGCCGTGATGACCTGCGCGGGTGTCGCGAGCTCGCCCAGATAGGCCACGTCCGAGAGGTTCAGCACCGGCCGCGCGCCGATGAAGGTGCCGCGCCCGACATGGCGCCAGATCAGGCCGTCCTCCTCGAGCCGGTCGAGCGCCTTGCGCAACTCGCCGCGCGTCACGCCGAAGGCGGTGCAGAGGCTCCTTTCGGGGGGGATGCGTTCGTTGTGCGCGAATCCGCGCTCGGCGATGTAGCTGCGGATGCGCTGGGCAAGCGCGGTTGTGGCGTCGCTGACGGACATTTGACCAATTCCTCCAATGGTTCGATCTTGGCGGCATCTGCGAGATTGTCAACTGAGGGCGGCGCAATATAATTTCGCTTCGAACCGGTCTCTGATCGGGAGGGGGAATCATGCGCTTTGCCACCGTCGAGATCGCCGGGCAGCCGGCCTGTGTCGTCGCCATCGGGGGGGATCGGGTCCTCGACATCGCGGCGGCGGCCTTCGCCGCGGGCGGGCGCGATCCGCATCTTGCGGCGGGCACGCTCGCGGCGCTGATCGATGGCGGCGCGGCCGCGTTGGCCGATGTGCGCGGCCTCGTCGCCGCGGCAGAGGCGGGCGAGCATCGCCATGCGGTGCACGCCGTTGACGGGCTGCGTTTCCTTGCCCCCATCCCCGTGCCGCGCAAGAATGTCTTCTGCGTCGGGCGCAACTACGCCGAGCACATCGCCGAGGGCGCGCGCGCCCAGAAGACGACGATCAACGTGACCGAGGTGCCGGTCTTCTTCACCAAGCCCCCGACCGCCGTGGTCGGCCCCGATGCCGAGGTGCCGATCTTTCCCAAGGTCTCGGTCAAGATCGACTATGAGGTCGAGCTTGCGCTGGTGATCGGCAAGCGCGGCCGCGACATCGCGCCCGCGGATGCCTATGCGCATATCTTCGGCTATACGGTCCTCAACGATGTGACCGCGCGCGACGTGCAGCGCCGCCACGGCGGGCAGTTCTTCAAGGGCAAGGGCCTCGACGGCTCCTGCCCGATGGGGCCGTGGGTCGTGACGGCCGACGAGGCGGGCGACCCGATGGCGCTGCGGATGCAATTGTGGGTCAATGGCGAGCTGCGCCAGAACGATACCACCGCCGCCATGATCTTCGACATCCCGACCCTGATCGCGTCGCTCTCCGAGGGGCTGACGCTCGAGCCGGGCGACATCCTTGCGACCGGCACGCCCTCGGGCGTGGGGTATGCGATGGACCCGCCGCGCTATCTGACTGTCGGGGATGAGGTCTGCTGCGAGATCGAGGGAATCGGCCGGCTCTGCAACAGGCTCCGCGCCGTGTAGAAGGCGGGGGCCGATGCGCCCCTCGCCGCGACTGTCGTAACGTCAACCTGGGAGGAAGACATGATTTCTAGACGCAAGTTCGGCGCAACGCTCGCGATGGCGGCTGCGCTCGGGGCGGCGGCGCCCGCCGTCGTCAGCGCGCAGTCGCTGCGCCAGGTCACCTTCGTGCAGCCGAGCCCCTCGGCGATCAACTCGTTCCCCGTCTTCGTCGCGATCGGCGAGGGCTTCTTCGCCGAGGAAGGGCTCGAGGTCCGTGTCGAGGCCGTGAACGGCTCGGGCGCGGTGCTGCAGGCGCTCTCGGCCGGCCAGGCGCAGTTCGGCCGCCCGGGCCCGGGCCCGGTCCTCGCCGCGCAGTCGCGCGGGGTTGATGCGGTGTTCATCTACAACGTCGCCGCGCGCTCGAACTTCGGCGTCGTCGTTCCCGATGCCTCGGCCGTCACCTCTCCGGCGGACCTCAAGGGCACGGTCGTCGGCGTCGGCACCGCGGACGGGGCCGAGGTCGGCTTTGCCCGCAACGTGCTGGCGGGCTCGGGCCTGACCGAAGGCACCGATTACTCCTTCCTCGCTGTTGGCGACGGCGGGCCTGCCTCGGCCGCGTTCAGCTCGAACGCGATCTCGGCCTACTCGGCCTCGACCGCCGATGCCGCGATCCTCAACCAGCGTGGCGTCAAGGTGCGCGAGATCACCCCGCCCGAGTTCGCCCGCTTCTTCGGCAACGGCATCGCCACGATGGGCGACACGATCCGCAACGATCGCGAGCTGGTCGAGAAGTTCGGCCGTGCCTTCGCCCGCGGCCATGCCTTCGCGCTTGACGATGCCAACCGTGAAAAGGTCATGGCGCATCTCAAGGCCGGCAACCCGCAAGAGGGCGAGGATGCAGCCTTCGCCTCGGCGCTCTTTGACGCCGTGCGCGCCAAGACGGTCCCGGTCGACATGTCGAACGGGCTTGGCTACATGCCGCCCGAAGTCTGGGAAGAGTGGCAGGCGAGCCTCGTCGCCGGCGGCGATCTGCCCGCCCCGCTCCCGGACCTGACCAAGGCGTTCACCAACGAGTTCGTCGCCGGCTGGAACGCGGGCCTCAAGTGATGTCGACAGCCGCAGCCGCCAACCCGATGCCGGGTGTGACCGCCGGCGCCCCCGTCTACGAACTCGAGGGTGTCGGCAAGACCTACGCGCGCAACAATCTCGTTGCGCTCGAAGCGGTCAACCTCACGCTCACCAAGGGCAGCTTCTCGGCCGTCATCGGCTCGAGCGGCTGCGGCAAGTCGACCTTGCTCAAGATCATGGCGGGCCTCATCCCGCCATCGACGGGGCGGGTGACCCTTCAGGGCCGCCCCGTCACCGGCCCGCGCCGCGACATCGGCATGATGTTTCAGCAGGCCACGCTCTTTCCGTGGCGCACCACGATCGACAACATCGTGCTGCCGATCGAGATCCGCGACGGCAAGTCCGCCGCCCGCGCCGCCCGCGACCGGGCGCGCGAACTTCTTGAACTCGTGGGCCTCAAGGGGTTCGAGAACGTCTATCCCAACGAGCTTTCGGGCGGGATGGCGCAGCGTGCGGCGATCTGCCGGATGCTCATCACCGAACCGGCCGTCCTTTTGCTCGATGAGCCGTTCTCGGCCCTTGATGAGCTGTCGCGCGACTTCATGAACATGGAGTTGCAGCGCATCTGCCGCTCGCGCGAGGCGACGGCCTTCCTCGTGACGCATTCGATCCCCGAGGCGGTCATCCTGTCGGATGTCGTCTATGTGATGAAGCCCCGCCCGGGGCGCATCGCCGAGGTGATCGAGATCGACCTGCCGCGTCCGCGCACCCTCGACATGATGACGACGCCGAAATTCGGCCAGCTCGTCGACAAGATCCGCAGCCGTCTGGACAAGGAGGCCTTCCTGTGAACGCCCCCCAAAGCGCAACCGAAACCCCCGACGCCGCGCAGGATACCGTCTGGGTCGAGACCGTGCCGCTGATCGACCGCATCCCGCGGTCGGTCCAGATGGCCTTCGTCTTTGTCGTCTTCGTCGCCCTCTGGGATGTGGTGACGCGCAGCGGCCTCGTCTCGGCCATCATCCTGCCCACCCCGTGGGAGACCGCGCGCGACCTCGTCTTTGTCGGTCGCAACCTGATCACGGGTGACTACATGCTCCGCGCGCTCTGGACCACCATCAAGGAGGTGATCTACGGCTTCGCCCTCGCGATCGCGATCGGCTTCACGCTGGGCGTCATCGTGGGTGAGACCGCCTTTGGCGAGCGGGCGATCATGCCCTATCTGGTCGCGATCGACACCATGCCCAAGGTCGCCTTCGCGCCCCTCTTCGTGGCCTGGCTTGGCTTTGACATCCACAGCAAGGTCGCGCTCGCGGCCTTCATCGCGACCTTCCCGATCGTCGTCGGCACGGCGGCAGGGCTGCATGCGGCCGATGCCAATGCGCGGATGCTGTTCAAGACGATGGGCGCCTCGCGCTGGCAGACGCTGATCAAGCTCAAGCTCCTGACCGGGTTGCCGCAGATCTTCACCGGCCTCAAGATCGCGGCCGTCGGCGTCATGGCGGGTGCGATCACCGGCGAGTTCCTCGGCGGCGGCAAGGGCTTTGGCGAGCTGATCCGCGTCGCGGCCTCGAACCTCAACACGCCGCGGGTGTTCTCGCTCATCCTCTATCTCAGCATCGTGGGCCTTGCGCTTTATGCCTTCGTGACCTGGGTGCAGCGCACCTTCGTCTTCTGGCACAAGGATCAGGTGCTGCGCGGGGCCGACTGAGGCGCCCCACATCGCACCCCGGGGGGCCGCGCCGATGGTGCGGCCCTTTCCTTTTGCGGCGTCACGCGGTCAGAGAACCGGGATCCCGCCCGCCTTGGCCTTGTTCTCGGGCTCGACATGGATCGTGATCTGCGCGCCCGGCACGGCGGCCTTCAGCGCCTTCTCGATCCGGTCGCAGATCTCGTGCGACTCCGCCACGCTCGTGCGGCCGTCGATCACGAGGTGAAATTCGATGAAGGTGATCCGGCCCGCGTGGCGTGTGCGCAGGTCATGCGCCTCGATCGCGCCCGAGGCCGCATCCGAGATCGTGGCGCGGATCTCTGCGAGGACCTCGTCGGGCACCGCCTCATCCATCAGCCCGCCGATCGAGCTTGCCAGCACCTTCCAGCCCGACCACAGGATATTGAGCGCGACCAGCGCCGCGAGCGCGGGATCGAGGATCGCCCACCCCGTCGCCAGCGCCAGCACCACCCCCGCCGTCACCCCGACCGATGAGACGACATCCGACAGCAGATGCCGCCCGTCCGCCGCAAGCGCGGGCGAGCGCAACCGCCGCCCCTGCACCATCAGGACCGCGCACCACGCCCCGTTGATCGCGGTCGCCGCCGCATTGACGACGATCCCCGCCGCCGGCGCCTCTAGGGCAACCGGCGCGAGCAGCCCGAAATACGCCTCGCGCAGGATGAGGAGTGCGGCAATCACGATCATCACCCCCTCGAGCACCGCGCTGAAGAACTCGGCCTTGTGGTGGCCATAGGGGTGGCGGGCGTCGGCCGGGCGCGCCGCAAGGCGGATCGCGACAAAGGCCGCAAGCGCGGTCGCGATGTTGACCGTGCTCTCGAGCGCATCCGACATGAGCGCGATCGACCCCGTCATCCACCACGCCAGCGTCTTGAGCGCGAGGACCACTGCGCCGATCAGGATGCTGCCGAGCGCGATACGTTCGAGAAAGGGCATGAGGGGCAGGGCTTCGTGAGGGGGGGGCGGGCGGCCGGACCTCGGCCCCGCGGCGGTTGGCAGGACGCGACGGACCCCGACGGTCCCCGCGGGCCAAGACCATGCACCCAACCCGCGCCGGACGCAACCGCCTCGGGGCCTGCGGCGGGCGGCCGGCGTGGGAGGTAGAGGCCGCGACCCGCCCCCCGAACCCGGCCCCAACATGACCGACCCCCAGCCCCGCCCGAGGGCTCCTGCGCCGCCGCCGCGAGGCACTGGAGGCCCGGCAGAGGGAGAGGGGTTGAAGTATTTATGAGGTATGGTACCGTCGATTACACGTTTTTTAGGAGATAATTATGGGACGGCCGCCATATCCCTATGCTGCCACGATCGCAGAAATACTTGGCCAACTTGAAAGCTTTGAAACCTCACCTAATCATGTGGTTGTTTACAGGGGGCATTCAATGTGCTCCTATAAGCTTCGCCCCGCTCTTTTTAGGAGCGAAAATGAAAGGATTAGAAACAACGAACATGTTGTTCTCAGGGAGATGATAGTTCAGCATCCAGAAGAATTCCAGATTGACTCAAATGCCTTTGAGCGTCTTGTCCGAATGCAGCACTACGAGCTTCCAACGAGGCTGCTTGATGTTACTCGAAACCCTCTAGTGGCAACATACTTCGCATGCAGGGATAGTTCA
>JAUREX010000101.1 GCA_030834485.1 Gemmobacter sp.
AGGTCGATTGCGCGGTGCTGAACGCGGGCGACGGCCAGCACGAGCATCCGACGCAGGCGCTCCTCGATGCGCTGACGATCCGGCGCGCCAAGGGGCGGATCCAGCGCCTGAGTGTCGCGATCTGCGGCGACATCGCCCACAGCCGGGTCGCGCGGTCGAACCTGATCCTGCTTGGCAAGATGGAGAACCGCATCCGCCTCGTCGGGCCGCCGACGCTCATGCCCGCGGGCGTGCGCGATCTGGGCTGCGAGGTGTTCGAGGACATGGCCGAGGGGCTCGCGGGCGCCGATGTGGTGATGATGCTGCGTCTTCAGCGCGAGCGGATGGAGGGCGGCTTCGTCCCCTCGGAGCGCGAGTATTTCCACCGCTACGGGCTCGACGCCGAGAAACTCGCGCGCGCCCGGCCCGATGCGATCGTGATGCACCCCGGCCCGATGAACCGCGGGGTCGAGATCGACGGCACCATCGCCGACGACATCAACCGCTCGGTCATCCAGGACCAGGTCGAGATGGGGGTGGCGGTGCGGATGGCCTGCATGGACCTGCTCGCGCGCAACCTCCGCGCCGAGCGCGGGCGCCGCGCGCTCGGCGAGGAGGGCTGAGATGGTCGCGACCGCCTTCGTCAACGCCCGCCTGATCGACCCCGAGGCCGGCACCGACGGGACTGGCACCCTCGTGGTCGAGCGCGGACGCATCCGCGCGCAGGGCGCGGTCGCGCCGCCGCCGGGCGCGCGGATCGTCGACTGCGCGGGGCTCTGCCTCGCGCCCGGGATCGTCGACTGGGGGGTGAAGATCGGCGAGCCCGGCGAGCGGCACCGCGAATCCTTCCGCTCGGCGGGGCTTGCGGCCGCGGCCGGGGGCGTCACGACCATCATCGCGCGGCCCGATACGCTGCCGGCCATCGACACGCCCGAGACGCTCGAATTCGTCACCCGCCGCGCCGCCGAGGCAAGCCCCGTCGCGATCCGCCACATGGCGGCACTGACGCGCGGCCGCGAGGGGCGCGAGATGACCGAGATCGGCTTTCTGCGCGACGCGGGCGCGCTCGCCTTCACCGATGCCGACCATGTGACGGCGGACGCCCGCATCCTCGCGCGCTGCCTGACCTATGCGCGCGGCCTCGGCGCGCTGGTCGTGGGCCACCCGCAGGAGCCTGCGCTCTCGCGCGGGGCGGCGGCGACCTCGGGCAAGTTCGCAGCATTGCGCGGGCTGCCGGCGGTCTCGGCCATGGCCGAGCGGATCGGGCTCGAACGCGACCTCGCGCTCGTCGAGATGACGGGGGCGCGCTATCACGCCGACCAGATCACGACGGCCGCCGCCCTGCCGGCGCTGCGGCGGGCGAAGGCCGCGGGGCTTGACGTGAGCGCTGGGGTGTCGGTCCATCACGTCACGCTCAACGAATTCGACCTCGGCGATTATCGCACCTTCTTCCGCCTGACGCCCCCCTTGCGCGCCGAGGACGACCGCAAGGCGGTGGTGGCGGCACTCGCTGAGGGGCTGATCGAGGTGCTCTGCTCGATGCACACCCCGGCGGATGAGGAATCGAAGCGCCTGCCCTTCGCCGAGGCCGCCCCCGGCGCGGTCGGGCTCGAGACGCTTCTGCCCGCAGCACTCCGGCTCTGGCATTCGGGCGATCTGACGCTCGTGCAGCTTTTCCGCGCGCTCGCCCTCAACCCGGCGCGGCGGCTCGGGCTGCCGGTCGGGCGGCTTGCGGTCGGGGCGCCGGCGGACCTTGTTCTTTTCGACCCCGACGCGCCCTTCGTGCTCGACCGCTTCGCGCTGCGGTCGAAATCGCGCAACACGCCCTTTGACGGGGCACGGATGCAGGGCCGGGTGCGGGCGACCTTCGTCGCCGGCCGGCAGGTCTTCGGAGAGGGGCTTCATGCCTGAGATCGCGACATCGCCCGTCCTTTTCGCCCTCGTGGCGCTTGCGGGCTATCTGATGGGCTCGGTGCCCTTCGGCATCCTCATGGCGCGCGCCTTCGGGCTGGGCGATCTGCGCAAGGTGGGGTCGGGCAACATCGGGGCCACCAATGTGCTGCGCACCGGCAACAAGCTGGCGGCGTTTCTGACCCTTGTTCTGGACAGCGGCAAGGGGGCGGCGGCGGTGCTGTTGGCCGCCTGGCTGGTGGGGCCTGACGCCGCACAACTGGCCGGGCTGTTTGCGTTCCTGGGTCACCTGTTCCCGGTTTGGCTGCGGTTCAAGGGCGGCAAGGGGGTTGCGACCTTCCTCGGCACGCTGCTCGCGCTCGCGCCGCTTGCCGGGGTCGCGGCCTGCGCGACGTGGCTCGTGACGGCGGCGGTCTTTCGCATCTCCTCGCTCTCGGCGCTGGTCGCGGCCGCCCTCGCGCCCCTCTACATGCTCGCGCTGGGCGAGGGCGGCGCGCTCGCCGCGGCGCTGATGGCGGCGCTGGTCTATGTGCGCCACGGCGCCAACATCGCGCGCCTGCGGGCGGGGACCGAGCCGCGGATCGGCGCGAAGGGTGCAAAATAAGGACATAAGCCCGGCCGCGGGGCGCGCGCTGCGAACGACCACACGCGCGCCCATGGCCTTGCGCGAACGCCGTCCCGCACGGGCGCGGCGGGGGCGAAAAACCGCCCCCCGCGATGGAGCCCTGGCGGCGGCGCCCCTGTTGCGCGCCCCCCGCCGCCTGCCCTAAGCGCGGCCATCGCCACCCGAACCCATGAGGTCGAAGATGCTGCGCACCGCCACCGTTGCCGTCCTTTTCACCGCCCTGCCGATCGGCGCGCTTGCCGCGCCCGAGGGCTGGAAGCCCCTTCTCGATCCGGCCGAACTCTCGGCCATCCTTGCCGCCGACCCCTCGGTCCGCGTCGTCCATGTCAGCGGCGATTTCGCCAAGGGCCACATTCCGGGTGCTGTGTTTTCGGCCTATGCCGACTGGCGCGGCCCGCAGGAGAACCCGGGCCAGCTGCGCGACATCGCCCATCTGACGGCGCTGGTGCAGGGCCTCGGGATCGCGGCCGACACCCCCGTCGCGGTCGTGCACGAGGGCAAGAACGCCACCGACATGGGGACGGCGGCGCGCGTCTACTGGACGCTGAAATCGCTCGGGGTCGAGGATCTCGCGCTGCTCAACGGCGGGTTCGCGGCCTGGCAGGGGGCGGCGCTGCCGGTCTCGACCGAGGCGGCGACGGTTGCCGCCACGACCTTCCGGCCGGCCTGGAGCGATGCCTGGCGCGTCTCGACCGAAGAGGTCAAGAAGCTTGCCGAGGCGGGCGACGGGCGGCTTCTCGATGCGCGGCCCAAGGGCTTCTTCGAGGGCGACATCTGGACGAGCGCGCGCCCGGGCACGATCCGGGGCGCCGAGAACCTGACCTATGAGGACTGGTTCGTCGGCACCTCGATGGTCGATCCCGAGGATGCGCGCGCAATCGCCGAAGCCGCCGGCAAGACGGATGCCCCCCTCACGGTATCCTTCTGCAACACCGGGCATTGGGCCGCGATCAACTGGTTCGCGCTCTCCGAGGTCGCGGGCGTCGAGAACACGCGCCTCTATGCCGAGAGCATGGTCGAATTCGGCGCGCAGGGCGGCGCTCTCGACAATGAGCCGGGCCGGGTCAAGGTGATGTGGGTCAACACCAAGAAGTGGGTCGAGGGGCTGTTCTGAGAGCCTAGCGCGACCGCATGCGCGTCCGCGCGCCCCGCCGATGGGGCGCGCGGGCCGGGCGGGCGGTGCGACGGCGGGCCTCGGGCGGGGCATGGCGCGCGCCCTCGATCTCGACCAGATCGAAGCGCAAGCCCCCCGTCACCGGCGTCGCCTCGGCCAGCCGCACCCGCAGCCGCTGCCCGAGGCCGATAAGGATGCCGCTCTCGGCGCCCATCAGCGTCTGGGCGTCGGCGTCATGCACGAAGAACTCGCGCCCGAGCGCGCGGACCGGCAGAAGCCCGTCCGCGCCCGTCTCGTCGAGGCGGACGAACAGCCCGAAGCGCTGCACGCCCGAGACATGGCCCGTCATCTCCTGCCCGACGCGGTCGGCCATGAAGGCCGCAACATAGCGGTCGGTCGTGTCGCGCTCGGCCGCCATCGAGCGGCGCTCGGCCGCCGAGATGCGCAGCCCCGTGTCGGCCATCATCTGCACATCCTGTTCCGACAGCCCGCCCGCCCCCCAGCGATGCGCCGAGATCAGCGCCCGATGCACGATGAGGTCGGCGTAGCGCCGGATCGGCGAGGTGAAATGCGCGTATTCCCGCAGCGCCAGCCCGAAATGCCCGAGGTTCTCGGGGCCGTAGAAGGCCTGCTGCATCGCGCGCAGGACCGACATGTTGATGATCGCATCCGATTCGCTGCCCTCGGCCTGCGCCAGCAGCCGGTTGAGTTGCGCCGTCGTCAGCACCTGCCCGCGCGCGAGCGCAAATCCCGACGCCTCGGCCACCTCGCGCAGCGCATCGAGCTTCACGGCCTCGGGCGGCTCGTGCACGCGATAGAGCAGCGGCTGGTGCAACTGCCCGAGCGTCTCGGCGGCGGCGACATTGGCCTCGACCATGAAATCCTCGATCAGCCGATGCGCCGGCAGACGCTCGCGGAACGAGATCGAGGCGACGCGCCCCTCATCGTCGAAGGTGATGCGCCGCTCGGGCAGATCGAGGTCGAGCGGCGCGCGCCGGTCGCGCGCGATCGAAAGCGCGGCCCAGGCGGCAAAGAGGGGCGCGATCACCTGCGCGCCGAGGGGCTCGGGCATGTCCCCGTCATCGTCGGCGGCATCATCCCGGATGCGGATGCGGCGAGCCTGCGCGCGATGGGGGTCGCGGCGGTCTATACGCCGAAGGATTTCGAGCTCAACCGCATCATGATGGATATCGTGGCCCTGGCCGAGACGGCGCCCGTCGCCGCCGAGTGAAGAGGCGCGATCGGCTCTTGCGGGACGGCCCCGGGGCCCCTATCTCTGGGCTGTCCCGGGAAACCGGGCCTATGGGCATAAACGCGCACGGAATACGCGGATCGGACCCGGGGGCGGTACCCGGCGGCTCCACCAGAACCCTCGTTGGGGGACATCGGGGCCGAAACAGGATCGACGGACGTCTAAAGGTGTTTGCTTTGCCTCGGTGAGCTACCACCGTTATCGGTGCAAACAGTACAGTTGCCAACGACAACCGTGCTCCGGTGGCTCTGGCTGCGTAAGCAGCTCGGGTGACCGAAACCTAAAGTCCTTGGGCTTTGCCGCTTAAGGCGGGGTTCGCAGGTACCTGGCAACAGAAACCTGCACCTTCCCCCTTCAGCCCGCCACCACCACCCGCGCATCCATGAGCGCGCCGATCTGGCCCGAGCCGAGGCCCAGCACATCGGCGAGGATCTCTTCGGTGTGCTGCCCGAGGCGCGGGGCGGGCGCCGGATCGGGCCGCGGCGTGGCCGAAAAGGACACGGGGCTTGCCGGCACGCGCAGCGCGCCGATCCCCGGCTGGTCGATGACCGAAAAGAGCGGATTGCCAGGCCCGAGATCGGGATCGAGCCGCGCGGCCTCGGCGAAGGTGCGAAAGACCGACCAGGTCAGGCTCGCGGCATCGAAAAGCGGCCCGATCTCCGAGAGGGGGCGGGCCGCGAACCAGGGCGCGAGGATCGCGGCGATCTCCTTGCGGGCGGCCCAGCGGTCACCCTCGCGCCCGAGATCGAGGCCGCGCCGCGCGGCAAGGGCCGCGATCGCCTCGGCCGTGCCCGTCACCTCGACGATCCCCTTCCACTGCCGGTCGGTCAGGCCGATGACCATGACGCGCGCCCCGCAGGCGCAGAGGAAATCCTGCCCGAAGGCGCCATAGAGCGCGTTGCCGAAGCGGCCGCGATCGACCCCGTTCACCTCGACCTCGCCCAGGATCCCGAGGTTCGCGACCATCGCCGCCGCCACATCCTTGAGCGCAAGCTCCGCAAGCTGCCCCTGCCCGCTGCGCAGCCGGTGGCGTTCGGCCGCAAGCAGGGTCGAGACGATCATCTGCCCCGCGATGCAATCCCACGCCGGCAGCACATGGGCCACCGGCACCTCGAGATCCTCGGGGCCGGTCGCCATCGGAAAGCCGAGCGCCGGGTTCACGGTATAATCGACTGCCGGCTCGTTGCGCCGCGTGCCGGCGAGCGAGACCATGATGAGGTCGGGGCGCCGCGCCACCAGCGCCGGCCAGTCGAGCGCGCCGCGCGCGCGCAGGTTCGTCATGAACATCCCGCCATCGGGCCCCGGCGCGGTGACAAGCGCCGCGACGATCTCGCGCCCCTCGGGGCGGGCGATGTCGACCGCGATCGAGCGCTTGCCCTTGTTCATCCCCGCCCAGAAGAGGCTCGCGCCCGAGGCGGTGACGGGCCAGCGCGCCGCATCGAGCCCGCCCTCGATCCGGTCGAAGCGGATCACATCGGCGCCCATCTGCGCCAGCGTCATGCCTGCAAGCGGCACCGCGACGAAGGCCGAGCCCTCGATGACCCGCATCCCCGACAGAACACCCATGACCGCCCCCGCAACAATCTTGCGCAAGCATTCTCACACGCTGGGCCGAAGGGCAAGGTCGGCCCCTCGACAGGCGCGCGGTTTCGCGCAACTCTGCGGCCATGACCGCACCCCCGCCCCTGCCCGACGATGCGACACTGACGGCCGAGGGGATGGCCCCGGCGGGGGCGGGGCGGGTGCTGCTGATCGCCTGCGGGGCGCTCGCGCGCGAGATCCTCGCGCTGCGGACGGCGAACGGGTGGGATCACCTCGACCTCAGCTGCCTGCCCGCGAACCTGCACCTCTGGCCCGACCGGATCCCCGACGCGGTCGAGGGCGCGGTGCGCGCCAACCGCGATCGCTACGGGCAGATCTTCGTCGTCTATGCCGATTGCGGGACCGGGGGCCTCTTGCAGGCGCGCTGTGCGGCACTGGGCGTCGGCATGATCGAGGGGCCGCATTGCTACAGCTTCTTCGAGGGCAACGACGCCTTCGCCGCCCATGCCGAGACCGAGTTCACGGCCTTTTACCTCACCGATTTCCTCGTGCGGCAGTTCGATGCCTTCGTCTGGCGGCCGATGGGCCTCGACCGCCACCCGGAGCTGCGCGATACCTATTTCGGGCATTACGACCGCCTCGTCTATCTCGCGCAGACCGAAGATCCCGACCTTGCCGCGCGCGCCGAGGCGGCGGCCGCGCGCCTCGGGCTGGCGTATGAGCGCCGCTTTACCGGCTATGGCGACCTCGCGGCGGCGCTCGGCACGCTCTCGCCGGCGAGCTAGGGGTCAGGCCGGGGCGCCGACCGCGCGCAGCGCCAGCGCGGCATAGGCCTCGGCGACCTCGGCGCGCGACATGGGCCCGCCGGCGCGATACCAGGTGGTCACGCCCGTCAGCATCGCGATGAGGGCGCGCGCCGCAAGCCGCGCATCGGGCAGGCGAAAGGCACCCGAACACGCGCCCTCGCGCAGGATCGCCTCGAGCTCGCCCTCATAGGCGCGGCGCAGCGCCTCGATCCGGGCGAAGTTCTCGGGCGTCAGGGCGCGCAGTTCCATATAGGCGATGAAGACGGCCTCGGGCCGGTCGATGTGGTGGTTGACGTGAAAGCGCGCAAAGGCCGCGAGCCGCTCGGCCGGGGGGGCGGGATCGGGGCGCACCGCGGCCCAGGCGGCCCGCACCTCCTCGAGGTGCTCGCGCATCAGATCGAACAGCAGCGTCTGCTTGTCGGGGGTATAGAGGTAGAGCGCGCCCGCCTGCACCCCGACCTCGGCCGCGATGGCGCGCATCGAGACGGCCGCATACCCCTCGCGCGCAAACAGGCGCAGCGCCGCCGCGCGCACCCGCGGGCCGGTCGTGCCGGCATGGGATCCGACCTTGCGAGCCATGGCGGCAAGGTATCTGAACGCCCGTTCAGTTCAAGCGCCCCCGCCCTGCCCCGCCGACGCCCCGAAATCGCCGCCCTCGGGTGGTCCGCCTCGCCGGGGTGGCGCGATTAACGCGCCATTCAGCCGGTGGCGCGATCCTGCGGCAGGGCGCGCGCGGGGTCGCGCAAAGGGGGCACGATGGCCTACAGGTTCAGGGGCGGGTTCAGCGATCAGGTCGGACAGACCGTCTATTCGGGTGATTTCGACGGCGACGGGCTGATCGATTATGCCTTCGCCGCGCCGCGCTATCAGCCGTCGGACCAGGTATTCCACGGCCGCATCTACATGATCAGCGGCGCAGATCTTGCCGCCGCCGACGCCGCCGACGGCACGGTCGACCAGATCATCGATCACGAAGGTGCCGCGCGGTCCTACTTCAGGATCATCGAGGGGGATTCGGGCAGCTACACGCAGTTCGGCCGCATCGAGCATGTCGGCGACATCACCGGCGACGGGCGCGACGATCTGGTGGTGAGCCGCGGCACCTCCGAGGCCTTCCTCATCGACATGTCGGGCTACAGCGCGGCGGATGCCGGCAACGGTGTCGTCGACGGCCTCGCCCTGATCTCGAGCTTCGTCGGCAACGGCACGAGCTGGCGCTTCACCACCACGACCTCGGTAGCGCAATTCGGCGATACCTACCCGGGAGGGCTGCGCATCGCCTCGCTCAGCGACGCGTCGGGCCAGATGTCGCATCTGGCCTTCGGCGCCTGGAACGAAAGCGGCGAGACGGGCGCGGTCTATCTGGTCGCCCGGTCGGACTTCGCGGCGGCGGATGCGGCCGACGGCACCGTGAACGGCCACATGACGCTGCAGAACGCCGTCAACCAGGCCAATTCCTACAAGCTCATCCATTCTGACGCATACGCCCGGACCGGGCTGCGGATCGCGAATGTGGGCGATGTGGACGGCGACGGGGTCGACGAGGTGCTGATCGGCGCGCATGGCGCGAACGGCGGCGCGCAGTATTCGGGGGTCGCCTATCTGCTCAGCCTCGATTCGCTCGCGGCCGCCGATGCGGCCGACGGTGTGGTGAACCGGCAGATCCACCTCGACAATATCGCGGGGATCTCGGGCTCCTACC
>JAUREX010000102.1 GCA_030834485.1 Gemmobacter sp.
TGCCGAAACTCTTCCTGGCGCGCCGCGGCGTCCTTCTTGCCGCCGGCCGCGCCGCCCGCGCCGCGCCCGCCGCCAACGCCGGCGGCCGGGCGCGAAGCCGCCGCCGCCGCCGCCGCCGCCGAGGAGGGCGCGTCGTCTTCGCTCGAGGCAGCGTCGTCCGCGAACGCGCGGTTGTCCGAGCGGAACCGCCCGCGCGCTTTCGCTGGCGGGGGCGGCGGCTGCGCACCCTCTCGGCCACGGGGCCCGAGCGCATCGCCCCCGAATGGTGGTTCGACGATCCCGCCTGGCGCAGCGGCGTGCGCGACTATTGGCGCGTGCAGACGGCCGAGGGGCCGCGGCTGTGGCTCTTTCACACGCCGCAGGCGCCGGGCTGGGCGGTGCAGGGCGAATTCGCATGACCCGCACCCCCACCCGCCGCGCCCCTCCGCCGGGGTCGCCCCCCGCCGCCTATGCCGAGCTTTGCGCGATGACGAACTTCACCTTCCTCACCGGTGCTTCGCACCCCGAGGAGATGGTCGCGCGCGCGGCCGAGCTTGGCCTTGCCGCGATCGCGATCGCCGACCGCAACAGCCTTGCGGGCGTCGTGCGCGCCCATGTCGCGCTGCGCGAACTGGCGCGCGCCCGGGCCGAGGGCGGGGCGGCCGCGATCCGCTCGCAGCGCCGCATCGACCCCTCGAGCCGGCAGGCGCGGGGTGCGGGCGGGGGCGTCGCCGCCCCGCCGGGGCCGCTGCCGCGCCTTATTCCCGGGGCGCGCATCGTGCTGGCCGACAGCGCGGTCGAATGGGTGGCGCTGCCGCGCGACCGGGCGGGGTATGCGGCGCTCTCGCGGCTCATCTCGGCGGGCAAGCGGCGGGCGGCCAAGGGCGGGTGCGACCTGCGCCGGGCCGATCTGGCCGGGGTCGGGGCGGGGCTGTGGCTGATCGCGCTGCCGCCCGACCCGCTCGGCCCCGCGGCGGGCGCGGCGGTGGACGACCTTGTCGCGATGGCGCGCGCGCGGCCGGGGCTGTGCCATCTGGGCGCGGTGCCCCGCTGGGACGGGCGCGACGGCGCGCGCCTCGATGCCTGCGCGCGACTCGCGCAGGGGGTGGGGATGCCGATGGTCGCGGCGGGCGATGTGCTGATGCACCACGCCGCGCGGCGCAGCCTTGCCGATGTGCTGAGCTGCATCCGCCTCGGGCGCACCATCGACCGCATCGGCCGCCACGCCCTGCCCAACGCCGAGCGCCGCCTGCGCCCCCCGGCCGAGATGGCGCGCCTCTTTGCCGCCCATCCGGCCGCCATCCGCCGCACCGTCGAGATCGCCGAGGGCTGCGCCTTCTCGCTCGACGATCTCTCCTACGAATACCCCGACGAGGTGGCGGGCGCGGAGGCGCCGCAGGCCCGGCTCGAGCGGCTGACGGCGGCGGGGCTTGCGCGGCGCTTTCCGGCCGGTGTCCCGGCCGACACCGCCGCCAAGGTCGCCAAGGAGCTGCGCATCGTCGCGCGGCTGGGCTTTGCCGCCTATTTCCTGACCGTCAACGACATCGTGGCCTTCGCCCGCGGGCGCGGCATCCTCTGCCAGGGGCGGGGGTCGGCGGCCAATTCGGTCATCTGCTATGCGCTCGGCATCACCGAGGTCGCCCCCGACGTCATCAGCATGGTGTTCGAGCGCTTCATGTCCGAGGCCCGCGGCGAGCCGCCCGACATCGATGTCGATTTCGAGCATGAGCGGCGCGAGGAGGTGATCCAGCACATCTACGACACCTATGGGCGCGAGCGCGCGGGGCTTTGCGCCACCGTCATCCATTTCCGCACCCGCGCCGCGATCCGCGAGGTGGGCAAGGTCATGGGGCTGTCGCAGGATCTGCTCGCGGCCATCGCGGGCCAGAGCTGGAGCTGGTCGGACGGCCCGCCCGAGGCCGCGCATCTGGCCGAACTCGGCCTCGATCCCGCCGACCGGCGGCTCGCGCGCACGCTGCGCCTCATCGCCGAGATCATCGGCTTTCCGCGCCACCTGTCGCAGCATGTCGGGGGCTTCGTCATCACCCGCGGCCGGCTTGATGAACTCTGCCCGATCGAGAACGCGGCGATGGAGGGGCGCACCGTCATCGAATGGGACAAGGACGACATCGACGCGCTCGGCATCCTCAAGGTCGACATCCTCGCGCTCGGGATGCTGAGCTGCCTGCGCCGCGGCTTCGATCTGATCGCCGAGCATGGCGGGCCGCGGCTCGGGCTCGAGACCATCCCGCGCGAGGATCCGGCCGTCTACGACATGCTCTGCCGCGCCGATGCCGTCGGCGTCTTTCAGGTCGAGAGCCGGGCGCAGATGAACTTCCTGCCCCGGATGCGGCCGCGCTGTTTCTACGATCTGGTGATCGAGGTCGCGATCGTGCGCCCCGGCCCGATCCAGGGGGGGATGGTGCATCCCTATCTGGCGCGCCGGCAGGGGCGCGAGCGGGCCGAGCTGCCCTCGGCCGAGTTGCGGGGCGTGCTCGGGCGCACGCTGGGCGTGCCGCTCTTTCAGGAACAGGCGATGCAGATCGCCGTCGTCGCCGCGGGCTTCACCCCCGAAGAGGCCGACCGGCTGCGCCGCTCGCTCGCGACCTTTCGCAAGATGGGCACGATCGGCACCTTCCGCGACCGCTTCGTGGCGGGGATGCTCGAACGCGGCTATGCCCCCGACTTCGCCGCGCGCTGCTTTGCCCAGATCGAGGGCTTCGGCGAATACGGCTTTCCCGAAAGCCATGCGGCGAGCTTTGCGCTTCTGGTCTATGCCTCGGCCTGGATGAAGCGCCACCACCCCGCGGCCTTCGCCTGCGCGCTGCTCAATGCCCAGCCGATGGGCTTCTATGCGCCCGCCCAGATCGTGCAGGACGCGCGCGCCCACGGGGTCGAGGTGCGGCCCGTCTCGGTCAACGACAGCGGCTGGGACTGCACGCTCGAACGGCGCGCCGACGGCCGTCTGGCGCTGCGGCTCGGGCTGCGGCAGGTGCGGGGTATGGCCGAGGAGGATGCGCGCTGGATCGTCGCGGCGCGCGCCAACGGCTATCCCGACCCCGAGAGCGTCTGGCGCCGCGCCGGGGTGGCGCCCGCCACGCTCGAACGGCTGGCCGAGGCCGACGCCTTCGCCGCCCTCGGGCTGGGGCGGCGCGACGCGCTCTGGGCGGTGCGCGCGATCCGCGGCCCGCGGCCGCTGCCCCTCTTCGGCGCCGATGGCGAGGGCGCGCCCGACCCCGCCCCCGCCCTGCCGCCGATGACGCTGGGCGAGGAGGTGGTCGAGGATTACCTCGCACTCCGGCTGTCGCTGCGGGCCCATCCGATGGAACTGCTGCGCCCCTCGCTGCCGGGGCTTTTGCCCCATGCCAGGCTGGCGGGGATGGCGGGCGGCGGGCGCGTCGCGGTCTGCGGCCTCGTCATCACCCGCCAGCGCCCCGGCACCGCCTCGGGCGTGATCTTCGCCACGCTCGAGGACGAGACAGGGGTCGCGAATGTGGTGATCTGGCCGCGCGTCTATGCGATCTTCCGCCGCGCGGTGCTGGGCGCGCGGCTGATGCGCGTCACGGGCCGGATCGAGCGCGACGGCCCGGTCGTGCATGTCATCGCCGAGGTGATCGAGGATGTCTCGGCGCATCTGTCGGTGCTGGCCGAGGGGGCGGGGGCGCGGCTTCAGGGCCTCGGTGGCGGCCGCGGCGACGAGGCCCGCCCCCCCGCCGGCGCCCCCACACCCCCCCGCGCCGCCCCCCGCCCGCGCCACCCGCGCGAACAGGGCCGCGCCCTCTTCCCCGTGCGCGAGTTCCGCTAGAGCCCGCCCGCACCCGAGGGGGGCCGACGCCCCGGCACATCACCGCCACGCCGCTTGCGCGCCACCCGGGCAACGCGCGCCGTCGCGACCTTCCCCAACCCCGACGGACGCCGCAGGCCCGGGACCGCGCGCATGACGGGGCCCCGCGCCTCGCCCGCCCCGGCGCCTGCCGGCTGAGCGCCCCCTTTCCACCGCCCGGCCGAGCGCCTAGGGTCGCGCTGGTCAGCAAGGGGGGGACGGTATGGAAACGGTCAACTGGGGCATCCTCGGGGCCTCGCATTTCGCGCTTCACCACATGGCGCCCGCGATCCACGAGGCGTCGGGGGCGCGCCTATCTGCGCTTGCGACCTCCGATCGCGCGCGCGCGGCGCCCTTCGCGGCCTTCTGCCCCGATCTGCGCGTGCATGAGAGCTACGAGGCGCTGCTCGCGGATCCGGCGATCGAGGCGGTTTACATCCCGCTGCCCAACCACCTCCATGTCGAATGGACGCTGAAGGCGCTCGATGCGGGCAAGCATGTGCTGACCGAAAAGCCGATCGCGCTGCGCGCGGCCGAGATTGATGCGCTGATCGCGCGGCGGGATGCGACGGGGCTGCACGCGGCCGAGGCCTACATGATCGTCCACCACCCGCAGTGGCAGCGCGCGCGCGCCCTTCTGGCCGATGGCGCGATCGGGACGCTCGAACATGCCGATGCGTCCTTCAGCTACGACAACCGCGCCGATTTGGGCAACATCCGCAACCGCCCCGAGACGGGCGGCGGGTCGATCCCCGACATCGGTGTCTATACCTATGGCTGCCTGCGCTGGGCGACCGGCGAGGAGCCGGTCGAGATCGCGGCCAGCATCCGGCGCGAGGGGGGCGTCGATGTGTTCGCGCAGGTGACGGGGCGGTTCGCGTCCTTCAGCTTTGCCGCGATGACCTCGATGCGCCTTTTTGGCCGGCAGGAGGTCGTCTTTCAGGGCTCGCGCGGCCTGATGCGCCTGCCCGCCCCGTTCAACGCCGGCGTCTTCGGCGAGGCGCGCATCGAGATCCATCGCCCCGGCGCCGAGATGGTGCTCGAGCGCTGGCCGGCCGCGCGGCAGTATCGGCTGCAGGTCGAGGCCTTCGGGCGCAGCTTGCGGACCGGCGCGCCCTATCCCTGGACGCTCGAGGATGCACGCGGCACGCAGGCGATGATCGACCGGGTCTTCGCGGCCGCCCCCTAGCACCGGCGCGGCCTGCCCTTAACGGGGTGGTTACGGACCCGGCCGCATAAGCGTCGGCGGGGCGTGCCCGCATGGGGCGCGCGCAGCCGCCCGGGGGCGGTGGCGGTTTTCGGGCGCGCGGCGGGCAGATGGACACGAGGGACCCGATGGCAGAGCGGCTCGCGCGCGAGAGGCGCGCGCGGCTTGCGGCCGAACGGATGCTCGAACAGAAAAGCCGCGAGTTGCTGGCCGCGAACGAAAAGCTCGCGCTCCATGCCCGCGCGATCACCGACCAGTTCTACGAACAGCGCCAGGAGGCTGCCTCGGCGCGCTCCGAGGCCGCGACGCTCAAGGGCCTCTCGTCGCGGTTTGTCGATGATCTCGAACGCGCGCATTCGGCCGCGGTGATGGCCGAGCGGCGGCTGTGGGATTCGATCAACACCATCAACGACGGCTTTGCCGTCTTCGACGCCCGCCAGCGCCTTGTCGCCGCCAACCGCGCCTTTCTCGCCCCTTTCGAGGCGATCCCCACGGTGCAGCCCGGCATTTCCTATGGCGAACTGCTGCGCATCTCGGCGCAGAGCGGCCTCATCGACCTTGCGGGCGAATCCGCCGAGGCCTGGGTCGGCCGGATGCGCGCGCGCTGGGAGGCCGAGGACATCCCCCCGATCGAGCTGCGCTTTGCCTCGGGCGTGTGGGTGCGCCTCGTGGACCGGCGCGCCCGCGGCGGCGACATGGTGACGCTCGCGGTCGACATCACCGGGCAGATGCGCCTTCAGGCGGCGATCGAGGCGATCCCGGACGGCTTCGTGCTCTTCGACGCCGAGGGGCGGCTCGTGATGTGCAACGAACGCCACCGCGCCCTCTATCCCGAGAGCGCGCCCGCCCTGATGCCCGGCGCGCGCTTCGACGACATCCTGCGCTTCGGGCTGCGCAACGGCCAGTATCCCGAGGCGCAGGGCCGCGAGGCCGACTGGCTTGCCGAACGCCTCGCGGCCTATCGCCGCCCCGGCCAGCCGCTCGAACAGCGCCTTGCCGGGCGCTGGCTGCGCGTGCTGGAACGCGAGACGCCCGACGGCGGGCGCGTGGGCCTTCAGGTCGACATCACCGAGATCAAGGGCCAGCAGGCCGCACTCGAGGCCGCGCGCGCCGGCGCCGAGGCCGCGAGCCGCGCGAAATCGGCTTTCCTCGCCAACATGAGCCACGAGATCCGCACGCCCATGAACGGCGTCGTCGGCATGGCGGAACTTCTCTGCGACACCGAACTCAACGAGGAACAGCGCGTCTTTGCCGACACGATCCGCAGCTCGGGCGAGGCGCTTCTGGTCATCATCAACGACATCCTCGACTATTCGAAGATCGAGGCCGACAAGCTCACGCTTCACCCCGAGCCCTTCGACCTCGAGCGGATGATCCACGAGGTCGCGATGCTCCTGCAGCCCCGCGCGCAGGAGCGGGGGCTGGCGCTCCAGGTCGATTACGACATGTTCCTGCCCACCCGCTTCGTCGGCGATCCGGGGCGCGTGCGGCAGGTGCTGACGAACCTCATGGGCAATGCGGTCAAGTTCACCGAGACGGGCCATGTCCTCGTGCGCGTCACCGGCCTCGAGGCGCCGGGTGCTGCCTGCGATGTCCATGTCGCGGTCGAGGATACCGGGATCGGCATCGCGGCCGACAAGCTCGACCACATCTTCGGCGAGTTCAGCCAGGTCGATGACGCGCCCAGCCGGCGCTTCGAGGGGACGGGCCTCGGGCTTGCGATCACGCGCGGGCTGATCGACCGGATGGGGGGCGCGGTCTGGGTCGACAGCGAGCCGGGGCGGGGGTCGTGCTTTGGCTTCCGGCTGCGCCTGCCCGTGGCCGAACCGGGCGCCCAGCACCCCGATGTGCCCGTCAACCTGCGCCGCGCCCTCGTGATCGACGACAGCATGATCAACCGCCGCATCCTCGACCATCAGCTGACCGCGGCGGGCATCGCCGTCACCGCCTGCCGGACCGGGGCCGAGGCGCTGGCGCTGCTCGGGACCGACCCGGGTTTCGATGTCGCCCTCATCAGCGGCGAGTTGCAGCCGGCGGGGGGCATGAACCTCGCCGGGCGGATCCGCGCCGCGGGGCACCGCCTGCCGATGATCCTGCTCTCGGCCAACCCGGCGCGCGCGCGCGCCGAGCCCGGCGCGCAAGAGGTCCACGCCGTGATGCAAAGCCCGGTCCTGCGCTGGGATCTGCTGCACAACCTCGCGGCCCTTTCGGCGGGCGCGCGCGGGCCCGAGGTGGCCGCACCCGAACCCGGGCCGGCGCAGGGGCGCCCGATGCGCATCCTCTCGGCCGAGGACAACCGCACCAACCAGCTCGTCTTTGCCAAGATGCTGCGCGATCTCGACATCGAGCTGCGCTTTGCCGACAACGGGCGCGAGGCGCTCGAGATCGCGCAGGGCTGGGCGCCCGATCTGATCTTCATGGATGTCTCGATGCCCGAGATGGACGGGCGCGAGGCGACGCGGCGCATCCGCGCGGCCGAGGCCGGCAGCGGGCGGCATGTGCCCATCGTCGCGCTGACCGCCCATGCGATGGAAGGCGACGAGGCGAGCATCCTCGACGCCGGCATGGACCGCTATCTGACCAAGCCCCTGCGCAAGGCCGCGATCACCGGCGCGATCGTGGCCTTCTGCCCGCAGGATGCGCGCCTGCCGACCCGGGGCGCGGCGCCGGGCTGAAGCGCGGGGCTGGAGCGGTCGGGCTGGACAAGCCGGCGCGCCGCGTGGATGGTGTCGCCCGGTCCGAAGCGGGGTCGGACCGCGGGATCGAACGGGGCGCGCGCGCGTGCGGACAGGTTTTCCCTTGGCCATGCCCGGCCAGCGGATCGGGCTTCTGGGCGGATCCTTCGATCCGCCCCATGCGGGCCATCTGCACATCACCCGCGCCGCGCTGGCGCGATTCGCGCTCGACCGCGTCTGGTGGCTGGTAAGCCCGGGCAACCCCCTAAAGCCGCGCGGCCCCGCGCCGATCGCGGCGCGCGTGGCTGCCGCGCGGGCGCTGGTGGCGGGGGATGCGCGCATCACCGTCACCGACCTCGAGGCCCGCCTCGGCACGCGCGCGACCGCTGACACGCTTGCGCGGCTCGGCGCGCTCTATCCCGGGGTGCGGTTCGTCTGGCTCATGGGCTCCGACAACCTCGTGCAGTTCCACCGCTGGGAACGCTGGCGCGAGATCCTCGGGCGCGTGCCGGTGGGGGTGCTGGCGCGACCGGGCAGCCGGCTTGCGGCGCGCAACGCGCCGGCCGCGCGGGCCTTTGCCGCCGCGCGCCTGCCCGAGACGCGCGCGCGCCTTCTGGGCCGCGCCGGCGCGCCGGGCTGGTGCATGGTCGACCTCCCACTCCACCCCGCATCCTCGAGCGCGATCCGCGCGGGTGGCGGCTGGCCGGGGGGCGGGGCATGAACCGGCGCGATCCGACCCGCCGCGCGATCCTCGCGGGGCTTGCGGCAAGTGTCGTGCTCCCCGTTTCAGGGGCGGGCGTTCCCATTCCGCCGCCGCGCCCCCCGGGCCTCGGCGCGCCCGCGGTTGCGGCCCCCGGTGCGGTCGCTGCGGGCACCGAGGCGCGCCTCATCGCAGAGGCGCGGCTCGGCGGCGGGGCGGGCGTCGCGCTGATCGATGCATCGAGCGGCGAGACGCTGGCCGAGGCTGCGGGCAGCGCCGCCATGCCGCCGGCGAGCAGCCTCAAGGCGCTGACGGCGCTCTATGCGCTCGACGCGCTCGGGGGCGCGCATCGCTTCGCGACGCGCCTGCTTGCGACCGGCGCGGTTCAGGGCGG
>JAUREX010000103.1 GCA_030834485.1 Gemmobacter sp.
AGCCCTGCCGCCTCGCGGATGAACGACCGCCGCAGCCCCGGCAGCGCCGAGACCGCCGCCATGCCAAGGCCGCGCACCGCCCGGAGCGGCCCGAAATCGTTCGAGAACAGCCGGTTCACCGCATCCATCCCGAGCGCGAGCAGCGTCGCATCCGGCCGCCGCCAGCGCTCATAGGCCGCAAGCGGGATGTCGCCGCCGATATCCTCGCCCCGCCGGTGCGCGCCGACCAGCACCTCGGCCAGCGCCGCCACATCGCGCAGCCCGAGGTTCAGGCCCTGCCCCGCGATCGGGTGCACCCCATGCGCGGCATCCCCCACCAGCACGACGCGCGCCGCGCGGTAGCTCTCGGCCAGCGAGAGCGCGAGCGGGTGGACCTGCCGCGCACCGTCGAGCGTGATCGCACCAAGGTCGGGGCCGATCCGATCCGCGAGCAACGCCGCGAAATCCGCCGGATCGAGACCCATGAGGAGCCGCGCCGCATCGCGCCGTTCGGTCCAGACGATCGAGGATCGCCGGCCCCGCAGCGGCAGGATCGCAAGCGGCCCGCCCGGCAGGAAAACCTGCCGCGCGACCCCGCCATGCTCGGCCGCATGCGCGATGGCGCAGGTGACCGCGTCCTGCCCGTAATCATGCCCGACGCGCGCAACCCCTGCCTGCGCCGCGACCGCCCCGCCCCGCCCGTCCGCCCCGACCAACAGCGCGGCCCCGATGGTCCGGCCATCCGACAGCGCGACCTGCACGCGCGCAGGCCCCGCCGCATGCCCCGCCACCGCCGCGCCGTCGACGAGCAATATGCCGGGCGTCTCGGCCATGGCCGCGCGCAGCGCCGCGTGCAGGAAACGATCCTCGAGCATGAAGCCCATCGGGCCTTCCTCGATCTCGGCGTGATCGAAGGCCATCGCGAAGGGACCGGCGCCCGTGCCCGGCCTTGCGTCGGTCGTGCGCACCCCGAGGATCGGCTGCGCCTCGGCCGCGACGCTGTCCCAAACCCCGAGCGCGGCCAGCAGCCGCTGCGAGGCTGCCGCCAGCGCATAGGCGCGCCCGGCAAAGCCCGCCGCGCCGCGCCCCGCCGTCGGGCGCGGATCGACGACGCAGACGCCAAGCCCCGCCTGCGCCAGCGCCAGCGCCAGCGCCGGCCCGTTGAGGCCCCCCCCCGCGATCACGACATCGACCTGCTCCATGTTCGCGCCCTAATCGCGCGGGGCGGGATTGTCCATGCGACGCAGGCCCGCTAGCCTCGCGCGCGCAAAAGGCGGAGGTGCGCGATGGCGACGGATTGGGCGGGGATGACGGCGGCGGCACTCGGCCGCGAGATCGAGGCGGGCCGGGCGGACCCGGTCGCGCTGGCCGAGGCGTTCCTCGGCGCGATCGCGGCGCACCCCGAGGGCGCGCGCGTCTATGCCCGCACCACGCCCGAGCGCGCCATGGCCGAGGCCGGCGCCGCGCGCGCCCGCGCCCGTGCGGGGCTGCGCCGCCACCCGCTCGACGGCGTGCCGCTGAGCTGGAAGGACCTCTTTGACACGGCCGGGATTGCGACCGAGGCGGGGAGCGCGCTCCTCGCGGGGCGCGTGCCTGCGGCCGATGCCGATGTCCTCGCCGAGGCGACGCGGGCGGGCCTCGTGTGCCTTGGCAAGACGCATATGTCCGAGCTTGCGTTTTCGGGCCTCGGCCTCAATCCGGTGACGGCGACGCCGCCGAACGTCAACGACCCCGCGCGCGTGCCGGGGGGGTCGTCGTCGGGGGCGGCGGCGTTGGCCGTGGCCGTGAGCGCGCCGGCGGCGATCGGGTCGGATACCGGCGGATCGGTGCGCATCCCCGCGGCCTGGAACGACCTCGTCGGCCTCAAGACGACCGAGGGCCGCATCGGGCTGGGCGGCGTCGTGCCGCTGGCCGAGAGCTTCGACACAGTAGGGCCGCTTGCGCGCAGCGTCGAGGATTGCGCGCTGATCCTCTCGGCGCTCGAGGGCGGGCGGCCGGCCGACCTGCGGGGCGCGACGCTCGGGGGGGTGCGGTTCCTGATCCTCGAATCGGTCGCCTTCGACGAGATCCGGCCCGAACCGGCCGCGGCCTTCGCCGATGCCGCGCGCCGGCTCGAGGCCGCAGGCGCCACCCTCGTGCGCGGCACCGTCCCGGCCACCGCCGAGGCGCTGACCCTCGCGCCCGCCCTCTTTGCCCCCGAAGCCTACGGCACCTGGTCCGAGACGATCGAGGCCGCGCCGCACCTCATGTTCGCGCCGATCCTCGAACGCTTCCGCGGGGGCGCGAGCATCAAGGCGATGGATTACGTCGCAGCGCGTCGGCGGATGCGGGCGCTGCGCGCCGAATGGGCGGCGGCGGTCGCGGGCTTTGACGCGGTGATCCTGCCGACCGCGCCGATCCTGCCGCCCGATGCGGCGCGGCTCATGTCCGATCCGGCCTATTACACGGCCGAGAACCTGCTCGCGCTGCGCAACACGCGCATCGGCAACATCCTCGGCCTGTGCGGGCTGAGCCTGCCGACCGGGCATGCGTCCTGCGGGATCTCTCTGCTCGGTCCCGCGATGGGCGAGGAGCATCTCTTGCGTGTCGGGGCGGCGGCCGAGGCCGCGCTCGGGGTCTGAGGCGCCCTAGCCGAGGGGGCCGACCGCGCGTTCCTCAAGCTCCGCCGCCAGCGCCTCGGCGCGCGCGGCGAGTTCGGCGAGCGTCTCGGTCACCTCGGGCGGGATGACGGGCACCTCGATGCGCTCGGGCCGGGGCGGCGGGCGGTTCGCGAGGGCCGCGGCCTGCGCGCGCACCTGGCTCAGCTCCGCCTCCTGCGCGATCGCGCGATCGGCGAGCACGAGGCCCGCCATCAGCATCATCGTGACATCGGGCATCCGCCCGAGCGCGCGCGTCAGTTCGACCGCCTCGGCATCGAGCATCCGCGCCGCGGCGATCAACGCATCCTCGCCCCCCGGCTGGCAGGCGACGCGAAAGGCCCGACCGCCGATCGTGATGTCGAGTTCAGCCATGCGTCAGCCCCCCCGCGATCAGCGGCTTGAGTTCCGCGAGGATGCCGTCGAGTTCGGCGACCTCGGCCGCGCGGTCGGCGCGCAGCGCCTCGAGCTCGGCGCGCAGCGCGCGATCGATGCTCGCAGGGTCGACCGCGCCCGCGGCGATCTCGGATTCGATCAGCGCGAGGCTCTCGCGCAGGCCGGCATTCGCCGAACGCAGGCGCTGGTTCTCGCGCGTCAGCGCATCGATGCGGGCGAGCAGTTCGGGGTCGGGTGCCTGCGACTCGGGCGGCGCCGCAGGCGCGGCCACGGGCTCGGGCGCATCGACGAGCGGGCCGAGATGCTCGGCGCTGCGCGCGATGCGTTCCAGCGCCGCCGTGATGCGCCGTTCGTATGCTGCGATCTCACCCATGCCGCGATCCCGATTTCTCGCCGGACGGGCCGCGCCCGTCCCGCGGTTCACTCCGCCCGGCGCACTCTGCCATGTAAGGGTGCGCGACTTCAACACAAACGCGCATCCTGATCGATGCACCCGCGCCGGAACGCTTGCCAACGGCCCTAGGGCTGCTATGCACGACGCGCCCCCGCCCACGCCAAGGAGCCCCGCCGTGGACATCGAGACCCTGCGCACCCGCCACCCCGACCACTGGCAGATGGCCTGCGCGATCCGCGCGCTGGCGATGGATGCGGTCCAGGCCGCCAATTCGGGCCACCCCGGCATGCCGATGGGCATGGCGGATGTGGCGACGGTGCTGTTCGCGCGCCACCTGCGCTTCGATGCCGCGGCACCCGGCTGGGCCGACCGCGACCGCTTCATCCTCTCGGCAGGGCATGGCTCGATGCTGCTCTATGCACTCCTGCATCTGACCGGCCACGCGGACATGACCCTCGATCAGCTGCGCGCCTTTCGCCAGTTCGGCTCGGCCACGGCCGGCCACCCCGAGTTCGGCCACGCGGGCGGGATCGAGACGACGACAGGCCCGCTCGGGCAGGGGCTTGCGAACGGGGTCGGCTTCGCAATGGCCGAGGCGTCGCTGCGCGCCCGCTTCGGCGAGCATTTCGTGAACCACCGCACCTGGGTCATCGCCGGCGACGGCTGCCTGATGGAGGGGATCAGCCACGAGGCGATCGGCCTTGCCGGGATGCAGAAGCTCAACCGTCTGATCGTGCTGTGGGACAACAACGGCATCTCGATCGACGGCAAGGTGTCGCTGTCGGACACGACCGACCAGCGCGCACGCTTCGCCGCCGCGGGCTGGCAGGTGCTGTCCTGCGACGGCCACGACCCCGACGACATCGACCGCGCCCTGACCGCCGCTGCCGCCGCCGAGGCGCCGGTGCTGGTCGATTGCCGCACCCACATCGGCTTCGGCAGCCCGAAAAAGCAAGATAGCGCCGCCGCGCATGGCTCGCCCCTCGGCGCGGATGAGATCGCTGCGGTGCGCGCCATCTACGGCTGGCCGCACGCGCCGTTCGAGATCCCGGCCCCGGTGCGCGCGCTCTGGCAGGCCGCGGGCACCCGCGGCGGCGCCGCGCGCGCCGAGTGGGAGGCCCGCATCGCCGCCGCCCAGCCCGGCCGGCAGGCCGAGTTTGCCCGCGTCATGGCCGCCGAGCCGCCCCGCCGCCTTGCCGGCGCGATCCGCGCCCTCAAGCGCAAGATCGCGGCCGAGGCGCCCAAGGTCGCGACCCGCAAGGCGAGCGAGATGGCGCTTGCGGCCATCAACCCCGTCATGCCCGAGACGATCGGCGGCTCGGCCGACCTGACGGGGTCGAACAACACGCTGACGCCCGGCCTCGGCATCTTCGGCCCCGACAACCGCAAGGGGCGCTATGTCCATTACGGCATCCGCGAACACGCGATGGCGGCGGCGATGAACGGGATGATGCTGCACGGGGGCGTGCGCCCCTATGGCGGCACGTTCCTGTGCTTTGCCGATTATTCGCGCCCCGCGATCCGGCTTGCCGCGCTGATGAAGCAGCCGGTCATCCATGTGATGACGCATGATTCGATCGGGCTGGGCGAGGATGGCCCGACCCACCAGCCGGTCGAGCATCTGGCAAGCCTGCGCGCGATGCCGAACCTCCTCGTGCTGCGCCCGGCGGATGCGATCGAGACGGCCGAGGCGTGGGAGGTTGCGCTCGGCGCCCGCACCACCCCCTCGGTCATCGCGCTGTCGCGCCAGAACCTGCCCACGGTGCGCACCAAGGCGATCGGCAAGAACCTGACCGCGCAAGGGGGCTATGTGCTGGCCGACGCCGAGGGCAAGCGCCGGGCCGTCCTGCTCGCGACCGGCTCCGAGGTCGAGATCGCGCTCAAGGCCCGCGACATCCTGCAGGCCGAGGGGATCGGCACGCGCGTCGTCTCGATGCCCTGCTGGGAGCTTTTCGAGGAGCAGCCGCAGGAATACCGCGCCAAGGTGCTGCCGCGCGGCCCGGTGCGCGTCGCGATCGAGGCCGCGATCCGCTTTGGCTGGGATCGCTGGCTCTTTGGCGAGGGCGGGCGGCGCGAACGCTCGGGCTTTGTGGGGATGCACGACTTCGGCGCCTCGGCCCCGGCCGAGCGGCTCTATGCCGAATTCGCGATCACCCCCGAGGCGGCGGCGCAGAAGGTGCGCGATCTGCTCGCGCGCGAGGCGGGCGGCGCCAAGGCCAAGGGCGCCGGCGCCAAGCCCGCCTAGCGCCGCACGACCGCCGCCGCCCCGATCGAGAGGGCAAAGAGGCACGCCGCCACTGCAACGATCGTTGGCCCCGCCGGCGTATCGAGGCGCCACGCCGCGCCCACGCCCCCGAGCGCCGAGGCCGCCCCGATCAGGGCCGCGAGCGTCGCCATCCGCTCGGGCGTCGCCGCAAAGGGCCGCGCCGCCGCCGCCGGGATGATCAGGAGCGCCGCGATCAGAAGGGCGCCCACCACCTTGATCGCGACCGCGACGACCAGCGCGAGCGCGAGCGTCAGCACCAACCGCTCGCGCACCGGGTCGATCCCCGAGGCGCGCGCCAGATCGGGCCCGAGCGTCGCGGTCAGCGCGGCATTCCACCGCCAGAGCACCAGCCCCGCCGCCAGCGCCCCCCCGCCCCAGATCACGACCAGATCGGCGCGCGAGACCGCAAGGATGTCGCCAAAGAGATAGGCCATCGGGTCGATGCGCACCGCGGGCAGGAACGACACCGCGACCAGCCCGAACGCCAGCGCCGAATGCGCCGCGACCCCCAGAAGCGTATCGGCCGCATGCCCCCGCCCGCCGAGCCCCGAGACGAACGCCGCCATCCCGAGCGCGACCACCAGCGCACCGGCAAAGACCGGCAGGTCGAGCGCGAGCGCCAGCGCGACGCCAAGGATCGTCGCGTGCGCCGTGGCATCGCCGAAATAGGCCATCCGCCGCCAGACCACGAAGCAGCCGAGCGGTGCGGCCGCCAGCGCCACCCCCACCCCCGCGAGGGCGGCACGCACGAGGAAGGACTCGAGCCCCATCACCCCCGCCCCTCGGGCGCGTGCGCGTGGTCGTGGTGATGAGGCCCGTGGCCGTGGCCGTGCCCATGATCGTGCGCATGGTCGTGATCGTGGCGATAGAGCGCGAGCGCCCCGCCCGTGCCGGTCCCGAAGAGGGCGCGGTATTCCGGCGCGCTCGCGACATGCTCGGGCCGCCCCTCGCAGCAGACATGGCCGTTGAGGCACACGACCCGGTCCGAGGCCGCCATCACCACATGAAGCTCGTGGCTGACCATCAGCACCGCCGCGCCGGTCGCGGCGCGCACCGCCTCGATCTGGCGATAGAAGGCCGCCGTGCCCGGCTGATCGAGGCCCGCCGTCGGCTCATCGAGGATCAGAAGCTCCGGTTCGCCCAGAAGTGCGCGCGCCAGCAGCACGCGCTGCAACTGCCCGCCCGAGAGCGCGCCAAGCTGCACCGGCCCGAGGCCCGCGACCCCGGCGCGCGCCAGCGCCGCCTCGGTTTCGGCCGCGGGCACGCGGCGCGGCAGCGACAGAAACCGCGCCGCCGTCATCGGCAGCGTCGGATCGATCGCGAGGCTCTGGGGCACATAGCCGACGCCAAGGCCCGGCCGCAGCCGCACCTCGCCGCGCTGATGGGGCACCGCGCCGAGGATCGCGCGCAAGAGCGTCGACTTGCCCGACCCGTTCGGGCCGACGATGGTGACGATCTCGCCCGGCTCCACCCGCAGGTCCACGCCCTCGAGCACGACCCGCCCGCCGAGGCGCACGCAGAGATCGCGCACCGACAGAAGGCTCATGCCGGTTGCGCCGCCCGGCATCCGGGGCAGAGCCCCTCGGCCTCGACCATGACAGATTCGATCATGAAGCCGCCGGCGACCGGCATCGCGCCGAAAAGCTGGGGCGCCTCCTGCGCGCGCGTCTCGGCGACATGGCGGCAGCCGCGGCAGATGAGGAACCCGGGCCGGTGATCCTCGCCGGGCCGGGCGCAGGCGACGAAGGCGTTGAGCCGCTCGATCCGGTGGACAAGGCCCAGCCGCACGAGGAAGTCGAGCGCGCGATAGGCGACCGGCGGCTGGGCGGGCTGGCCCTCGGCGCGCAGCACGTCGAGCACCTCATAGGCGCCCATCGCGCGATGTTCCCCGAGCAGGATCTCGAGCACCCGGCGCCGGATCGGCGTCAGCTGCGCGCGCGTCTCGGCGCAGTGGCGCTCGGCCGCCGCAATCGCCTCGACGATGCAGCGCCCGTGGTCGTGCGTCTCGAAGCCCGTGCGACCCATCGCCCCCATCCTCGCGCGGCCCCCTTGATACGCCCGGCCGGATGGGATAGCAAGCAATATGTTATATCATAGCACTGAGGTTCCCATGGCCCCGCTCATTCGTCTTGCCGCCCCGCTGATGCTCATCGCCGCCCCGGCATTCGCCGAGGCGCCGCGCGTCGTTACCGACATCGCGCCGGTGCAGGCGCTGGTGGCGCGGGTGATGGCGGGGGCGGGCGCGCCCGAGGTGCTGGCGATTGTGCCCGCGGGTGCCTCGCCGCACGGGTTTTCGCTGCGCCCCTCGCAGGCGGCGGCGATTGAGGCGGCCGAGATCGTCGTCACCATCGGCGCGGGTCTGACGCCCTGGCTCGACGGCCCGCTCGGGACGCTCGCGCCCGAGGCAGCGCGCCTGACCCTGACCGAGGTCGCGGGGGTGACGCTGCACGAGGCGCGCGAGGCGGTGCTGCTCGGCGGCGACGCGGGGCATGAGGGGCATGGGCACGCCGAGGCAGAGGGGAAGCACGACCACGACGGCCACGACCACGGGCCGGTCGACCCGCACGCCTGGCTCGACCCGCTGAATGCCGCGCTCTGGGTCGATGCCATCGCCGAGGCGCTCGCGGCCGCCGATCCGGCGCAGGCCGCGCTCTATCGCGCGAACGCCGCCGAGGCGCGCGCCGAGATCGCCTCGGCCGAGGCCGAGGTCAGGGCGCTGCTCGCGCCGGTCGCGGGGCGGCCCTATGCCGTCTTTCACGACGCCTATCAGTATTTCGAGGCGCATTTCGCCATCGCCCCCGTCGCGGCCATCGCGCTGGGCGATGCGGCCGATCCGGGGCCACAGCGGGTCGCGGCGGTGCGCGATGCGGTGGCGGCGGCGGGTGTGCGCTGCATCTTCGCCGAGCCGCAGATGAACCCCGCGCTGATCGCGACCGTCGCCGAAGGGTCCGGCGCGCGCACGGGCACGATCGACCCGCTCGGGGGGGCGTCCTATCCCGAGACGCTCCGCGCGATGGCGCGCGACATGGCGGCCTGCCTCGGGGACTGACCCCTCAGCCCTTCTTGCCCACATTCTCGGCGAAGGCGACAT
>JAUREX010000104.1 GCA_030834485.1 Gemmobacter sp.
CGCTCCGAGCATCCGATCCCGGAAAAGGAACGCGCCAAGATCGCGCTCTTCTGCAACGTCCGGCCCGATTCGGTGATCCCCGCCTATGACCTGCGCTCGATCTACGAGGCGCCGCTCGCCTATCACCGCGCCGGGCTCGACCGGGCCGTGCTCGATGCCTTCGCGATCAGCCCCGCCCCGCGCCCCGACCTCGCGCGGTGGGAGGATGTGATGGACCGGCTGACGAATGCCGAGGGCACGGTGCGCGTGGCGATCGTGGGCAAGTATACCCAGCTTGAAGATGCCTATAAATCCATCGCCGAGGCGCTGACGCATGGCGGCATGGCCAACCGCGTCCGCGTCAAGGCCGAATGGATCGACGCCGAGATCTTCGAGCGCGAGGATCCGGGCCCCTGGCTCGAGGGGTTCCACGCGATCCTCGTGCCCGGCGGCTTCGGCGAGCGCGGCACCGAGGGCAAGATCAAGGCCGCGCGCTTTGCCCGCGAAAAGGGCATCCCCTATCTTGGCATCTGCCTCGGCATGCAGATGGCGGTGATCGAGGCCGCGCGCAACCTCGTGGGCCTTGAGGATGCGGGCTCGGAGGAGTTCGACCACGAGGCGGGTGCCCGCCGCTTCACCCCGGTCGTCTATCACCTCAAGGAATGGGTGCAGGGCAACCACCGGGTCGAGCGCCGCCCGGGCGACGACAAGGGCGGCACGATGCGCCTTGGCGCCTATACCGCGCATCTGGCCGAGGGCTCCCGCGTGGCGGGCATCTATGGCGCATCGACGATCGAGGAGCGCCACCGCCACCGCTACGAGGTCGATCTGCGCTATCGCGACCGGCTCGAGGCCTGCGGGCTGATCTTTTCGGGCCTCTCGCCCGACGGGCAACTGCCCGAGATCGTCGAGGTGAAGGGCCATCCGTGGTTCATCGGCGTCCAGTTCCACCCCGAGCTGAAATCGAAGCCCTTCGCGCCGCACCCGCTGTTCGCCGATTTCATCCGTGCGGCGGTCGAGGGCGCCCGCCTCGTCTGAGGGGGCGCGGCCCGGCAGGGCTTGATTGACGTACATCAGGGGCCCCGGTATCGTCCCTTTGCCGGAGGGACCATGAACAAGCCGACCGTCCATGACATCGCGCGCGAGGCGGGCGTGAGCCTCGCCACGGTCGACCGCGTCCTGAATGCCCGCCCCGGCGTGCGCGAAGAGACGATCGCCCGCGTGCAGGCGGTCGTCGACCGGATCGGCTATGTCCGCGACACCTTCGCCGCCAATCTCGCGCGCCAGCGGCTCTATCGCTTTGCCTTCGTGCTGCCCGAGGGTCCGGGGCAATTCGTCGGCACGCTCGCCGAGGCGCTGGCCGAGGCGCACGCCTCGCATGTGGTGGACCGCGTTGCGCTCAGGGTCGTGCATGTGCCGACGCAGGACCCCGAGGCGGTGGTGCGCGTGCTCGCAGAACTGGGCGAGGCGGGGATGGATGGCGTCGCGCTGATGACGCCCGAGACGCCGCAGGTGCGCGACGCGGTTGCGCGCCTCAAGGCCGACGGGCTCGCGGTGGTCGCCATCGCCTCGGACCTACCGAGCTCAATGCGCGATTACTTCATCGGAATCAACAACCTGGCGGCAGGGCGGACCGCCGGCCTTTTGATGGGGCGGTTCCTGCGCGACGCGGGCGAGGTGCTTGTGGTCACCAACTCGATGCGCTCGCGCGACAGCCTCGAGCGGCGGCTGGGCTTCGATGCCGTCATGGCGGCCGAATTTCCCGAGCACCGCATCCTGCCGTCGGTCGAATCCTTCGACGATCCGGGCCGCATGGCCGCGATCGTGCGCGAGGTGATGGCGCGCCGCCCCGCGATCCGCGGGGTCTATTCGATGGGCACCGGCAATACCGCGCTGCTCGGGGCGCTGCGCGCCTCGGCCCGGCCGGGCGATCTGGTGGTGGTCGGGCACGAGTTGACGCCGACGACGCGCGCGGCACTGCGCTCGGGCGAGATGTCGGCGGTCATCGCGCAGAACGTCGGGCATCTCGTGCGCAGCGCGCTGCGCATCATGCGCGCGCTCTGCGACCAGCGCCCGATCTTCGAGGCGCAGGAACAGATCCGCATCGACCTGATCCTGCGCGAAAACATCCTCTGAGCGCGCACGCCGTCGCCGGCATCCCAGATTTCTGTTTTTGAGGTACGCACCTCAAAAATACGTGGACAAGATGTACGTCCCTCAATACTCTCTCCCCATACGGTCGTGCAGTGCGGCCGCGCCGGCGACCTCGCCGGAGATGGGGGGAAAGAAACATGAAGTCTCGGACCAGGAACTATCTTGCGGCCTCGGCCTCGGCCGCGACCGCGGCCTCGATCCTTGCGGCATCCTCGGCGCAGTCGGCCGAACTGACGCTATGCTGGGCGGCGTGGGACCCGGCCAACGCGCTCGTTGAACTTTCGAAGGATTTCGAGGCCCAGTCTGGCCACAAGATGAGCTTCGAGTTCGTGCCGTGGCCGAACTTCGCCGACCGGATGCTCAATGAGCTGAACTCGGCCGGCCAGCTGTGCGACCTCATGATCGGCGACAGCCAGTGGATCGGCGGGTCGGCCGAATCGGGGCATTACGTCAAGCTCAACGATTTCTTCGCGGCCCAGGGCATCGACATGGCCGACTTCATCCCCGCGACCGTGACGGGCTATGCCGAATGGCCCAAGGGCACGCCGAACTACTGGGCGCTGCCGGCCTTTGGCGATGTGGTGGGCTGGACCTATCGCAAGGACTGGTTCTCGCGGCCCGATCTGCAGGCCGAATTCCAGGCCAAGCACGGCCGCGCGCTCGACGCGCCCAAGACGCTCGAGGAACTCAAGCAGGTCGCCGAGTTCTTCCAGGGCCGCGAGATCGACGGCAAGACCGTCTACGGCGCCTCGATCTATACCGAGCGCGGCTCGGAAGGGATCACGATGGGCGTGACCAACGCGCTCTACAACTACGGCTTCCAGTACGGCAACCCGGCCAACCCCTATGAGCTCGAGGGCTTCGTCAACTCGGCCGATGCGGTGGCGGGGCTCGAATTCTACAAGTCGCTCTATGACTGCTGCACCCCGCCGGGGTCGTCGGACTGGTACATGTCCGAAAACATCGACGCCTACAAATCGGGCCAGGTCGCGATGCAGATGAACTTCGCCTTCATCTGGCCGGGCGTGCATGCCGATCCGAACGTGGGCGGCGACCGTTCGGGCTATTTCCCGAACCCGGCCGGCCCGAACGGGCATTTCGCCCAGCTCGGCGGGCAGGGCATCTCGGTCGTGTCCTATTCGGACAACCAGGAAGCCGCGCTCGAATACATCAAGTGGTTCGCCCAGCCCGCCGTCCAGCAGCGCTGGTGGGAGATGGGCGGCTATTCCGCCCTGCGCGCGGTGGTCGAGGATCCCTCTTTCGCGACCAGCCAGCCCTATGCGCAGACCTTCCTCGATTCGATGGCGATCGTGAAGGATTTCTGGGCCGAGCCCGCCTATGCCTCGCTCTTGCTCGCGATGCAGGATCGCGTGCACAACTACGTCGTGGCGGGCAACGGCACGGCGAAGGAGGCGCTCGATGGTCTGGTGCAGGACTGGATCGAGGTCTTCAAGGACGAAGGCAAGCTCTGACCCCGGCGCGCCCGCCCCGGACGATCCGGGGCGGGCCACCCCATTTGCGGGGGCGGCGCAGGCGCCACCCCGTCAGCACGGATCGTAACCCATGCCCGAGACGGTGATAGAGCGCGCTGCCGCAGCGACGCCCGCGCAGATCGCGCGGCCCCTGCGCAGCCTGTCGGACCGGGCGCTGGCCTGGATCTTCATCGCGCCTACGATCTTCCTGCTGCTCGCGGTCAACATCTTTCCGCTGATCTGGACGATCCGGCTGAGCTTCACGAATTTCCGCGCCAACCGGCCCAATGCCGAAGTGCAGTTCGTGGGCCTCGAGAATTATCGCCGCATCCTGACCGACCCCGACGTCTGGGCGACGATGCAGGTGACGGCGCATTTCCTGATCGCGACACTCGTGCTGCAGGTCGTGATCGGCTTCGCGCTCGCCTGGCTCATCAACCAGAAGTTCCGCGGCAACGACCTCTGGACGACGATCATCGTGCTGCCGATGATGCTCTCGCCCGCGGTCGTGGGGAATTTCTGGACCTTCCTCTATCAGCCGCAGATCGGGCTCTTCAACGCGGCGGTCTCGTTCTTCACCGGGGGCGACCCGGCGGGTTTTTCGATGATCGGCGAGGTCGCGCTCGCGCCCTGGGCGATCGTCATCGTCGACACCTGGATGTGGACGCCCTTCGTCATGCTCATCTGCCTCGCCGGGCTGCGCTCGATCCCGCAGTCGATCTATGAGGCGGCCGAATGCGACCGGGCCTCGAAGTGGCGCCAGTTCGTCACGATCACGCTGCCGATGGTGCTGCCGTTCCTGATGCTCGCGGTCCTCTTTCGCGGGATCGAGAACTTCAAGATGTTCGACCTCGTGGTGCAGCTTACCGGCGGCGGGCCGGGGTCGACGACCGAACTCACCTCGATCACCCTCAAGCGCGAGGCGTTCGAGAAGTGGCGCACCGGCTATGCCTCGGCCTATGCGATCATCCTTTTCGTCGCGGTGTTCGGGATCTCGTCGATCTACGTCAAGGCCCTCAACAAGGTGAAGGCGAGATGAGCGCGACCTCCCCCACCGAACCGGGCGCGCGGCTCAAGCTCGTCTCGGGGCTGCTCGTCGGGCTTTATGCGCTCATCACGCTGCTGCCGCTTTTGTGGATCATCGCGACGGGGTTCAAATCCTCGGCCGACGCGATCGCCTATCCGCCCAAGCTCGTGTTCGAGCCGACGCTCGAGGGCTATGTGAACCTCTTTACGACGCAGACGCGCCAGACGCCCGAGATGCTCGCGGCCGATCCGCCGACGACCTGGTATGAGCGGATCGTGAGCGAGAAGGGTATGGTGATCGCCGGCCCCTCGCGCTTTGGCGAGCGGTTCCTCAACTCGATCATCATCGGCTTCGGCTCAACCTTCCTGTCGGTTTTCCTCGGCACGCTCGCGGCCTATGCCTTCTCGCGCTATCGCGTGCCGCTCAAGGATGATCTTCTGTTCTTCATCCTCTCGACGCGGATGATGCCGCCGATCGCGGTCGCGATCCCGATCTTCCTGATGTTCCGCACGATCGGGCTGTCGGACACGCATGCGGGCATGATCCTGCTCTATACGGCCGTCAACCTCTCGCTCGCGGTGTGGCTGCTCAAGGGCTTCATCGACGAGATCCCGCGCGAATACGAAGAGGCCGCGCTGATCGACGGCTATTCGCGCTTTCACGCCTTCGTGAAGGTCGTGCTGCCGCAGGCCGCGACGGGCATCGCCTCGACGGCGATCTTCTGCCTCATCTTCGCGTGGAACGAATACGCCTTTGCGGTGCTCCTGACCTCGGGGACGGCGCAGACCGCGCCCCCCTTCATCCCCACGATCATCGGCGTCGGCGGGCGCGACTGGCCGGCGGTCGCGGCGGGGGCGACGCTTTTCCTCCTGCCGGTGATGGTGTTCACGATCCTCTTGCGCAAGCACCTCCTGCGCGGGATCACCTTCGGGGCGGTGCGCAAATGAGGGCGTTCCTGACCGGCCTTCTGCGCCTGCGCCGCGGCCCGTGGGAGATGGTCGCAAGCGTGCTGATCGGGCTTGGCGTCTTCATGCTGATGCAGCCTTTCGCGCTCGTGGCCTTTAGCTACAGCTTCATCGTCATGCTGGCGGGGACGGTGATGTTCATCATCGTCAGCCATTTCCCGGAGTAGGCGATGGCCGAGATCGTCATCCGCAACCTGCGCAAGGAATTCGGCAGCTTCACCGCGGTCGAGGGCTCGAGCTTCACCATCGCGGATGGCGAGTTCTTCATGCTGCTCGGCCCCTCGGGCTGCGGCAAGACGACGACCCTGCGCATGATCGCGGGGCTCGAATTGCCCACGAGCGGGCAGATCCTGATCGACGGCGAGGATGTGAGCCAGCTTCCCGCAAGCCGGCGCGACATCGCCTTCGTCTTTCAGATGTTCGCGCTCTATCCGCACATGAACGTGCGCCGCAACATCGCCTATCCGCTGGTCAGCCAGGGCCTCGGGCGGCGCGAGGTGGCGGCGAAGGTCGCCGAGGCCGCGCGCATCCTCGGGATCGACCATCTGCTCGACCGCCCCGTGGGCGGCCTCTCGGGCGGGGACCGGCAGCGGGTGGCGCTCGGCCGCGCCATCGTGCGCGACCCCAAATGCTTCCTGATGGATGAGCCGCTCGGCGCGCTCGATGCCGAGTTCCGCGAGCATATGGCGCAGGAGTTGCGCGCGCTCCATGACCGGATGGGGGCGACGACCGTCTATGTCACCCACGATCAGCTGGAAGCCATGCAGATGGGCGACCGGATCGTGGTGATGAACCACGGCGTGATCGAGCAGTTCGGCACCCCGCGCGACATCTACGACAAGCCCCGCACCCTCTTCGTGGCCGAGTTCATCGGCAGCCCGCCGATGAACTTCCTGCGCTTTCACGGCGCCGTCGCGGCAGGGGCGACCGAGGTCGCGTTCCACCACATCGCCCACCCCGTGCCCGCGTTGCGCGAGGCGTTCGCGGGCGACATGGTCTATGGCGTGCGCCCCGAGCATGTCCGCCTTGCCGATGACGCGCCGCTGCGCGCCGAGGTGATCGCGGCCGAATACCTCGGCACGACGCAGATCGTGACGCTGCGCTCGGCCGCGGGGGTGATCCGGGCCCGGATCGCGTCGGACCGCGCGGTGCGCCCGGGCACGAGCGCCGGCGTCGCCTTCGACGGCGGCCGCGTCACGCTCTTTGATGCCCGCTCGGGCAGGGCGTTGCGCTCGGCGCATAACGAAGGGGTCCTGGGCCATGGCTGAGGTCGTGCTCGAGCGCCTGCGCCGCAGCTTCGGCGCGACGGTCGCCACCGACGACGTCTCGCTCGTCATCCCCGACGGCGCCTTCGTCGTACTGCTCGGGCCCACGGGGGCGGGCAAGACAACGCTTCTGCGCCTCGTCTCGGGGCTCGAGGCGCCCGAGGCGGGCGACATCCGCTTTGACGGCCGCTCGGTCCTCGGCCTCATGCCGGCAGAGCGCAACGTGACGATGGTCTTTCAGCAATACTCGCTCTATCCGCACATGACGGTGCGCGAGAACCTCGCCTTTCCGCTGCGCAGCCCCCGCCTGCGCACGCCCGAGGCCGAGATCGCGCGCAAGGTCGGCGAGGTCGCCGAGGTGCTGCGCATCGCCCACAAGCTCGACAACCGCGCGACCGCCCTCTCGGGCGGCGAGATGCAGCGCGTCTCGATCGGGCGCGCGCTGGTGCGCACGCCCGCCATCCACCTCATGGATGAGCCGCTGAGTTCGCTCGACGCCAAGCTGCGCGCCGATCTCAGGGTCGAACTCAAGCGCATCCAGGCGACGCTCGGCGCGACGCTGCTCTATGTCACCCACGACCAGATCGAGGCGATGACGATGGCGACCCATGTCGGCGTGCTCGATCAGGGGCGCCTCGTGCAGTTCGGCAGCCCCCGCGAGGTCTACGAGGACCCCGCGACGCTGCATGTCGCAATCCGGCTCGGCCTGCCGCGCATCAACACTTTGCCCGCCGATCTCTGGCCCGGCGCGCCCGCCGGGGCGCGCGTGATCGGGCTTCGGCCCGAGCATATCGCGACGGGGCGCGGGCGCGCGGCCAGCGTGCAGCGGGTCGAGCATCTGGGTGATCAGACCCGGCTGCACCTGCGCCTCGACGGGCACGAGATCGTCACGCTGATCGACCCCGACACCGACCTCGAGCCCGGCGACAGCCTGGCCATCGAACCCCGCAACCCGCTTTACTTCGACGCCGCAGGCGGCCGCATCGACCGAGGAGACCGCAGATGAAGCAGTTCATGAACACTAGGGAAACGCTCGTCACCGAGGCGATCGACGGGATGCTGCGGCTCGGGGCCGGGCGCCTCGCGCGGCTCGACGGGTTTCCGCACATCAAGGTCGTGGTGCGCACCGACTGGGACCGCTCGAAGGTCGCGCTCGTCTCGGGCGGCGGGTCGGGGCACGAGCCGAGCCACGCGGGCTTCGTCGGGCGCGGGATGCTGACGGCGGCGGTCTGCGGCGAGGTCTTCGCCTCGCCCTCGGTCGATGCGGTGCTGGCCGGCATCCTGGCCGTCACCGGCAAGGCGGGCTGCCTGCTCATCGTCAAGAACTACACGGGCGACCGGCTGAACTTCGGCCTCGCGGCCGAGCGCGCGCGCGCCCGCGGCCTCAAGGTCGCGATGGTGATCGTCGACGACGATGTGGCGCTGCCCGATCTGCCGCAGGCGCGGGGCGTGGCGGGCACGCTTTTCGTGCACAAGACGGCCGGCGCGCTGGCCGAGGCCGGCGCCGACCTCGAGACGGTCGCGCAGGCCGCGCAGGGCGTGATCGACGGCGTCGTCTCGATCGGCATGTCGCTCGATACCTGCACCATCCCCGGCATGGCCAAAGAGGCGCGCATCGCACCCGGCAAGGCCGAGCTTGGCCTTGGCATCCACGGCGAGGCGGGGATCGAGCAGGTCGATTTCACCGATGCGCGCGCCGCGATCGAGATGGTGGCCGAGCGCCTCGCCCCACATGTCGGGCCCGGCCGGCATGTCGCGCTGCTCAACAACCTCGGCAGCACGACCCCGCTCGAGATGGGGGTGCTGGCCGAGGAACTCATGCGCTCGCGCCTCGGGCGGCAGATCGGCTGGATGGTGGGGCCCG
>JAUREX010000105.1 GCA_030834485.1 Gemmobacter sp.
CACGCGCGAGAAAGCTCGTCGTCGTGCCGGTATCGAGCATGAGCGTGTCGCCATCGCGGATCGTCGCGGCCAGATGGCGCGCGATCGCGGTCTTGGCGGCGGCGTTCTCGCGCATGCGTCGCGCAAAGGGCGCCTCGCCGAACATGCCCGCCAGCCCGACCGCGCCATGCATCCGCACGACCGACCCCGCATCGGCAAGCGGGCGCAGGTCGCGCCGGATCGTTTCGGCCGAGACGCCGAGCGCGCGCGCGATCGCGCCGACCGAGCTGCTGCCCTCGCTCTCGAGCAGTTTCAGGATGTCGCCGTGGCGGCGTGATTGCATCGCGTCCTCCACGGGCAGAAATCCACGCCGAACGGGCGGAAGCAACACAAATCTCCACAAACGGAATTGACAGGTGCCGCCCTCGGGCCGCAACCTTCGCCGCAAGATCCGCGCCGCAACGCACCGGCGCGGGACGGCGCGCACACACAAGACAGGGAGACGCAGATGACAGCACGCAACAACTCGCTCGCGGCCCTCGGGCTGGCGGGGTTCATCGCGGCGGCAGGGGCCCTGCCCCTCGCGGCCGCGGATTCGGCCGATCCGATCAAGCTCACGCTGCACGACTGGACGGGCCAGCTCATCACCACCCAGCTCATGGGCGAGGTCCTCAAGCAGGCGGGCCTCAATGTCGAATACGTTCAAGCCGACTATCTGGCGCAATTCGCGGGCCTCGAGACGGGCGATCTGCATGTCGCGATGGAGATGTGGGAGACGACGGGCCGCGATGCGATGGACGCCGCGACCGCGACGGGCAAGGTCGAGGTCTTCGGCGCGACCGGCATGAAGGCCAAGGAAGAGTGGTGGTATCCCCTCTACATGAAAGAGAAATGCCCCGGCCTGCCGAACTGGGAGGCGCTCAAGGATCCCGCCTGCGCCGAGGCGTTCTCGACCGCGGAAACCGCGCCCAAGGGCCGCTATCTCGGCGGGCCCGTGACCTGGGGTGGCTTTGACGAGGAGCGCATCGCCGCCCTCGATCTGCCCTTCGAGGTGATCCACGCCGGCACCGACGCGGCCCTTTTTGCCGAGCTCGAGAGCGCCTATCAGCGTCAGGCACCGATCGTGCTGTGGATCTACGCCCCCCATTGGGCGCCCGCGAAATACGAGGGCGAATGGGTCGAGTTCCCCGAATACACCGCCCAGTGCTACAACGACCCGGCCTGGGGCTCGAACACCGCAGCCGCGCATGACTGCGGCAAGCCCTTCGGCGAGATCTGGAAGGTCGGCTGGGCGGGCGTCAAGGACACCTGGCCCACCGCCCACAAGGCGATCACCGCCTTCACCATCGACAACGCCGAGATGGGCGCGATGATCACCGAGGTCGACCTGAACGGCAAGTCGATCGAGGAGGTCGTCGGGGCCTGGATGGCCGCCAACGAAGGCCGCTGGAAGGGCTGGATCGGCCAGTGATCGCCAAGGCCGATCCCCCCGGAGGGCGGCGCGCTGCCGTCCGGGGGGCATCCGGCGGCGCCGCTCCTTCATGACCCAAGCCACCCCCAAACTGCTCTGCCGCGACGTCTGGAAGGTGTTCGGGCCGCGCGCCGCCGAAAGGCTGGCCGCGCTCGGGCCCGACCCGGACGCGGCCGCGCTTCAGGCCGCGGGCCTCGTGCCGGCGGTGCGGGGGGCGACGCTTGCGGTCGGGGCGGGCGAGATCTTCGTCATCATGGGGCTGTCGGGGTCGGGGAAATCGACGCTGGTGCGCTGCATGTCGCGCCTTGTCGAGCCCTCGGCCGGCGAGATCCTCTTCAACGGGCAGAACCTGCTCGCGGCCTCGGACGCCGAGATGATCGAGATCCGGCGTCACAAGATGGGCATGGTGTTCCAGCATTTCGCGCTGCTGCCGCATCTGAGCGTGCTTGAGAACGTGGCCTTTCCGCTCGCGGTGCAGGGGGTAGCGCGGGGCGTGCGCGAGGCGCGCGCGCGCGAGATGGTCGCGCTCGTCGGGCTCTCGGGTCGCGAGGGGGCCTTCCCGCGCGAGCTCTCGGGCGGCCAGCAGCAGCGCGTGGGCATCGCGCGCTCGCTCGCGGTCGAGCCCGAACTTTGGTTTCTCGACGAGCCCTTCTCGGCGCTCGACCCCCTCATCCGGCGCGAGATGCAGGACGAATTCATCCGCCTGCAATCGGTGCTGAAAAAGACGATCGTCTTCATCACCCATGATTTCGACGAGGCGATCCGGCTCGCCGACCGCATCGCCATCATGAAGGACGGCGCCATCGTGCAGATGGGCACGCCCGAAGAGATCGTGCTGCGCCCCGCGACCGATTATGTGCGCGAATTCACCCGCGCCGTGCCCAAGGCCAAGGTGGTGCGCGTGGGCTCGATCATGATCGCGGGGCCGGCGGCGGCCGACCTGCCGGCGGTGGCGGCGGGGGCGGCGGTGGCCGATGTCGCGCCGCGCTTTCTCGACGGGGCGACGGCGCTGCGCGTTGTCGATGCGGCGGGCGCGACGGTCGGCCTCCTGCGGCAGGTCGATGTCGTGCGCCTGATGCTCGGCGGTGAGCCGGGATGAACCCGCCCGCCCCCCTGCCCCGGCGCGGCGCACCCTGGGCCGTGGCCCTCGTCGCGGCGCTGGCGCTCTGGCTCATCTGGATGCTCGCGCCCCTGCTGCCCGGCTGGGCGAGCGACTGGCCGAAGGCCGCGATCGTGCCCGCCGCGCGCTGGATCGGCGCGACGGTCAAATGGCTGACGAACGAGGCCGCGCTCGGGCCGGTCGCCTTCTCGGACCTCACGCGCGCGATCGCGGCGCTGATCGACGCGCCCTATCGGATCGTCCTCTCGGCCCTCTCGACAGGATTTCTCGACGGGCGGGGCAGCACGGCGCGGATGATCCTGCCGCCCTTCGCCTGGGTCGCGGTGGTGGGCGTCTTCGCGCTGCTTGGCCATCGCTTCGGCGGCTGGCGGCTGGCGCTGCTCCAGATCCTGTGCCTGGGCTTCGTCGCGGTGTTCGGCCAATGGGAAAGCGCGATGGTCACGCTCGCCTCGATCCTGGTGGCGGTGCCGCTCGGGGTGGCGGGGGGTGTGCTGATCGGGATCGCGGCCTGGCGGCGGGCGTGGATCGACCGGGCGATTGCGCCGGTGCTCGACCTCATGCAGACGATGCCGGTCTTCGCCTATCTGGTGCCGATCCTGATCCTCTTCGGCTTCGGGCCGACGGCGGCGGTGGTCGCGACCCTCATCTATGCGATGCCGCCGATGACGCGGATCACGACGCTTGCGCTGCGCCGCGTCGCGCCCGAGATCCAGGACCTCGGGCGGATGGTGGGCTGCACCGAGCGGCAGATGGTCTGGCGTGTCCTCGTGCCGGCTGCGCGCGAGGCGCTGATGGTCGGGGTCAACCAGGTCATCATGCTCTCGCTCAACATGGTGATCATCGCCTCGATGATCGGGGCGGGGGGGCTCGGCTTCGATGTGCTCGCGGCGCTGCGGCGGCTCGACTTCGGCGCGGGACTCGAGGCGGGCTTTGCCATCGTTGCGCTCGCCATCGCGCTCGACCGGCTGAGCCAGGCGGCCGCGCATGGCCCGGCCGCACCCGGCGCGGGGCGGTCCTATACGCTTGCGGCCCTGGCGCTGGTGATCGGGGCGGGGGTTGCGGGGCTGATGCTGCCCGGGGTGCAGAGCTATCCCGAGGCGCTGAGGCTTTCGACCGGGGCGTTCTGGTCCGACGCTATGGCCTGGATCAACGTCAACTATTTCGACACGCTCGAGGCCATCAAGAACGCGGCACTCGTGCATCTGCTGGTGCCGGTCAAGCGCTTCATGCTGGGGCTGCCGTGGCTCGGGGTGGCGGTCGGGCTCGGGCTGCTGGGCTGGCGGCTCGGGGGGGCGCGGCTTGGCGTGCTGGCGGGGGTGCTGACCGCGCTCATCGCCGCGACCGGCCAGTGGGAAAAGGCGATGACGACCGTCTATCTCTGCGGTGTCTCGACGCTCGTTGCCATGGCGCTCGGCGTGCCGCTCGGCATCGCGGTCGCGGGGCGCGAGGCGCTCTGGCGGCCGGTGCGGGCGGTGATCGACACACTCCAGACGCTGCCGTCCTTCGTCTATCTCATGCCCGCGGTCATGCTCTTTCGCGTGGGCGACTTCACCGCGATGCTCGCGGTCGTGGCCTATGCGGTGGCGCCCGCGATCCGCTACACGGTGCTCGGGCTGCAAGGGGTTGATCCACGGCTGATCGAGGCCGGGCGCGCCATGGGCTGCACGCCCGCGCAGATCCTCACGCGTATCCGGCTGCGCCTCGCCTTTCCCGAGATCCTGCTCGGCCTCAACCAGACGATCATGTTCGCGCTCTCGATGCTGGTGATCACGGCGCTCGTCGGCACGCGCGACCTCGGGCAGGAGGTCTATATCGCGCTGACCAAGGCCGACCCGGGGCGCGGGCTTGTCGCGGGCCTCGCGGTCGCCTTCATCGCCATCGTCGCGGATCGCCTCATTCAGGCCGGTGCGCGCGGGGCGAGGGCGCGGCTCGGCCTCGGCGCGGGGGGCGGCGCATGATCCCCGCGCGCATCCGCGCCCTGCCCTGCTGGGTGGGTGAGATCGCGGCCGAACCGCTCTCGGGCGGGCTCTCGAACGAGAACTGGAAGGTCACCGACGCAGCCGGCGCCCATGTCGTGCGCTTCGGCACCGATTATCCCTGCCACCATGTCCGCCGCCCGCGCGAGGTCGCGGCCGCGCGCGCGGCCCATGCGGCGGGCTTTTCGCCCGAGGTGGAACATGCGGGCCCGGGCGTGATGGTCACGGCCTTCGTGCAGGGCCGGACATGGCAGGGTGCGGACCTCTGCGCCAACCCCGAGCGGGTGGCCGAGATCCTCGCACGGTTCCACCGCGACATGCCCGCGCGCATCGCGGGCGAGCCCTATATCTTCTGGCCCTTCCACGTCATCCGCGACTATGCCCGCACGCTCCATGAAGGGCAGAGCGGATTCCTGACCGAGCTGCCGCGCCTGCTGGCGCTCTCGGAGGCGTTCGAGGCCGCGCAGGTGCCGCTCCCGATCATCTTCGGGCATCACGACCTTCTGCCCGCGAATTTTCTCGATGACGGCACGCGGCTCTGGCTCATCGATTTCGAATATGCGGGCTTCGGCACGGCGATGTTCGACCTTGCCGGTGCCGCCGCCAACGCCGGCATGAACGCGGCCGAGGCAGGGCGGCTCCTGCAGGCCTATTTCGGCCGCCCGCCCGACGGGGAGCTGATGCGCGCCTTCGACGCGATGCAGGGTGCAGCACTCGTGCGCGAGGCGATGTGGTCGATGGTCTCGGAGATTCACCTCTCGGCGCCCGGGGTCGATTACGCGGCCTATGCGCGCGAGAACCTCGCGCGGCTTGATGCGCTGCTTGAACTCTACACGGCAACCCACGGAAAGATCACGCCATGACCCTCCCCGCCCATGCCCGCGTCGTCGTCATCGGCGGTGGCATCATCGGCTGTTCGACGGCCTATCACCTCGCGCGCGACCACAAGGCCGAGGTCGTCGTGATCGAACAGGGGCAGATCACCTCGGGCTCTACCTGGCATGCGGCGGGGCTGGTGGGGCAATTGCGCGCCTCGGCCTCGATCACGAAGGTGCTGAAATACTCGGTCGATCTCTACAAGGGGCTGGCGGCGGAAACGGGGCTCGACACCGGCTGGAAGATGTCGGGCTGCCTGCGGCTTGCAACCAACGCCGACCGCTGGACGGAATTCCGCCGCCTCGCGACCACCGCGCGCTCCTTCGGGATGGAGATGCACCTGATCTCGCCCCAAGAGGTGCAGCGGATGTGGCCGCTCATGGATGTCTCGGATCTGGTGGGCGCAAGCTGGCTCCCGACCGACGGGCAGGCGAGCCCCTCGGACATCACCCAGTCGCTCGCCAAGGGGGCGCGGATGCATGGCGCGCGCTTCTTCGAGGGCGTGCGCGTCACGGGCTTCAGGATGGATCGGGGCCGCATCACCCATGTCGAGACGACGGCCGGCACGATCGGCTGCGAGACGGTCGTGAACTGCGCCGGCCAATGGGCGCGGCCGGTGGGCGCGATGGCGGGCATCACCGTGCCGCTCCAGCCCGTCCGCCACCAGTATATCGTGACCGAGCGCATCGAGGGCCTCTCGCCCGATGCGCCGACGATCCGCGACCCCGACCGGCGCACCTATTTCAAGGAAGAGGTGGGCGGCCTCGTGATGGGCGGCTACGAGCCCGACCCGCAGCCCTGGACGACCGGCGATGTCCCCGACGACTGGCAGTTCCGCCTCTTCGACGATGATTACGACCATTTCGAGCAGCACATGACGCAGGCGATCGCGCGGGTGCCGGCCCTCGCGCAGGTCGGCGTCAAGCAGATGATCAACGGCGCCGAGAGCTTCACGCCCGACGGCAACTTCATCCTCGGCCGCGCGCCCGAATGCGCCAACATGTATGTGGGCGCGGGCTTCAACGCCTTCGGCATCGCCTCGGGCGGGGGCGCGGGCTGGGTGCTGGCGGAATGGGCGATGACGGGCGAGGCCCCGCTCGACCTCTGGGTGGTCGACATCCGCCGCTTTTCGGGGCTGCACGCCGATCGCGACTGGGTCTGCGCGCGCACCTGCGAGGCCTATGGCAAGCACTACACCATCGCCTTCCCGCATGAGGAATACGAAAGCGGCCGGCCGCGCATCGTCTCGCCGCTCTATGCGCGGCTTCAGGCGGCGGGTGCGGTCTTCGGCTCCAAGCTCGGGTGGGAGAGGCCGAACTGGTTCGCGCCCGCGGGCACGGCGGCGCGCGACATCTATTCGATGGGCCGGCAGAACTGGTTCGCCCCCGTCGGCGCCGAGCACGCCCATGTGCGCGAGGCGGTCGGCATCTTCGATCAGTCCTCCTTCGCGAAATACGAGGTGACGGGCCGCGACGCGGGCCGCGCGCTCGACTGGATCTGCGCAGGGAATGTGGCCAAGCCCCCGGGGCGCGTGACCTATACCCAGCTTCTCAACTCGCGTGGCGGGATCGAGGCCGACCTGACCGTGGCGCGGCTGGCGGATGACCGCTTTTACATCGTGACCGGCACGGGGTTCCGCACCCATGACCTCGCCTGGATCCGCGACCATCTGCCCGCAGGCGCCGATGTCGCGCTCGAGGATGTGACCGAAGGGTGGGGGACGCTCTCGCTCATGGGGCCGCGGGCGCGCGATGTGCTGGCAAAGGTGACGGCGGCCGACGTCTCGAACGCGGCCTTTCCCTTCGGCGCGGTGCGCGAGATCGCGATCGCGGGCACCGAGGTGCGCGCGATCCGCATCACCTATGTCGGCGAACTCGGGTGGGAGTTGCACGTCCCCCTGGGCGCGACGGGGGCGGTCTATGACGCGCTGATGGCCGCGGGCGCGCCCGAGGGCATCCGGCCCGTGGGCTATCGCGCGCTCGAATCGCTCCGGCTCGAAAAGGGCTATCGCGCCTGGTCCTCGGACATCACCCCCAACGACACCCCCTTCGAGGCGGGCCTCGGCTGGGCGGTCAAGATGGGGTCCAGCACCCCCTTCATGGGGCGCGCGGCGCTCCAGGCGGCGGCGGGAAGGCCGCTCCAGAAGCGTTTCGCGGGCTTCACGCTGGCCGATCCGTCGGTCGTGCTCGTGGGGCGCGAGACGATCCTGCGCGACGGCGCGCCGGTCGGCTATCTGACCTCGGGGGGCTTTGGCTACACGCTCGGGCGCAACATCGGCTATGGCTATGTCCGCAACGCCGAGGGGGTCGATGACGCCTTCCTGCACGCGGGGCGCTATGAGCTTGTGGTCGCGGCCGAGGTGCATCCGGCCGAGATCGCGCTTGCGCCCCTGCATGATCCGCAGGGCGCGCGCATCAGGGCCTGAGGCGCGCCGCCACGGTTGCCCGGCCATCGCCGCCCGGCTAGGCTGGCGGCTGTTCAGAGAGGGGACGAGATGCGATTCTTGACGGCGGAAAGCGTCGCCCAGGCGACGGCGGCGCTCGCGGCCGAGGCGGGCCTCGCGCGCGTGCTCGGGGGCGGGACGGACCTGCTGGTGCAGCTGAGGGCAGGCATGATCGAGCCCGCGCTTGTCGTCGACATCAAGCGCATCCCGGGCATGGCCGAGATCACCGCCACGCCCGACGGCGGCTTTCGCATCGGCGCGGCGGTCGCCGGCGCGCGCCTGGCCGAGGATGCGGCCCTCTGCGCCGCCTGGCCCGGCGTCGCCGAGGCCTTCGCGCTGATCGGCTCGACCCAGATCCAGGGGCGCTGCACCATGGCGGGCAACATCTGCAACGCCTCGCCCGCGGGCGATTCGGTGCCCGCGCTGGTCGCGGCCGGCGCGCGCGCGCGCATCGAAGGGCCCGCCGGCGCGCGCGAGGTCGAGGTGATCGAGATCGCCGCCGGCCCCGGGCGCACGACGCTCGGCAAGGGCGAGATCGTGACGGCGATCCTCCTCCCGCCCCGGGGCGCGCGCGCAGGCGACGCCTATCTGCGCTTCACCCCGCGCTCCGAGATGGACATCGCGGTCGCCTCGGCCGGGGTCAGCCTGACGCTCGGCCCAGACGGGCGGATCGCTGCGGCGCGGGTGGCGCTCGGCGCGGTCGGGCCCAAGGTCGTGCTGTGCGAGGGGGCAGCGGCGGCGCTGATCGGGACGCGGGCCGATGAGGGGGCGCTGGCCGAGGTCGCGGCCGCGGCCACGGCGGCCGCGCGCCCCATCGACGACAAGCGCGGCACCATCGCCTTTCGCAAGG
>JAUREX010000106.1 GCA_030834485.1 Gemmobacter sp.
CCCCGAAGAGCCCGAAGATGCCGCAGGGGTTCGAGTAGAAGAAGAAAAGCCCCGTCGCCGTGATGATGATCGGCACGATCATGGGCGAGATCAGGATCGCCATGATCGGGCGCCGCCAGGGCATCTCGGCGCGCGAGAGGCCGAGCGCCGCAAGCGTGCCGAGCCCCGTCGCGATCACGGTCGAGAAGAAGCCGATGATGAGCGAGTTCTTGGCGGCCCGGATCCAGGCCGCGTTCGACCACACATCCGCCCACCAGGTCGAATCGCGCGGCGCCTCGGGCGGCAGCGTCTGCCCGAAGGTCAGAAGAAGGTCATACCAGCGCAGGCTGTAGCCCTCGGGATCGAAGGCCAGCATCTTGGGCGTGAAGGTGAAATAGGGCTCGGCGTTGAACGACAGCGGAATGACGACGAGGATCGGCGCGATCAGGAAGACGAAGATCATCACGCAGAGCGCGATGTAGACCGCCCGCCAGAGCCGCTCGAGTGGTGTTGCATAGACCGGAAGTGCCATCGCCCTAGCCCAGTTTCAGGTTATCGATGCCGATGAGGCGGTCATAGAGCCAGTAGAGGATCAGCACCGCCAGAAGCAGGAGCGAGGCGAGCGCGGCCGCCATCGACCAGTTCGAATTCTCGAAATGGAAGGCGATCAGGTTCGAGATGAGCTGCCCCGTCGCGCCCCCAACGAGCGCGGGCGTGATGTAATAGCCGACCGCGAGGATGAAGACGAGCAAGCCCCCCGCCGCCACCCCCGGCATCGTCTGCGGCACATAGATGCGCCGGAAGGCGGTCCAGCTTGATGCGCCGAGCGAACGCGCGGCGCGCACATAGGAAGGCGGGATGGGCCGCATCACCGAATAGAGCGGCAGCACCATGAAGGGCAGCAGGATATGCGTCATCGCGACGATCGTGCCCGTCTGGTTGTAGATCATGCGGATGCGCCCGTCGTCGCCGATGATCCCGAAGCCGACGAGGATGTTGTTGAGGACGCCTTCGCTTTGCAGCAGCACGATCCACGATGTCGTCCGCACCAGAAGCGACGTCCAGAACGGCAGCAGCACGAAGATCATGAGCAGGTTCGAATAGCGCAGCGGCAGCGTCGCGAGCAGATGCGCGATCGGATAGCCGAGCAGCAGGCAGAGCACGGTGATGAGCGCCGAGAGCGCGAAGGTGCGCATGAAGAGCATCTGATAGACGCGCACCTCTTCGGGCGCGCGCTCGATCCCGCCCGTCTCGGAGCGGCGCAGGTCGACCGCGGCGAGGAAGAAGTTGGGCGTGACCGACGAGGACGCCTGTCGCATCGATTCCCAGAGCCTCGGGTTGTCCCATTCGGCGCGTGCGGCAAGGATCGCCTCGCGATAGGGCGGCTCGAACTTGTCGGCGTTGCGCGCCGTCGAGGTAAAGAGCGAGCGCGCGCCCGAGACCTCGTAATTGATCCGCTCGCCCATCTGGCCGGCGGTGCGGTTCTCCTTCGCGGCCTTGAGGTCGGCGGCAAGGGCGGCATAGGCGCTCTCGTCGATCGGGCTGCCGCGCGGGTTCTCATCGAACCAGGCGCCAAGGGCGGGCGCATTGCGGGCGAAATCGTCGTCGCTGAAGGCGCTGATCAGAAGCTGCCCGATCGGCACCACGAAGCTGAAGAGGACAAAGAGCAGAAGCGGCGCGACAAGCAGGAGGGCCCGCCGGCGCGCGCGACCCTGCGCCTGCGCAAGCGCCTCGCCCAGCGGCCGGCCGTCCGCCGTCCGCAGACCCCCGCCCGAACCTGCGACCGCCTCGGCCATGCCCCCTCCTTGCAGAAATGGCGGCGCGGGGGGTGTCCCCGCGCCGCCGGTGTCGGATCAGTTCGCCGCGAGCCAGGCGTTGAAGCGCTCCTCGAGCTCCTTGTTCCGGTCGGCCCAGAACTCGAAGTTCGACCCGAGCGCGTTCTTCATGTTGTCGGGGTTCGTCGGCATGTGCGGCAGCATCTCGGTCTTGCCGTCCTTGAAGAGCCCGATCAACGCGCTCGAGGAGGTGCGCGCCGGACCGTAGGAGATGTATTTGGCCTGGTCGGCCAGCCGCTGCGTGTCGGTCGAGAACTTCACGAACTCCATCGCGGCCTCGAGGTTGGGCGCGCCCTTCGGAACGACCCAGAGGTCATATTCCTGGATCTGCCCGTCCCAGACGACCGTGAACGGCTTGTTCTCGGCGATCGCGGCGTTGAAGATGCGCCCGTTGTAGGCGGTCGTCATCGCGACCTCGCCATCGGCCAGAAGCTGCGGCGGCTGCGCGCCGGCTTCCCACCAGATGATGTCGCCCTTGATCGAGTCAAGCTTGGCGAAGGCGCGGTCCACGCCCGCGGGGGTCGAGAGGACGTCATAGACCTCGGCCGCCGGCACGCCATCGGCCATCAGCGCCATCTCGAGGTTCGCGCGCGGGCGCTTGCCCATGCCGCGCTTGCCCGGGAACTTCTGCAGGTCGAAGAAGTCCGAGATCGAGGTCGGGCCCTCGGGGAAGACCGAGGCGTCATAGGCGAAGATCGTCGAGAAGGTGATCGTCGCCACCGCGCAGTCGAGCAGCAGGCCCGGCAGGAAATCCTGGGTCGCGGGCGTGCCATCGGGCGCGGGCGGCAGGGTCGAATGGTCGATCGTCTCGAGCATCCCCTCGTCGCACAGGCGCACGGCGTCAGGATATTCCACGTCGGCCACGTCGATCGAGACGTTGCCCGCCTTCACCTGCGCCTCGACCGGAACGGCCGGGTTGTCGGCGTCGACCGAGACGACGGTGACGCCGGTCTGGGCGGTGAAGGGCTTGTGATAGGCCTCGATCTGGCTCTCGGCATAGGCGCCGCCCCAGGACATGACGGTGATCTCGGCCGCCTGGGCGCCATAGGCGAACCCGACAAGGGCGGTGGTGGTGACAAGAAGTTTCTTCATGGTCTCTCCCATCGTTGGTTGGTCTTCATCCGGCTTGGCAGTCCCGTCGCGGCAGGCCGGCGGCCGCGGCGGGCATCTTCAGGCGTCGAGCGCGCGCGCGTCCTGCGGCGCCCAGCCGATCCTGATCCGCTCGCCGGGTTGCAGCCGGCGCTGGGTCAGGGTGTTGCGGCTCTTGATCACGAAATCGTCCGACCCCGCGACGCGCAACCGCGTGCGATAGAGATCGCCCATATAGATGAACTCGAGCACCTCGGCCTCGATCGTATGGGCACCGTCGGGCATCATCTCGGGCTTGAACTCGACCCGCTCGGGGCGGATCGACACCAGCGTGCGCTGGCCCTTCGCGCTGACGTTGACGGGCGTTGCGTCGATCAGCTCGCCCGTGTCGAGCCGCACGAGCGCACGGCCGTCCTCGATCTCCTCGATCCGGCCGTGGAGCTTGTTGTTCTCGCCGATGAACTGCGCGACGAAGCTGTTGACGGGGCGCTCGTAAAGCTCATCGGGCGGGGCAAGCTGCTGCACGACGCCGTCGTTGAAGACCGCGACCCGGTCAGACATCGTGAGCGCCTCGCCCTGGTCATGCGTCACATAGACGACCGTGATCCCGAGGCTCTCGTGCAGGTGCTTGATCTCGAACTGCATGTGCTCGCGCAACTGCTTGTCGAGCGCGCCGAGCGGCTCGTCCATCAGCACGAGCGCTGGGTCGAACACGAGCGCGCGCGCAAGTGCGATGCGCTGCTGCTGGCCGCCCGAGAGCTGCGCGGGCCGGCGCGCGGCAAAGGCCCCCATCTGCACCATGTCGAGCGCGCGGGTGATCTTGGCCTCGCGCTCGGACTTGCCCATGCCGCGCACCTCGAGCGGAAAGGCGAGGTTCTCGGCCACCGTCATGTGCGGGAAAAGCGCGTAGTTCTGGAACACCATGCCGATGCCCCGCTTGTGCGGCGGCACGAGGTTGATGGGGCGGCCGTCAAGGCGGATCTCGCCGTTCGTCGCGGTCTCGAAGCCCGCGAGCATCATCAGGCAGGTCGTCTTGCCCGACCCCGACGGCCCGAGCATGGTCAGGAACTCGCCCTTCGCGACAGTCAGGTTCAGATCCTTCACCACGAGGCTGATGCCGTCGTAGCTTTTCTGGACCCGATCGAACTCGACGAAGGTCGCGTTTGCAGTCTCGCTCGGCACCCGTGTTTCCCTGCCTGTCATCGCCAGCCCCGAAGGCCGGACCCCTGAATTAAAACCGAAAGGGCGGGCGATGCAACCTCGCCGGACCGTGCATCGCCCGCTTCACGAAACTGCCCGCGAAACGGGCAGGCGCGCATGCGCCTGCCCGTCGGCGCGCCGCCCCTAGCCGACCACATTGAAGGCCGGGCCGTAGGGGTATTTGGTGATGTCCTCGTTCCCCGTCTCGGTGATGATGAGGATGTCGTGCTCGCGATAGCCCCCCGCCCCGGGCTGGCCCTCGGCGATCGTGAGCATCGGCTCCATCGAGATGACCATGCCGGGTTCGAGCACCGTGTCGATATCCTCGCGCAGCTCAAGCCCCGCCTCGCGCCCGTAATAGTGCGAGAGCACGCCGAAGGAATGCCCATAGCCGAAAGTGCGGTATTGCAGAAGCTGGCGCTCCTCGAAAAAGGCGTTGATCTTCGCCGTCACCTCCGAGCAGCGCGCGCCGGGCTGAAGCAGGCTCATCCCGTATTCATGCGCGGCGACGTTCGCCTCCCAGATGCGCAGGCTGGCGGCATCGACCTCGCGCACGAACATCGTCCGCTCGAGCGCGGTGTAATAGCCCGAGATCATCGGAAAGGTGTTGAGCGAGAGGATGTCGCCCACCTGCAGCGCGCGCGCCGTCACGGGGTTGTGCGCGCCGTCGGTGTTGATCCCCGACTGGAACCACACCCAGGTGTCGCGGTATTCGGCATCGGGAAAGCGGCGCGCGATCTCGAGCTCCATCGCATCGCGCCCGGCCATGGCGATATCAATCTCGCGCTTGCCGGCGGCGACCGAATCGCGGATCGCATAGCCGCCGACATCGGCAACCGCCGCGCCGGCGCGGATGATCTCGAGCTCGGCTGCGGATTTGTGCATCCGCTGGCGCATCGTCGCGGGCGCGATATCGACCCGCCGCGACGGCGCGAGGAAGGCGTCGAGCTTCATCGACTGCGCAAGCGTCAGATGGTCGCCCTCGAACCCGATCACGCGGCCCGTGCCCGAGACCGAGCGGATCGCGCGCCAGTAGTTGTCGCGCGCCCAGTCGGTATAGGTGATGTTGTCGCCATGGCAGCGCCGCCAGGGCTGGCCCGCGTCGATCCCCGCGCTGATCGTGACCGACTCGGTCGCCGTCACGACAAGGCCGTAGGGCCGCCCGAACGAGCAATAGAGAAAGCCCGAATAATAGGCGATGTTGTGCATCGAGGTCATCACCGCGACCTCGACCCCCTCGGCCGCCATGATCTTGCGCAGGCCGGCAAGGCGCGCGTCATATTCCGCGGCTGCGAAGGGCAGCACGCGATCCCCCTGATGAAAGCGATACTGTTCAGGGCGTTGCGTCATTTCCAGACCTCGCGAAGGGGTCTGAGCAGCGCGCCGGACCCCGAAAGATCCCGGCGTACAGGACTGGGCGGATCGTTCCGCAAGCGTCGGGGCACGAACCCCTGCGACGACGCCATCGTCGCGTGCTCGGGCGCGATGATTAGCAGGCGGCACCCCGCCGGGCAAGCGCGACGATGAGGGGCGGAAGGCGTCGCGCATGTCGGTCGTGGGACAGACGCGCGCGCCGCGCGGTGGTTCGTTGGCGCCATGGGTTCCGTCGCGCCGCCTCCGATCAATCCGACCCTGACGGGTATCCTCCTCGTGCTCGGCGGGTCGGTGGTGATGTCGATCAACGATGTCGCGATCAAGTTCCTCTCGGGCGATTATCCGCTCCATCAGGTGATCCTGATCCGCGCGCTGATCGGCCTCGTCTTCCTCGTCGCGCTGATCCGCCTGTCGGGCCAGAGCTTCGCGCTCTTCACCACGACGCGCCGGCGCGAGCATCTGATTCGCGTCTCGATCGTGATGGTGTCGAACGTGACCTATTTCGTCGGGCTCGCGGCGATGCCGCTCGCGGATGCGGTCGCGGTCGCCTACATCTCGCCGCTCCTGGTGACGCTTTTGTCGGTCGTACTCCTGTCCGAGCGGGTCGGCCCGCGGCGCTGGGCAGCCGTCACGGTCGGGATGGCGGGCGTCGTGGTGATGCTGCGCCCCGGCAGCGGCATGATCCAGCCCGCGGCGGTGCTCGTGCTCGTCTCGGCGCTCTGCTACGCGCTATCGCACATGATGACGCGCCAGATGCGCGGGACCGAAGCCGCGATCACCCTCTCCTTCTACGTCCAGGTGGGCTTCGTCGTCGTCAGCCTCGCGATGGGGATCGTGGCGGGCGACGGGAAGTTCTCGGGCTCGGCCAACCCGTCGCTCGCCTTTCTGCTGCGGCCCTGGATCTGGCCGGCGATGGCCGACTGGCCGGCCTTCATCGCCACGGGGCTGTCGGTCGCGATCGGCGGGCTCATGGTCGCGCAGGCCTATCGGCTCTGCGAGGCGGGGCTGATCGCGCCCTTCGAATATGCCGGCATGCCGATGGCGATCTTCTGGGGCGCGATGGTCTTCGGGAGCTGGCCCGACACGACCGCCTGGACGGGCATCGCGCTCATCTGCGGGGCGGGGCTCTATACCCTCTGGCGCGAGACGCGCCGCGGCCAGGGCACCCGCTTCGACAGCCGCAGCGGCCGCGTCTGAGGGCGCGCCAATTTGTCCGCCTTGCCCGGGGACGGCCGCGGACTAAAAATCCCGCATCGCTCAAGATCGAGAGAGGAGCCTCCATGAAGACGATCGCCGCCACCATGCTCGCCCTCATCCTGACCTCCGGCCTCGCGTCGGCGGGCGGGTGCGAGGCGCATGGCACCGAAGCCTCGATGTCCTGCGCCAAGGGCACCGCCTGGGACGACAAGGCCAAGGCCTGCGTCGAGATCAGCGCCTGACACCCCGAAGCAGGGCCACGCACGAAGGGGCCCCGCACGAAGCACGAGGGGCGCGCCCGGCGGGCGCGCCCCTCTGCATTCCGGCAATGCCGGAAAAATTCACTCGATGATTTTCGACACGACGCCTGCGCCGACGGTGCGGCCGCCTTCGCGGATGGCGAAGCGCAGCTTTTCTTCCATGGCGATCGGCGCGATCAGCTCGACGTTGAACTTGAGGTTGTCGCCCGGCATCACCATCTCGGTCCCCGCCGGCAGCGCCACCATCCCCGTCACATCGGTCGTGCGGAAATAGAACTGCGGCCGGTAGTTGGCGAAGAACGGCGTGTGGCGACCGCCTTCTTCCTTCGTCAGGATATAGGCTTCGGCCTCGAACTTCGTGTGCGGCTTGACCGAGCCGGGCTTGCACAGCACCTGCCCACGCTCCACCCCCTCGCGGTCGACGCCGCGCAGGAGCGCGCCGATGTTGTCGCCCGCCTCGCCGCGGTCCAAGAGCTTGCGGAACATCTCGACGCCCGTGCAGACCGATTTCTTCGTCGGGCGGATGCCGACGATCTCGACCTCGTCGCCCACGTTGATCACGCCGCGCTCGACCCGGCCCGTCACCACCGTGCCCCGGCCCGAGATCGAGAACACATCCTCGATCGGCATCAGGAACGGCTGGTCCACCGCACGCTCGGGCGTCGGGATGTAGCTGTCGACCGCATCCATCAGCGCCCGGATCGAGCTCTCGCCGATCTCGGGGCGCTCGCCGATCAGCGCCTGATGCGCCGAGCCCTTGATGATCGGGATGTCGTCGCCCGGGAAGTCATAGGACGACAGAAGCTCGCGCAGCTCCATCTCGACCAGCTCGACCAGCTCCTCGTCGTCGACGAGGTCGATCTTGTTCATGTAGACCACCAGCGCCGGCACGCCCACCTGGCGGGCGAGCAGGATGTGCTCGCGCGTCTGCGGCATCGGGCCGTCCGAGGCCGCACAGACGAGGATCCCCCCGTCCATCTGCGCCGCACCCGTGATCATGTTCTTGACGTAATCCGCGTGGCCCGGGCAGTCGACATGCGCATAGTGGCGCTTGGCCGTCTCGTATTCCACATGCGCCGTCGAGATCGTGATCCCCCGCGCACGCTCCTCGGGGGCCGCGTCGATCTGGTCATAGGCCTTGAACTCGCCGAAATACTTCGTGATCGCCGCCGTCAGCGTCGTCTTCCCGTGGTCGACGTGACCAATCGTCCCGATGTTCACATGCGGCTTCGTCCGCTCAAACTTCGCCTTCGCCATGGTGCGACCGTTCCCCTTCTGGCGGGTCCGGCAGGACCCTGATTTTCGACGCGGGCCGCTTACAGGCAGGGCGAAGAAAAATCAAGCGGGTCCTGACGCCGCGCAGGGCGGGCGGTCTGGCGCATCCGGCGGGGTGCCCTATCTGGCATGGCGAGAGGATGATCCGCGATGCCCGACACCCCGCCCACCCAAACCCTGCCCGCCGAGGCCCAAGCCCTCCCGGTGCGCGTGCCGCTCGCGACCGTGCCGCTCGGGGTGCTCGGGACGCTGCGGGCCGGGCGGCGCAATGTGCTCGAACTGATCCCCGAACTTGCGACGCGCCAGCCGATGGTCTCGGGCGTGAC
>JAUREX010000107.1 GCA_030834485.1 Gemmobacter sp.
TGCTTCCTTCTCAATTCTGGAAAGGTGATGCTCGTGGTTGACCAGATGCTTTTCGTGTCTGAGGAGCCGCGCCTCGATCGCGCCGAAGGCCGTCATCTCGGGCACGATCGTGGCGGGTTCGATGCGGATCACATTCGCGGCAAAGACCCGCTCGCGCGCCGCGGCCGGCCGGCTTTCGCGAGCCAGCCGCTCATCGATGCTCGACTTGACCGTATAGCCCGCAAGCGCCAGGAGCCCGACCGTCAGCGCCATCAGGAAGAGGCCCGAAAGGGCGCGTATCAGAAAGCGCATCGCTGTCGTCCTCTCGCGGAGGGGGGTGTCCGCCGCGTGATCTAGCCGCACGAGGCGCCTTGCCAACCGGGCACGCGCAGCATTCACGGCCGACGCCCCTGTTTCCGTCGCGCGATGACTCCATTTTCTGTCCCGGACAAGAGGAAATCCGAAGCTGCCGCTTGCAGGGCGCATCCGCGCGGCTAGGATGATGTGCAGGCAGCATCAGGGGCGGTGCGATGGCAGGTTCGGTCGGACGGCTCTGGACGATCCTCTGGCTGAGCGCTGCGGGCACCGCGGCGCAGGGGGCAGAGCGGGTGCAGCCCGTAGCCTATGCGGCCGAGGCACCGGCCGCGGCGCGCGTGGCGCTCGGCTGGAACGAATTTCGCCGCCAATGGGTGCCGACTCCCGAAATCTCGCAATGGGATGGGTTGGGGCCGCTCTTCAACGCGCGCGCCTGCCTCGATTGTCACATGGGCCCAGCACTCGGGGGGCGGGTGGTGATGCCCGACCTCGGGCCCGTTGCGGCACCCGGGATGGTGCTACGCCTCGGGACCGAGACGGGCGAGGGGCACCCGGCCCTCGGGCGGCAGCTCCAGACGCTCGGGACGGGGGGCGCGCGGGGCGAGGGGCGGCTCGCGCTCGGCCGGTCGGGGGTGGGGGCGGAAGCGCGGCCGCAGGTCTCGGCCGTTCTGGCCGAACCGCCCGCCGATCTGCGCCTCGCGCCGCTCCTTGCGCCGCCGCTGATCGGGCGGGCCGCGATCGACCGGGTGGATGAGGGCGCGATCGTCGCGCTTGCTGCGCAGCAGGCGGCCGAGGGGCGGGTTGCCGGGCGCGTGCAGCGCGTGACGCTGCCCGACGGCACCGAGGCGGTCGGGCGCTATGGCGTCGCGGCGGGGCGCGCGAGCCTCGCGGCCCAGATCGCGGACGCCTTCGCGCTCGACATGGGGCTTTCGAGCGTCTTCGCCCCGGGCGATGCGGGCGATTGCACCGCCACGCAGACGCGCTGCCACGCAGCCCCCCACGGACCCGATCCCTGGCGCGCAGGCCATGAGGTCGCAAGCTATGAGATCGAACTGATCGCGGCCTTCCTCGCCGACAAGCCCGCACCCGCCCAGCGCCGCGCGGCGCCTGCGCCCGAGGCCGCCCTCTTTGCCGAGACGGGCTGCGCCGATTGCCATGTGCCGCAGATGCCGGACAGCGCGGGGGAAATGGTCACGCTCTATTCCGACCTGCTCCTCCATGACATGGGGCAAGACCTTGCGCGGCCCTTCGGCGTTGAGGGTGCGCTCTGGCGGACCTCGCCTCTGCTCGCGCTCGGGCCCTATCCCGGGCGGCGCTATCTGCACGACGGGCGGGCGGGCGACATCGACGGGGCGATCCGCGCCCATGGCGGCGAGGCGGCACCCGCGCAGGCGCGCTATGCCGCCCTGCCCGAGGGGGCGCGCGCGCGCCTCATCGCCTTTCTCGAAGGGCTCTGAGGGTCAGCCGCCCAGAATCTCGACGGCGCAGGGCTTGTCCGACCCGAGGTAGGATGAGCCGAGCATCGCCGAGAAAAGCGCCTGCGCCCCGGGCTCGAGGTCGCGGGTAAGCGTTTCGGTGCCCTTGGCGCGCGCAAAGGGCACCGACCAGGCGAAACTCGTGCCGGCAGGCAGCGTCACCTCGCCCGCGTTGCGCAGGAAGAGATCATAGCCGACCACCGTGCAGACGAGCGGCCCGCCATCGGCCGCGCCGGCAGGACCGGCGAGCGCGAGCGCGGACAGGGCCGCACCGCACGCCCCAAGGCGCCGCGCGCGCCCGCAAAGGCGGTCCCGCGCGCTCAGGGCTTGGGTCCGATCACGATATGGCCGAGCGCCACCACGTCATCGACGAGCGGCTGATCCCCCGCCGGCGCCCCGGTCATCGCGAGCATATGCGCCACGATCGCGAGGTAATCCTCCTCGCTCAGAAAGCCCGGGTTGCTCTTGGGCATGGTGCCGCGGGTGTAGGAATAGAGCGCCCCGAGCGTCCGCCCGTTCCAGACGCGCAGGAACTTGTGCCGCGCGAGCGGCGGCGCCGGCACCATGTCCTGATCGTCCGGCGCGCCATCGAGTTTCGTGCCATGGCAGACGCCACAGGGGCTCGTGAAGATCTCCTTGCCGCGGGCGGCCTGTTCGGCGGTGAAGACGCCATCCCAGATCGTGCTGAGCGGCAGTTGCGGATCAAGCGTCGCGCGCACGGCGGCGACCTCGGCGGCATCGACCCCGCCATAGGCGTTGCCCCAACTGTTGCGCACATAGGTCACGACCGCCGCGACCTGCGCATCATCGAGCGTCGGGAAGGGCGGCATGACCACCACGCCCGAATGCAGGTTCGTGATCACATATTCCGCATCCGCGAGGTTCTCGTTGCCGCGCAGCGCCGGAAAGCTGTCGACGATCGCGTTGCCCTCCTTGCTGTGGCAGACCGCGCATTGCTGCCCGAAGATCGCCTCTCCCTCGGTCATGGCGGCAGGATCGACCGCGCCCTGCCCGTAGGCGCCCCCCGCTGCGGTGCCCATGACGGCAGCGGCCAAAAGCGTTCTCAACATTCCTGCACTTCCTTTCTTGGGGTCGTTTCCGGGCCGGGCGCCTCAGGCCCAGGCATCGGCGACGGTCGGCTCGCGGTCGGGGTGAAGCTCGGCGACAAGCTCCATGTCGTCGGTGATGCGCGCGCTGCGCTGGCTCGCGAAATAGCCCTTGCCCGAGGCATAGATGCGATAGTCGCCGGGGGCCACGCGCAACTCGGCCGCCCCGCTCTCGTCGGCGAGGGTGCGGAAGGGATGGGCGACGATCTTGGCGCGCGGCACGGGCGCACCCGTCTCGGCATCGACGACCCGGAGCCGGAGCGCGATCTCGGCGCGGTCGGTGACGTTGAGGTGCAGGGGCTGGATGCGCAGCGCGTGCGGCATCGGATGGTCGGGGCAATGCGCCGCAACGGACCAGACCGCGCGCCCGACATCGGCCGGCGCCATCAGCTCGATCCGCGCGTGATAGAGCGCATCGGTGCCCGCCGCCGGCACATCGCCCACGCGGCCGGCGTGCACCTCGCAGCCGACCGCATCGGTGATGCTGAAGGCCCAGCCGCGCGTGTCGCAACCGCAGGTGCATTTGAGGCCGATGGTCGCGGCAAAGGGGCGGCCCGCCTCGACCGCGGGCGGCATGTCCCAGACGCTGACAAAGATCGTGTGCGCCGCGACATCGACGGCAAAGGGCACCGCCTCGGGCGGGATGTCGGCCTCGGCCGCCTCGCCCTCATCCTCGTCCGCATCGCGGCAGACGACCGCCTGCCAGAGGTGGCTGCCGGTCGTCGCCGGCGCGATCAGCCCCGCGGGGACTGGCGCGAGGACATGGACGCCGTCGCTGCCGCGCACGATGGCGCAGCGCGCCACCTCGGCGCCCTCGGCGTCGCGGATGGAAAGCTCGGTGCCGTTGAGCTCGGCTGCGGGAAACTCGGGGGTCTCGATCTCGAGCTTGAAGCTCGATGCGGCCTCGATGGGGGCCGGAACGGTCACGATCTTGAAGGGATGGGTCACGGCGTGCCTCTTCATCTCTGTGCCGGTCGCGGCGATGGTGCCGCGGCCGGCGGGGTCTGGCGCAGGCAGGCGGGGTCCGCCTGCCTGCGGTTCTATCGTCAGCCGAGTTCGGCGGCGGCGAAGGTGCCGGCGATGAAGCCCTGCACATGCCCCTTGCCGAGGCCGTGCTTGTTGAAGCCGCCGACCGCCTCGCCGCCGGCATAGAGGCCGGGGATCGGCTGGCCGTCCATGTCGATCACCTGATGACGGCCGTTGCAGCGCAGGCCGCCATAGCTGTCATGCCAGATCACCATGATCGAGAGCGCATAGAACGGCGGCTTGGCGATCGCATACATCGGCGCGTCCTTCTCGCGCTCGAACTCGGGATCGGCCCCGGCTGCGACATAGCCGTTCCAGGTCTCGACGGTCGCGGCCAGATGCGACAGCGGCACCCGGGCGAAGGGGTGGCCCGCATAGATCTTGCCGGCGAGTTCCTGGATCGTGTCGGCCTTGAAGAAATAGCCGTTCGACTCGTTCACGAAGGGAAAGCGCAACTCCCACCCGGTCCGGTCGATCGCGTCCTGGTCCATGATCGCCCAGAGCGAACCCGAATGGTAATGCGGCGCCTTCGAGCCCTCGTTCATCGCGATCGCGGCGTCGAGGCCGTGATCATAGGTGTAGGATTGCCGCACCCACTCGGCCGCGCAGTTGCGCCAGTCGAGCGGCTTGTGCGCAAGGCCCTGCCCCGGCGCGGCCTTGTCGCCCGGATAGCGGTTGGCGCCCGGACGCTTGGGCAGGCGCACCTCGTTGAAGAAGCGCTTGCCGACCTGGTTGACCGCGATGAACTCCTCGAAGCCCGAGCCGCCGACGCTGAGGCCGGTCGAGCCGCGGAAGTCGAAGGTCGGATGTCCGGGATACATGTCGGTATAGGCGTCGCGCGTCCCGAGGCGGCTCGAGATGTGGAAGGTCGTGGGATAGGAGAGGTTCTGCTGCATCCCCGCCATGTTCGCCCCGATCCGAAGCGCGGCCTTGAGCGCGGAGGCGTCCTGCGCCGCCGGCCCGAGCAGCGCCATCCCCGAGGTCGGGAACGCGGGCTCGCGCATGGCGCCATAGAACATGCTGCGCACTTCGGGGTTGCCCGCGTGGCCGCCGCTCGCGAGGATGACCGCCTTGCGGGCGCGGATGTTCACGCTCGGGCGACGCTCATCGATGTTGCCATTCTGCCAGAAGCTCTCGAGGCGCTGGCCACTTTCGGGATGGATGCGCGGGGTATAGCTCGCGCGGATCCCGACGACGCGACCGGCAAAGGGCTCTTCGCGGATCAGATCGTCGAAATGGCGGTTGAGCATGACATGCACGCCCTTCTCGCGCATCGAGAACTCGAGCGGGCGGGCAAGCGCCACGCCGTTGCGCACCGCGCCCGGACCGACGAGGCTCGTGGCGTCCTCCATCCGGACAGGCGCGAAGGCGCTCGTGCGCTCGGGGTCGGCAAGGCCCGCATCCTCGGCCGTGATCGTGCCCTTGCGGATGTCGGTGACATCGCCCAGCATCAGGAAGCAATAGGGCGCGCGCGCCCGGCTCAGGCCGCCGCCGCCGTGGGTGCCGCTGACGCGGGTAAAGCGGACATAGTTCGCCATCAGGAATTCGCGCGTCGGCGGGCAGTTCTCGGCCCAGGCGCGCATCATCTCGCGCTCGTTGTAGCGATAGGGCGACTGCGCCTTGGGGTCGACGATCGACCAGTCGGTGACGTCGGTAAAGAGCAGATCGACGCTGTCATCGAGCTCGGCCGGCTCCTCGACCGGCGGCACGGTGATGTAGCCCTCGGCGTCGGCCTCGCCGGCCATGTCGCGCTTCTGGATGACGTCGCCGCCCCCGAGCGAGAGGAACGAGCCGCTGTGCAGCATGCGTCCGCCGAGGTCATAGTTGGCATCGACCACCAGCACCGAGACGCCCGCATCGCGCGCCCGGATCGCCGCGGTGATCCCCGCGCAGCCGCCGCCGCAGATGACGACGTCCACCTCATAGTCCCAGGTGATCCCCCCCGGTCCCGCTTCATGTCCGGCCGCCGGCGCCGCGACGGGCGCCCCGAGCGCGGCCGCACCGACACCCGCAGCCGCCCCCGCCTTGAAGAAGTCGCGCCGGTTCATGCCGACAGCTTGCGTTTTCCCCGATGTGGAATCTGTCCCTCGTTTTTTCGTCATTTTTTCCTCCTCATGACGATTCGGGCGACGCCCGCGCCCCCTCCGACGCCCGCACCGCCTTGGAACAAGGCTATTTCCTGCGCGACATTCTGGTCCATTGCAGGATTCAGGGCGCGGCATTACGAAAAACTTCACGCTCGGACTTGTCGACACTCGGGGGCTGCGGATGCATGTGACCCTGCGCCAGCTGCGCTATTTCGTCGAAGCCGCCGACGCCGGCAGCATGACCGCCGCGGCGAAGGCGCTGAACGTTGCGCCCACGGCCCTCAGCCTCCAGATCAAGGCGCTCGAGGAGCATTTCGGGCGTGCGGTCTTCGTGCGCAGATCGAACGGAATAAGCCTTACCGACGATGGGCACACGCTGATCGGCTATGCGCGGCGCATCCTCGATCTGGTGGCCGAGACCGAGGGCGTCTTCGCGGTCGCCCCGGGCCGGCTGCGCCTCGGGCTGCCACCCGCGATCGCGCGGCTGATCGGGATCGAGGCGATGATCGAGGGTTCGGCGCGGATGCCGGGGCTGCAACTCGAGATCACCGAAGGCTGGTCGACGGGCCTTGCGCGACAACTGGTCGCGGGGGAACTCGATGTCGCCCTCGTCTACGGCTCGGCCGGGCGGGTCGCGGCGCATTCGGTCGCGCTCGCGACCGAGACGTTCTTCCTCGCGACCGCGCCGCGCCTCGCGCCCGAGGGGGCCGGGGGCTATGGCCCGGGCGGGATCGCGACGCGCGGCGTCACCCTCGCGGCGGCGCTCGCCTCGCCGGTCGTGTTCTACGGCAGCCAGAGCATGGCCTGGGCGCTGACCGAGCGCGCGGCACAATCGCGCGGCGCGCGCATGCCGACCGAGGCGCATCTCGACTCGATCGACCTCTGGCGGTCGCTGATCATCCGGGGGCTGAACAGCTCGATCACGCCCTATGGCGCCGTCTGCGACGAGGTGCGCCGCGGCGACATCGTGCTCCATGACATCGTCGATGCGCCGCTGCGTTGCGACGTCACGATGCTGGTGCGCCCCGGCTCGGGGCACGAGCGGCTCGAACGCGCGCTCGCCGCGCTCTTTCGCGACCTGCTGGCGGAATCGCCGGGCACGCGCGTGCTCGAAACCCGGCGCGCGGCGTCCTGAACGCGCGGGCGCTCAACTCCGCGCGTAGATGTCGTCGTAGCGGATGATGTCATCCTCGCCGAGATAGGTGCCGGTCTGCACCTCGATCAGCACCATCGGCACCTTGCCGGGGTTCTCGAGCCGGTGCACCGCGCCGAGGGGGATGTAGACCGACTGGTTCTCGCTCAGCAGTTGGACCGTCTCGCCGATCGTGACCTTGGCGGTGCCCTCGACCACGATCCAGTGCTCGGCGCGGTGATGATGCGACTGGAGCGAAAGCTTGCCGCCCGGATTAACGACGATGCGCTTGACCTGAAAGCGCGCGCCGGTCGCGAGGCTCTCGAACCAGCCCCATGGCCGGCTGTCGTGGCGGAACTCGGTCGCCTGCCGCACGCCGCGCGCGCGCAGATGCGCGACCGCATCCTTGACGCGCTGCGCCTCGGACTTGCGCGCCACGAGCACCGCATCATCCATCGCGATCGCGATCACGTCGCTGAGGCCGATCCCGACCAGTTCGATCCGCCCGCCCTCGGCGCGCAGCAGCGTGTCGTCGCAGCCGATCGCGGTCGCATTGCCCGTGCAGACGTTGCCCGCGCCGTCCGGCCCCCCCTCCTGCCAGACCGCATCCCAGCCGCCGAGGTCCGACCAGTGCCCGCGATAGGGCATGACCGAGAGGTTCGCGGCCTTTTCCATGATCGCGTAATCGATCGAGATGTCGGGCAGCCGTTGCCAGGGCTCGGGCGCGAGGCGCGTGAAGCCGAGATCGGCGCGCGCCTGCCCGAGCGATGCCTCGACGCCCGCGAGGATCTCGGGGGCGTGGGCCTCGAAGGCGGCACGCAGCGCGGCGACCGACATGAGGAAGATGCCCGCGTTCCACAGATGCCGCCCCTCGGCGAGCATCCGCGCCGCGTGCTCGGCGTCAGGCTTCTCGACGAAGCGCGCGAGTTTTTGCGGCGCGTCCGCGGCCGGATCGGCGCCGGGCGCGAGTTCAAGATATCCATACCCCGTCTCGGGCCGAGTGGGCGCGATGCCGAAGGTCACGAAATCGCCCGCCGCCGCCCGCCCGGCCGCCGCCGCGACGGCCGCGCGGAACGCCGCCGCATCGGGCACGACATGATCCGAGGGCGCGACCAGCATCAGCGCGTCGGGATGGCTGCGCGCGATCTCGAGCGCCGCGGCAAGGACCGCAGGCGCGGTGTTGCGCGGCTCGGGCTCGATCAGCACGGCCTCGGGCGCGATCCCGATTGCATCAAGCTGCTCGGAGACGATGAAGCGATAGGCATCGCCCGCCACGATCACGGGCGGGGCGAACCCCTCGCCCGCAAGACGCCGCGCCGCCGCCTGAAAGAGGCTCTCCTCGCCGACGAGGGCGGTGAACTGCTTGGGAA
>JAUREX010000108.1 GCA_030834485.1 Gemmobacter sp.
TGATGGGCGAGGAGGCGCAAGCGGCCGAGAAGATGGCCGCCTTCGCGGGCTACCGGGTCGACGCCGCGCTGATGGCGCGCGCGAAGCCCGCTGCGGTGTTCCTGCACTGCCTGCCGGCGCACCGCGGCGATGATCGAGGTGACAAGCTCCGGGAGCGAGGTGCCGATCGCGACGAGGGTGAGGCCGATGACCGTCTCGCTCACCCCGATCACGCGGGCGATGCTGACCGCGCCATCGACCAGCAGATCCGCCCCGATCCCGAGGCCGATGATGCCCGCGACGATGAAGGCGATCTGCTTGCCGAGCCCCATGCCGGGCTGCACCCCGTCGAGGTCGGGCTCGGCGGCGGCGCGGTGGGCGCGCGCGATGCGCAGATTGTCGCCGATCATCAGCGCAAGCGCCGCAAGCAGCACGAGCCCGTGCCACCAGGTCAGCGGCCCGGCAAAGCACAGCGCGTTGAACAGAACGCTCGCCCCGATCATCACGACGAAGCTGCGCCTCGTGTCGATCGCGGCTGAATGGATGGTGGTGAAGAGGACGGGCAGCCCGAGGATCAGGAGGACGTTGACGACGTTCGAGCCCACGACATTGCCAAGCGCGATCCCCGCCTGACCGTCGAGCGCGGCCTTGACCGAGACGATCAGTTCGGGCGCCGAGGTGCCGAAGGCCACGACGGTCAGGCCGACCACCAGCGCCGGGATACCGAGCCGGAGCGCGAGATTGACCGAACCCTTGACGAGCACATCGCCGGAAAAGACGAGGATCGCGAGCCCCGCCGCAACCATCACCAGATCAAGAAGCATCATCCCCCTCGGGTGTTCGAGGGCGGTGGCGCGCCGCAGGGGCAGGGGCCCCGCCCGATCTTGTGGCGCCCGCAGGACGGGCAGGTGGTGGCAACCCGGCCAAGCCCGGGCAGGCGCGGCATCCGCAGCCGCCCGAAGATCGCCAGAAGCGCGATGACGACGAGGAAGATCGTGACGATCTTCGTCATCTCAGAGCCCGAGCCGTGCCCAGAGCGCGCGCCCCTGCGCCGCATCCACCGCGCCCTCGACCGCCTCGCCCGCCGCGCGCGCAAGCCCGAGGCGGCGCAGGAAGGGCGTGCGCTGGCCGTGGCGCATGAGGCGGACCTTGTCGCCGTAAAGCGCGCGCAGCTTGGGTTCGAGATGCCCGATCCCGTCGGCAAGGCCGAGGTCGACCGCGCGCTGGCCGGTCCAGAACTCACCCTCGAAGAGGCCCGGTGCGTCCTTGAGCCGCGCGCCGCGGCTTGTGCGGACATGGTCGATGAAGGCCTCGTGGATGTCGTCGAGCACGACGCGCAGCCGCGCGGTATCCTCGGGCCGCTCGGGCATGAAGGGATCGGCGAAGGATTTCGACCGCCCCGCCGTGTGCACCCGCCGCTCGATCCCCTGCCGCCCGATCAGATCGGCAAGCCCGAAGCCCGCCGAGATGACCCCGATCGAGCCCAGGATCGATGAGCGGTCGACCCAGATGTCGTCGGCCGCGCAGGCGAGCCAGTAACCGCCCGAGGCGGCCGCATCCTCGACAAAGGCGTGGACGGGCAGCTTGCGCTCTGCCGCGAGGCGGCGGATGCGCGCCGCGATCAGCGCCGATTGCACCGCCGACCCGCCCGGAGAGTTGATCACGATCGCGACCGCCGTCGGCCGCCCGGCGCGGAACGCCCGCTCGATCACCGGCCCGACGCTCGCGTCACTCAGGTCGCCGCCAAGCCGCCCGCCGCCCCCGATCGGGCCCGAGAGCCGGACGACCGCGACGCGGGGCGCGAGATTGGCGAAGGGGATGAGGTGGCGCATCAGGCGCATGTAGGGTTCGCACCGCGTCGGAGCAATCCCCTCAGCCCCGCCGGCCGGTCAGAAGTTCGCGCAATCTGATCGGCCCCGAGGCACCCGCAAGGCGCGCCCCATAGATCACGCGCGATTCCGCCACCCGCATGATGTAGGTGCGCGTCTCGGTGAAGGGCACGGATTCGATCCAGTCCACGATATCGACGCGCGGATCGCGCGGATCGCCGAGCGACCCGATCCAGGCATCCGCCCGCGACGGCCCGGCGTTATAGCCCGCACAGATCAGCGCAAGCGCGGGACCATAGCTCTCGATCAGCTGCGCCAGATAGGCCGAGCCCAGCCGCACATTCAGCGCGGGGTCGCTGATCAGCCGCCCCTCGTCAAAGCGCAGGCCAAGCTTGCGCGCCATCTCGGCGCCGGTGCGCGGCATCACCTGCATGAGGCCCCGCGCGCCCGCCGGGCTGATCGCGCCGGGGTCGAACTCGCTCTCGCGCCGGGTGATGGCGAGTGCCAGCGCGCGCGCCACCGGCAGATCGCCGGGGACCATGTCGCTCAGCGGGAAATAGGGATCGGGCAGGATGAAGCCGCGCCCGGCCGCTGCCTTGCCGACATGGACCGCAAGGTTCGTCCATCCCTGTTCAAGCGCGAAGCGGCCGAGCCGGCCCATATCCTCGGGGCCGAGCGATTCCCCCAGATGGAGCGCAAAGCGCCGCCCCAGCACCGGATCGCCCGCCGCGCGCAGCATCAGGGCCGTGCGCATCACATCATCGCGCAGAAACGCCGCACCCGCGGGGTCGGGCCCCGGGTCGGGCGTCGCGAGCGCGGGGTCGAGCGGCAGGCCCAGTTCTTCGGCCGCGAGCTGGCCGTAAAAGGCCGTCTGATGCGCGGCGGCCGCGCGCAGCGCCGCCGCCGCACCCGCCCCGTCGCCCGCCGCCGCCGCCGCCCGCCCCTGCCAGTAGAGCGCGCGCGAGACGCTGATCGCCGTCTCGACCCCGCCGCCGAGTGTCGCGAAATGCGCCGCCGCCCGCCGCGGCTCGCCCAGGCGCCTGAGCGCGAGGAAGCCCGCGAGAAACTCGAGCGCGGCAAAATCGCTGCCCGAGGTCAGCTGATGGCCGGTCGCGACGCGATAGGCCTCGGCGTCGCGCCCCCGCGACATGAGCGCGCGCGCCAGCCGCAGCCGACCGGCCGCCCAGGCGTCGGGGCGCCCGAGCCCCTCGTGCGTCGCCGACCGCTCAATGATGAGGGATGCCGCATCGCCCAGCCGCTCGCGCCGGAGCCGCCAGCCGAACCGCGCCGCTGCGAGGCCGGGATCGCCCGCAAGGGGGGCGGGCACCGCATCGACCAGCGCGCCCACCGCGCCTTCGTCGCGGTTGAGCGCGAGCCGCGCCGCCGCGAGCCGCCGCCAGCCGGGTTCGAGCCGCTCGACCATGCGCGCGGCTTCGTCGCCCCGATCCTCCCACAGCAGATGATCGGCGCGCGCTGCGTGATGCGCCCCGAGCGATCCGCCCTCGAGCGCGAGCAGCGCGGCCTCGGCCTCGGCATCGAAGGGCAGGGTGCGCCAGGCCTCGGCCGCCGCCTCGGCCGCGCGCGTCGTCTGCCCCTCAGCCCGCAGCGCCCAGACGAGGCGCGCCGCCCCTTCGGCGGTGCGCGGGGTGTGGGCGTCGAAATAGGCCACGATCCGCGCCGGCGTCTGCGAGCGGGCAACCGCCGCCTCGCCCTTCATCCGCAGCCAGGGCATCCCCGGCCAGTCGGGGCGGCGCGCGATGAAATCCTCGTAATCGCCGAGGTTTCCGCCGCCGTCGCGCAGCCAGAGCCAGCGGATCACATCCTGACCGAGCGGCCCGGCCGCCGCACCCTCGGACAGCGCGTCGGGCCAGCGGCCCCGGGCCGCGGCCGCGAGCGCGCGGCGCAGCGCGTCGGTTTCGGTGGCGGCGCGCAGGGGCGCGGGGCGCAGGGCAAGGGCCATCCCTGCCATGGCGGCAAGGCCCAGCAGGCGGCGTCGGGTGGGATCGCGAAGCATGGGGGGAACATGCCAAGAATCGCGGCGCATCGCAAGCCGCCCGCCCCATTGGCAAGCCCGCCCGAGAGGTCTAGAACCCCTCGGAACGCCCGCAACGGAGGCTCCCATGTTTCGCGGCTCGATGCCCGCCCTTGTCACGCCCTTCCGCGATGGCGCTGTCGATTTCGACACGCTGCGCGCGCTGGTTGAGTGGCACATCGCCGAGGGGTCCTCGGCGCTCGTGCCCGTGGGCACGACGGGCGAGAGCCCGACGCTGAGCCACGAAGAACACGCCGCCGTCGTCGAGGCGGTGGTCGGCGCCGCGGCCGGCCGGGTGCCGGTGATCGCGGGGGCGGGCTCGAACTCGACCGCCGAGGCGATCGGTCTTGCCCGCCACGCGCAGGCGGTCGGCGCGGCGGCGGCGCTCGTGGTCACGCCCTATTACAACAAGCCCACGCAGGCGGGCATGATCGCGCATTACACGGCGCTGCATGATGCCTCGGACCTGCCGATCATCATCTACAACATCCCCGGCCGGTCGGTCGTCGACATGACGCCCGAGACGATGGGCCGGCTTGCGCGCCTGCCGCGCATCATCGGCGTCAAGGACGCGACCGGCAAGCTCGAGCGGGTGAGCCAACAGCGCATCACCTGCGGGCCCGACTTCATCCAGCTTTCGGGCGAGGATGCGACCGCGCTCGGCTTCAACGCCCATGGCGGGGTCGGCTGCATCTCGGTCACCGCCAATGTCGCGCCGCGGCTTTGTGCCGAGTTCCAGGCCGCGACGCTTGCGGGCGATTACCGCGCCGCACTCGACTATCAGGACCGGCTGATGCCGCTGCATGAGGCGATCTTCATCGAGCCGGGGCTTGCGGGGGCGAAATTCGCGCTCTCGGTCCTTGGCCTTTGTGCGCCCGATGTGCGGCTGCCGCTCGTGCCGGTCACCGAGGGCACGCAGGCGCGCATCCGCGACGCGATGCGCCACGCGGGCCTCATCGGCTGAGGTCGGCCGGCCCCTGCCGCAGCGATTTGCGCCCCGGCGCGCCGTATTGCGCGAGAAAGAGCGCGACCACCCCACGCGCCACGCCCTCGATTTCGGCTTCGGTGACGGGCAGGCCCACGCCGAAGAGGGCGCGGTCGAAGACGGTCGTCTTGCACAATTCGTTGAACTGGTCGGCCGCCATCTCGGGGTCGGGCACCACCATCTCGCCGCGCCGCACCATCTCGCGGAAACCGGCCGACAGGCGCTGGCGCAGCATCAGCGGCCCGAAGGTATAGAACTCGCGCCCTGTCTCGGGAAAGCGCACCGCCTCGGCCACGCAGACGCGATAAAAGGCCAGGCCCATCTCCGAGATCATGAAGCGCAGGATGCGCAGCGCGGTGTCGTGCAGGATCTCCTCGATCGGGCGGTCGAGGTCGAGCATCGCCTCGGTCTCGTCGGCGTGGCGCAGAATCTCGGCGCGCAGCATCGCCGAGAAGAGCTGCCGCTTGTCGCGGAAATAGGCATAGATCGTCGCCTTCGAGACGCCGGCCGCGCGCGCGATGCGCTCGACGCTCGCGCGTTCATAGCCGAGCGCCATGAACACCTCGCGCGCGCCGCCAAGCACGGCCTCTAGCTTGCGCTGGGCTTTCAGCCCCGGCTTGCGGCGCGCGGGTGGCATGTCGGGTCCTCCGCGCGATCCCTCGTCGCGCCGCAGGGGCGCGTCAGAGCCAATCGCGCAGGATCGGGATGAGGGGCAGGTCCGCGGGCGGCATCGGATAGCGCGACAGGTCGCGCGCATGCACCCAGCGCAGCCGCTGCCCCTCGCGCGGGGTGGCGATCCCCTGCCAGCGCCGGCAAGCAAAGAGCGGCATCAGCAAATGGAAATCGGGATAGGCGTGACTCGCGAAGCTCAGCGGTGCGAGGCAGCTTGCCCATGTCTCGATCCCGAGCTCCTCGTGCAATTCCCGGATGAGGGCCGCCTCGGGCGTCTCGCCCTGCTCGATCTTGCCGCCCGGAAATTCCCACATGCCGGCCATCGACCTGCCCTCGGGCCGCTCGGCGATCAGCACCCTGCCATCGGCATCGATGAGTGCGACCGCAGCAACGAGGACAACCTTCAAGACCTGTAATCCCCATTGATCGAAATGTAGCCATGCGTGAGGTCGCAGGTCCAGACCGTTCTTGCGCCGCGCCCCAGCCCGAGGTCGACGCCGATCACCAGCTCCTGCCCGGTCATGTAGGCGCTGACCGCGGCCTCGTCATAGCCGGGCGCGCGCGCGCCGTTCTCGGCGACGACATGGGGCCCGAAGCGGATCGCGAGGCGGTCGCGGTCGGCCGCGGCGCCTGATTTCCCCACCGCCATCACCACGCGGCCCCAGTTCGCATCCTGCCCCGCGATCGCCGTCTTGACGAGGGGCGAGTTCGCGATCGCCATCGCGACCCTGTGGGCGTCGGCATCGTCGGTCGCGCCGGTCACGGCGACCTCGACGAATTTCGTCGCCCCCTCGCCGTCGCGCACCACCTGCCAGGCGAGGTCGCGCATCACCTGCCCCAGCGCATCGGCAAAGGCGCGCGCGCCCACGCTGCGCATGTCCTGAAGCGGTGCCGCCGCCGACCGCCCGGTCGCCGCCACGATCACCGCATCCGAGGTTGAGGTGTCGCCATCGACGGTGATGCAGTTGAAGCTGCGATCGGCCGCGCGCGCGACGATCTTTTGCAGCGCAGGCGCCGCGATGGCCGCATCGGTGAAGATGTAGCCGAGCATCGTCGCCATGTCCGGCGCTATCATGCCGCTGCCCTTGATGATCCCGCATAGGGTTACGGTCTTGCCGTCGACTACGGCCCGCGCCATCGCGCCCTTGGCGAAGGTGTCGGTCGTGCCGATGGTATCGGCAGCGTCTCTCCAGCTGCACTCTGCAGCTGCGAATGCAGCGTCAAGGCCCGCTCTCGCCCTGTCCTTGGGCAAGGGAACGCCGATCACCCCGGTCGAGGAGGTCAGCACCGCCGCCGCGGGCACGCCCAGCGCCGCCTCGGCGGCCGCGCAGATCTCGGCCACGCTGACGACGCCGGCGCGCCCGGTGAAGGCGTTGGAATTGCCCGAGTTGACGACGATCGCGGCCCCCTCGGGCGCGCTCAGCCCGCGCCCGATCTTGGCCTGCGCGTCGAGCACGCTTGCTGCGCGCGTGGCCGAGCGGGTGAAGACCCCCGCAACCGTGCTGCCCGGCGCAAGCGTCGCGACCATCACATCGGTCCGCCCCGCATAGCGCACGCCCGCCGCCGCGACGGCAAAGCGCGCGCCCGCGATCTCGGGCAGGTCGGGAAAGGACGCGGGCGCGAGCGGCGAGACGGCCGTCGCGGCCTTCTTCGCGGCGCCGGCCGCCGGCGGCTGCGCATCGGCCCCGCCCCCCATCACCTCGCCTCCCAATGCCTCACGCAGCCTGCGCTTGGCGCGCGAGAGCTTGGCCTTCAGCGCCTTGGCCTCGGTCTTCCAGTCGGTCTTGCCCATGATGCCCCCGCGCCGCGCCGGTCAGTTGCCGAAGAGCGCCGGATCGAACGCCGCCGCCGGGTCGAGCCCGTCGACCATCCGCTCGACCGTCGCGGCGCGCACCGCCTCGGCGATCCGCTCGCCCACGATGCGGTCCTCGACCTCGGCTGCGAGGCCCTCGCGCACCGTCTCGAAGCTCGGGACCGAGGCGATGCGGCTGTCGAGCAGCTTGACGAGGTGCCAGCCGAATTGCGTCTGCACCGGCTCCGAGACCTGCCCGGGCTGGAGTGCCATCACCGCGGCCTCGAAGGCGGGCACCATCACGCCCGGCCCGAACCAGCCCAGATCGCCGCCGCGCACCGCCGCGCCGTCGATCGAATGGCGGCGCGCGAGTTCGGCGAAATCGCCGCCCGCGGCGATCTCGGCCGCGATCCGGTCGGCCTCGGCGCGATCGGTCACGAGGATGTGCGCGGCGTTGTATTCGGTCTCGGGCGCGCGATCCGAAAAACGCTCGCCATAGGCGGCCTTGAGCGCATCCTCGGTCAGCCCCTCGGCGACCGCCCCCTCGAGCACCTTCGCCGCCCCGACGATGCGCGTATAGTTCTCGATCGCGAGCCGCTCGCGCAGCCCCTGCTCACCGGCCAGCGAGGCGAGTGCGGCCTGCCGGATCAGCTGGTCGAGAATGGCCGAAAACAGCACATCCGGCGGTTCCGCCAGCGTCTCGGGCGGCAGTTGCGCCGCCATCAGCGCGACATGGCCGAGCGTGATCTCGGTCCCGTTCACGGTCGCGACGACCCGGGCGGGGTCGGCGCCCTCGGCATGGACCGGCGCGGCCATCGCGGCAGCCCAGATCGCGGCCGAAGCGGCCAGTCGGTGCAGAGTGGATCTCATTGCATTCCCCAAGCTTCCGGGCGCCGGTGCGGCGCGTGACGTTGACACCCAACCGGCGGCCCCTTACATCGCTGGGGCGCGCGGAACAGGCCGCTTCGCCCTTCTACGGCAAGCCGGAACCGCCCGGCAAGGCCGCTCGGGCAGCCAAGCGCGCGCTGCTGGGGCCGCCCGCCCCTCGGAGATGACATGCTCGGTCTCGGATCGCTTGCCCGCAAGGTGTTCGGCTCGCCGAACGACCGCAAGATCAAGGGCGTCCGCCCGCTGGTCGA
>JAUREX010000109.1 GCA_030834485.1 Gemmobacter sp.
TCCCTGCGGGGACGGCGCAGCTGCATGCGCCGGGGCTCCATGTCGTGCCCCATGCCGACGGGACGGTCGCGGTCGGATCGACCTCCGAGGATGCGTTCGAGGCCCCGGACACGACCGACGCGCGCCTCGATGCGCTGCTGGAGCGCGCGGTCGCGTTCTGCCCCGTTCTTGGCGATGCGCCGGTCATCGACCGCTGGGCGGGGGTGCGGCCGCGGGCGGCCTCGGGGCGGCTCCTGCTCGGGGCGCTGCCCGGGCGGGGGGCGGGGCGGGGGGCGGGGAATGACGGTGATGTTGAGGCCGGGGGCTGCGGATCTCGCGACGCTCGAGGATCTCTGGCGGGAAAGCCGCGCCGCCCGGATCGACCGGGCGGCGCGGCCCGCGGTCGATGCCGCGGCGGGCCGGGTCGCCGAGGCCGCGGGCGGGGCGGCAGCGGTCTATGGCGTCAACACAGGCTTCGGCAAGCTCGCCTCGCGCCGGATCGCGCCCACTGATACGGCAGCACTGCAGCGCAACCTGATCCTGTCGCATGCCTGCGGCGTGGGCGAGGCGCTCGAGGCGCCGACGGTGCGGCTGATGATGGCGCTGAAGGCGCTGAGCCTCGGGCGCGGGGCCTCGGGCGTGCGCTGGGAGATGATCGCGTTGATCGAGGGGATGCTCGCGGCCGGGGTCGTGCCCGTGGTGCCGGTGCAGGGCTCGGTCGGGGCGTCGGGGGATCTGGCGCCGCTTGCGCATCTTGGCGCGGTGATGATCGGCGAAGGCGAGGCGACGCTGAAGGGCCAGCGCATGGCGGGGGGTGCCGCACTTGCGGCGGCGGGGCTTGCGCCCCTGACGCTCGGGCCCAAGGAGGGGCTCGCGCTTATCAACGGGACGCAATTCTCGACGGCCTGCGCGCTTGCGGGGCTGTGGGAGGCGCAGCGCGCGGCGCGTGCCTCGCTTGTGACGGCGTCCCTCACGACCGATGCGGTGATGGCCTCGACCGCGCCGCTCGAGCCCGAAATCCACGCGCTGCGCGGCCAGCCCGGGCAGATCGCTGCCGCGGCCGCGATGCGCGCGCTGATGGCGGGATCCGAGATCCGCGAGAGCCACCGCGAGGGCGATGCGCGCGTGCAGGATCCCTATTGCATCCGCTGCCAGCCGCAGGTCGCGGGGGCGGCACTCGACCTTCTGGGCCATGCGGCGGGCACGCTCGGGATCGAGGCGAATGCGGTGACCGATAACCCGCTTGTCCTTGGCGACGGGCAGATTGTCTCGGGCGGGAACTTCCACGCCGAGCCGGTGGCCTTTGCGGCCGATCTGATCGCGCTCGCGATCGCCGAGGTGGGCGCGATCGCGCAGCGGCGCATCGCCCTCATGGTCGATCCGACGCTGAGCTTCGATCTGCCGCCCTTCCTCACGCCCGACCCGGGCCTCAATTCGGGGTTCATGATCGCCGAGGTGACTTCGGCGGCGCTCATGAGCGAGAACAAGCATCTCGCCAACCCCTGTTCCACCGATTCGACGCCGACCTCGGCCAATCAGGAGGATCACGTCAGCATGGCCGCCCATGGCGCGCGCCGGCTTGCGCGGATGAACGCCAACCTCGCCCATATCCTCGGGATCGAGGCGCTGGCGGCGGCGCAGGGGATCGGCTTCCGCGCGCCGCTCGCGACCTCGCCCCGGCTGGCGCGCGCGGTGGCGGCGATCCGCGCCGTCTCGCCGCCGCTCGGGGCCGACCGCAGCCTTGCGCCCGACATCGCGGCGGCGGCCGACCTCGTGCGGTCGGGCGCGCTCGAGGCTGCGGCGGGGGGGGGGATCGCGGCATGACCCCGGTCGAGGTCGTCCGCGGGGCGGGGCCCGTCATCCTCGGGATGCCGCATGGCGGGACATTCCTGCCCGCCGAGATCGCCGCGCGCCTCAATGCAAGGGGGCGGGAACTGGCGGACACCGACTGGCATATCGATGCGCTCTACGCGGGCCTTCTGCCCGGGGCGAGCGTCGTGCGCGCGACCTTCCATCGCTATGTCATCGACGCCAACCGCCCCCCCGATGGCGCGAGCCTCTATCCCGGGCAGAACACCACCGGCCTGATCCCCGAGACCGATTTCGACGGCCAGCCGATCTGGGAGGCCCCACCCGGCCCCGCCGACGCGGCCGCCCGGCGCGCGGCCTTTCACGCGCCCTATCACGCCGCGCTTGCGGCCGAGATCGCGCGGGTGCGCGCGGCCCATGGCGTCGCGATCCTGTGGGATTGCCACTCGATCCGCTCGCATATCCCCTTCCTGTTTGCGGGGCGCCTGCCCGACTTCAACATCGGCACCGCGGACGGAACAAGCTGCGACACCCGCATCACGGCCGCCGTGCAGGACGCCTGCGCGGGTGCGGCGGGGTTCGCGCAGGTCACCAACGGCCGCTTCAAGGGCGGCTGGACGACGCGCCACTATGGCAGCCCCGCCGAGGGGGTGCATGCGATCCAGATGGAGATCGCGCAATCGGCCTATCTCGCGTCCGAGGCCGCGCCCTTCGCCTTCAGCCCCGAACGCGCCGCCCGCATCCGCCCGGTGCTGGCCGATGCGCTCGCGCGCCTCGCCGCCCTCGCCCCCGACCTGAAAGGCTGAGCCATGACGAACCCCCGCCACAACCTCCGCGACGTCTATCCGCCGACCGGGCCCGAGATCAGCTGCCGCTCGTGGCAGACCGAGGCGGCCCTCAGGATGCTGATGAACAACCTCCACCCCGAGGTGGCCGAGAACCCGCATGAGCTTGTGGTCTATGGCGGCATCGGGCGGGCGGCGCGGACGTGGGAGGATTTCGACCGCATCTGTGCTGCGCTGCGCGACCTTGGCGGGGATGAGACGCTGCTGGTCCAATCGGGCCGCCCGGTCGGGATATTCCGCACGCACGCGGATGCGCCGCGCGTCCTGATCGCCAATTCGAACCTCGTGCCGCATTGGGCGACCTGGGCGCATTTCAACGACCTCGATCGCAAGGGCCTGATGATGTATGGTCAGATGACGGCCGGATCCTGGATCTACATCGGCACGCAAGGGATCGTGCAGGGCACCTATGAGACCTTCGCCGAGGCCGGGCGGCAGCATTACGGCGGCGATCTGACGGGCCGCTGGATCCTGACGGCGGGGCTGGGCGGCATGGGGGGGGCGCAGCCGCTCGCCGCGGTGATGGCGGGTGCTGCCTGCCTTGCCGTCGAATGCGACGAGACGCGGATCGATTTCCGCCTGCGCACCCGCTATCTCGATGAAAAGGCGCGCACGCTTGACGAGGCGCTCGCCCTCATCGCGCGCTGGACGGCCGCGGGCGAGGCGAAATCCGTGGGCCTCATCGGCAATGCGGCCGAGGTCTTCCCCGAACTTCTCGCGCGGATGCAGGCCGGCGGGCCGCGCCCCGACATCGTGACCGACCAGACGAGCGCGCATGACCCGCTGCACGGCTATCTGCCCGCGGGCTGGAGCGTCGCGGACTGGCGCGCCCGGCAGGAGGCCGACCCGGCCGCGGTCGAGGCCGCCGCGCGCGCCTCGATGCGCGCCCATGTCGCGGCGATGGTGGGCTTCTGGCGGGCAGGGGTGCCGACGCTCGATTACGGCAACAACATCCGCCAGGTCGCCCGCGACGAGGGGCTCGCGGACGCCTTCGCCTTTCCGGGCTTCGTGCCGGCCTATATCCGCCCGCTCTTTTGCCGCGGCATCGGGCCTTTCCGCTGGTGCGCGCTCTCGGGCGACCCCGAGGACATCCGCCGCACGGACGCGAAGATGAAGGAGATCTTCCCCGACAACGCGCGGCTTCACCGCTGGCTCGACATGGCGGCCGAGCGGATCGCCTTTCAGGGCCTGCCCGCGCGCATCTGTTGGATCGGCCTTGGCGAGCGGCATCGCGCGGGGCTTGCCTTCAACGAGATGGTGCGGCGGGGCGAGCTGTCGGCGCCCGTCGTCATCGGTCGCGACCACCTCGATTCGGGCTCGGTCGCAAGCCCCAACCGCGAGACCGAGGGGATGCTCGACGGCTCGGACGCGGTGTCGGACTGGCCGCTTCTGAACGCGCTCCTCAACACCGCCTCGGGGGCGACCTGGGTCTCGCTCCACCACGGCGGCGGGGTGGGGATGGGGTTCTCGCAGCACGCGGGCATGGTCATCGTCGCCGACGGCACGGCCGAGGCCGACGCCCGCCTTGGGCGCGTGCTCTGGAACGACCCGGCGACGGGGGTGATGCGCCACGCGGATGCGGGATACGAGGCCGCGCGCGAGTGCGCGCGCGAACATGGCCTGCGCCTGCCGGCGATCGCGCCCTAGCGGGCGGGCGGCACCGCAAAGCTGAGCGCCGCCCAGAGCGAGAGCCACGCCGCATCGGCCTCGGCCGGGGCCGGGCGCATGATGACGGCATCGAGCAGATAGACATGCCCCGGGCTGACCCGCAGCCGCACCACCCCCTCGGCGTCGGTGCGCAGATGCGCCTCGGTCACGGTGCCGTCTGGCGCGCGCGTGAAGGCCGTGACGCGCGCCCCCCGGCGCGGCGCGCCATCTTCGAGCAGTCGCGCCGCCATCTCGCCGTCGAAGCCCGCCGCATAGGGGTTCGCCAGCGCCACGAACTCGGTCACGAAGCCAAGCGCGCGGTCCGCGCCCTCGGCCGCGCCGACGCCGACCAGCGTCTTGGCGAGGCGGCGATAGACCTCGGCAAAGCCCGTCTCGGGCAGTGCGCGCGCGCGGTGGGCCTCGAGCGTGCCGGTCAGCTCCTTCTCGGCGACGAAGGCCGCGAATTTCGCCCAGTCGGCATAGCTCAGCCGGTCGAGGCCCGATTGCAGCCCCACGACCATCAGCCCCTCGGCGCGCGGCGTGACGCGCGCGGCCGGCATGTCGCCGAGCCGCCCGGTGATCGGCCGCTCGAGCGGCCCCTCGATCACCACGAAACGCTCGATCCCGCGGTCGAGCCACGGCAGCGCCATGCCGGCAAAGTGCTGGCCGTTGCGGATGTCGATCCCTATCGCCTCACCAGGCCGGGCCTGATAGCTTTCGGGCTCTAGCCAGGTTTCATGCGCGCCGAGCGGCCCCGCCCCGAGGCAGGCGCCCGCGATCAGGAGGGTCTTGAGGATGATGCGGATCATGTCGGGACCCTTTGCGCGCATCGTCGCGCTGTCAAGCCTGATCGCGGTGCTGGCGGCGGCGGTTCCGGGGCGCGCGCATGAGGTGGTGCCGGCGATCGCGGACCTTGCCGCCGAGGGCGGGCGGGTCGAGCTGTCGCTGCGCGTCATCGCCGAGGCCCATCTTTCGGGCATCGACCTCGACGGGCTGGCAAACACCAATGACGCGCCGGCGGCCGAGCTTTACGACGCGCTGCGCGCGCTTGAACCCGGCGCGCTCGCGCTGCGGATCCGGGGCGACTGGGCGGCGATGTTCGGGGGGCTCGAACTCGCGGCCGATGGCGCGCCGCTCAGGCTCGAGCTCGCCGAGGTGATCGTCGAGGATCAGCCCGACCCCGAGCTCGCGCGGTTTTCCCGCGTGGTGCTGGGCGCGACGCTGCCCGAGGGGGCGCGCGCGCTGACGCTCGGCTGGCCGCGGGGGCAGGGCGCGCTGGTCCTGCGCCAGCAGGGGGTGGCCGATCCCTTCACGGGTTACCTCGAGGGCGGCACGCAGAGCCCCGAGATCGCGCTTGCGGGCGGGGCGGCGGCGCAGGGCGCGGGGGCGGTGCTGGCAGAATATGTGCCGGTCGGGTTCGATCACATCCTGCCCAAGGGGCTCGACCATATCCTCTTCGTGCTCGGGCTCTTCTTTCTGGGCGCGCGGCTCTCGGGCCTCGTGTGGCAGGTGAGCGCCTTCACGGCGGCCCATACGGTCACGCTCGCGCTTGGGGTGCTGGGGTGGGTGGCGGTGCCGGGCGCGATCGTCGAGCCGCTGATCGCGGCCTCGATCGTCTTCGTCGCGGTCGAGAACATCTTCGCGCGCGGCCTCTCGCCCTGGCGGCCGCTGGTCGTGTTCGGCTTCGGCCTGCTGCACGGGCTTGGCTTTGCGAGCGTGCTCGCCGATTTCGGCCTGCCCGAGGGGCAGGTCATTCCGGCGCTGATCGGCTTCAACATCGGGGTCGAGGTCGGGCAGCTGACGGTGATCGCGCTGGCGTTCCTGTGCATGGTCCCGGTGCTCGGGATCGCGCGCGGGGCGGTGGCGGCGCGCGGGGCGGCCATCGGATATGGCGTCGCGGGGCTCGTGCTCATTGGCGCGGGGCTCGCGCTCAACGGGCCGGGGTTTGCCGAGGCGATGGGGGCGGGGGCGCCGGTGTTCCTGTGGCCGGTCGCGGGCTTTTGCGCGCTCTGTGCGCTGGCGGCCGCGCGGGGTGGGGCGCCCGAGGCAATCTACCGCTTCGTGCGCGTGCCCGCATCGGGCGCGATTGCCGCGGTCGGCGCGTTCTGGGTGGTCGAGCGGGTCTTTCTCTGACGCCTAGAACCGCGGCGGGCGCCGGCCGAGAAAGGCCGCGCGCCCCTCGGCAAACTCGGGCCCGACAAAGAGCGCCTCGAACCCCGCCGCGATGGCGGGGTCGGTCCGGCCTGCCGTCAGCGCCTCGATCGTGGCCTTGGCCTGCGCGATCGAGGCGGGCGAGAGCTGCGCGAGCCCCTCGGCATAGTCCGCGATCTCGGCATCGAGCGTGCCCGCCGGGCAGAGCCGGTCGATGAGGCCGATCGCGGCAGCCTCGGGGGCGCCCACGCGGCGCGCCGAATAGAGCAGATCGCGCGCCCGCGCCGCCCCGACCGCGCGCACCACAAGCTGCGTGTCGGCCGGCGAATAGGCGATGCCGAGGCGCGCGGGCGTGATCGCGAGCGTCGCGCCCGCATCGGCAAAGCGCAGATCGCAGGCGAGCGCGAGCGCCACCCCCCCGCCGAAGCACGCGCCCTCGATCCGCGCGAGGACGGGCCGCCCGATGGCCGAGATCGCGCCGATCCCGGCGCGGACGGTCGCGTTATACTGGGCGGCGCGTTCGGGCGTCGCGCAGGTTTCGGCGAATTCGCCGATGTCGGCGCCGGCGCAGAAGGTCCCGCCCGCGCCGGTCAGGACCACGACGCGGGTTGTCGGATCGCCGCCGACGCGCGCCGCGATCTCGGGCAGCGCGCCCCACATCGCGGCCGTCATCGCGTTGCGGCTGGCGGGGGCGTCGATCACGATGCGCGCGATCCGCCCCGGCTCGAACCGGATCTGCCCGTCTTCCTTCGCTGTGGTCATGGCGTTTCTGTCCTCCGGCCTTTACGCGGCTCTGTCCGATCGGCGTTGCGTGAAGGGGGCAGGCCTGCGGGGGTCGCGATCCGCCGCGCCTCGGCCAGCAGCGCGTCGAGCACCGGCGTGCGCGGGTCCCGGTCGGGCAGGATCAGCCCGACCTCTTGCGCCGCACCCGCCCCTTCGAGCGGCACGAGGACAAGGTTCGGCCCGACCGCGGCCGAGCGCGCGATCTCGCGCGGGATGATCGTCATGCACTGGCCCTCGGCCGCGCTCGCGATCAGGGTGATGTGGGCGTTCGATTCGATCTCGGGCCGGGGCGTCAGGCCGTGATCGGCGAAGATGCGGTTGATGATGCGCCGGTTCTGCATGTCGGGCGTCATGAGCGCGAGCCGCGCGCCCTCAAGCTCGGCCCAGCCGACGGCGGCGCGCCCGGCGAAGGGCGAGGCGCGCGTGCAGACGAGCATGTAGCTTTCCTCGAAGAGCGGCACGCGCAGGGCCCGCCCGGCCGGTTCGCCGTCGAGATAGCTGATGCCCGCATCGGCATCGAAGCTCTCGATCATGGCCTGGATCTCGCGCGCGCTGCGCGAGAGGATCGCGAGGCGCAGCCGCGGGTGGCGCGCCGTCATCGCCGCGGCAAGGCGCGCGGCCCAGGTCAGCGCGGTCGGGATGACCGCGAGGCGCACCTCGCCCGACAGGCCATGGCGGGTCGCGCGCATTTCCTCGCGCAGCTGGCGCGTGTCGGCGAGGATGCGCCGCGCCCAGACGAGCGCGCTCTGCCCCTCGGGCGTCAGCCCGCCGAAGCGCGAGCTGCGGTGGACAAGCTGGACGCCAAGCTGCGCCTCGAGCGCGCGGATCCCCGCCGAGAGCGAGGGCTGAGAGATGTTGAGGCTCTCGGCCGCGCGGCCGAAATGACCCTCGCGCGCCAGCGCGACCAGCATCTCGAGCCGCTCGATCATCCGCCCGCCCTGGCCTTCCCGCGCCCGACACGCGCCATTCCAAGGTGAGGCGAGACGCGCGTCTAAGTCAAGCGCAACCGAGCACCGAGGGTTTAGGCCAACTCGATGTCGAACCAGTTGAAGTCCGACTCGTGCCACTCGCAAGAGAAGAGGATTCGGATCGGTTGCGGGTGAAAGAGTTGCCGGACCTTTTCGGCATCGTGCCACTCCATCCATGGTGTGCCGGGGCCATCGGTCATTTCGCCCCACTCCGAAAGAGGCGGTGCGCCTTCGCGCTCCC
>JAUREX010000010.1 GCA_030834485.1 Gemmobacter sp.
TCGGCTGGCGCTGGGTGGCGGGGCTCCATACGCGGGGCAAGCCCTATGCCGCGGATGCCCGCAACATCGCGACCTTCACCGCCGGGCGGTTCGCGCCGCGACCGGGTGATCTGGCCGACGTCACCGAAGGGCTCGAGGGGACCGAGCCCGAGGGTTTGCCCCCCGCCCTGCCGCTTCGGCCCATGGCGGCGCCTGCGCCCGGCGTGCCGACCGCCCTTCTGATCACGGAGGAAGATTGCCGGGTCGAGGATTTCGATCTCGCGCGGCTCGATCTGCGCGCGCGCGCCACGCTGCGGGCGAGCCATCTGCGATCGCCCCTGCCGGTGGCGGATGCAGTGGGGCGGTTCGAGGAGGGCGCGCTTGCGGACGCCGCGTCGCGGGCGGGCCCCGGCGTCGTCGCGCTGCGCGCCGACGATCCCGCCGCGCTCGCGACATGGGCCGCAAAGGCCGGGGCCCGCCAGATCGCGACCCCCTATGTCACGCGCGGCCCGTTGCGCGACTGGCTCGATCAGGCGGCGCCATCGCTCGCGCGTGAAGGCATCGCGCTCTGCGAATGGCAGCGCCCCTGGGATGCGGCGATCTGGCCCTACGCCACCGCGGGGTTCTTCAAGGTCAGGGAGAAGATCCCGCGCATTCTGGCTGAAACATTGCCCGAACGCGCGTTCACCTGAGCGCGCCTCGTCAGCACGCGCAGAAGATCGTGCGCTCAGTGCTCGCGTTGCCATTGACGCGAGAACATCCCGGCATCCGCGACCAGCTGCAGGTCGGCCGATGATCGCCGTTCTGGTGATCAGCCGAGCGCGTAGCCCGCGCCGCGAACCGTGCGCACCGGATCGTCGCCGCCCTCGCGCATCAGCGCCTTGCGCAGCCGGCCGATGTGGACATCGACCGTGCGCGTATCGACATAGATGTCGCGCCCCCATACCCGGTCGAGGAGCGATTCGCGGCTCCAGACCCGGCCCGGCTTTTCCATGAGGGTCGAGAGCAACCGGAACTCGGTGGGGCCGAGGCTGATCGGCTTGCCCGCCCGATAGACGCGATGTTCGGCGGCATCGAGCAGGATGTCGCCGAACATCAGCTGCTCGCCCATCGCGGCCGGGCGGGTGCGGCGCAAGAGCGCGCGCAGCCGCGCCATCAACTCGGCCACCGAATAGGGCTTCACGACGTAATCGTCGGCCCCCGTCTCGAGGCCGCGCACGCGGTCGAGTTCCTCGGAGCGCGCTGAGATCATCACCACGGGGATGCCGCGCGTCTCGGGCCGGGCCTTGATCTGGCGGCAGACCTCGATCCCCGACACGCCGGGCAGCATCCAGTCGAGCAGGATCAGATCGGGCGTCTCCTCGCGGATCACGATCAGCGCCTCGTCGCCCGAGGTCGCGGGCACGACGGTAAAACCCTCGGCCTCGAGGTTGTAGGAGAGGACCTCGCGCTGGGCGCTCTCGTCCTCGACCAGAACGATCACGGGCTGGCGCTGCGCGAGCATGGCGGCCCCCCTCAGCTCTTGGGCGATGCGACGTATGGGGTGCGGTCGTCCTTGGGCCGCGCCTCTTCGGGCATCGAGCCGGTCACGAGATAGATGACCTGCTCGGAGATCGTCGTCGCATGGTCGCCCATCCGCTCGATGTTCTTGGCGATGAAGTGCAGATGCATGCAGGCCGTGATGTTGCGCGGATCCTCGAGCATATGCGTGAGCAGCACCCGAAAGAGCGAGTTGTAGATCTGATCGACCTCGCGGTCGCGGGCGCGCACATCGGTGGCCAGCACCGCGTCGCGCCGGATATAGGCGTCGAGCGCGTCCTTGAGCATCTGCTCGACCTGCTTGGCCATGCGCCGGATCGTGCCGGCCGCGCCCTCGATGGGCGTGAACTGCGCGAGCACGCCCGACCGCTTGGCGATGTTCTTGGCATAATCGCCCATCCGCTCGAGGCTGCCCGCGATCTTGAGGACCGTCAGCACCGTGCGCAGGTCGCCCGCCGTCGGGGCGCGCAGCGCGATGATGCGCGCGACCTCGTCGTTGACCTGCGCCTCGAGGGCGTCGATCGCGCCGTCGCTGTCGCGCACAAGGCGCGCGAGATCCTCGTCGCGCGTCTCGAGCGCGCGCGCGGCATCGAGGGTCGCGACCTCCACGAGCCCGCCCATCTTCATGATGAGGGCCTGGATCGTCTCGAGGTCGCGGTCGAAGGCGGAAAGGATGTGGCCGTCGGTGTTCATGTCGCCTCTCTCAGCCGATGCGGCCGGTGATGTAGCTCTCGGTGCGCGGATCGCTCGGCTTGGTGAAGATCTGCGTGGTGTCGCCGTATTCGACCAGATGCCCGAGGTGAAAGAAGGCGGTGCGCTGGCTGACGCGGGCGGCCTGCTGCATCGAATGGGTCACGATCACGACCGAGAAATTCGCGCGCAACTCGTCGATCAGCTCCTCGACCTGCGCCGTCGCGATCGGGTCGAGCGCCGAGCACGGCTCATCCATCAAGAGCACCTCGGGCGAGGTCGCGACCGCGCGCGCGATGCACAGCCGCTGCTGCTGGCCGCCCGACAGGCCCGTGCCCGGCGCGGCGAGGCGGTCCTTGACCTCGTTCCAGAGCGCCGCGCGGCGCAGCGATGTCTCGACGATCTCGTCGAGCTCGGCCTTGTTGCGCGCAAGCCCGTGGATGCGCGGCCCATAGGCCACGTTGTCATAGATCGACTTGGGGAAGGGGTTGGGCTTCTGGAACACCATGCCGACCTTGGCGCGCAGCTGCACCGGATCGATGCGCCGGTCATAGATGTCCTCGCCATCGAGGCGGATGTCGCCCGTCACCCGGCAGACGCTGATCGTGTCGTTCATCCGGTTGAGACAGCGCAGGAAGGTCGATTTCCCGCAGCCCGACGGCCCGATGAAGGCGGTGACGGTATGGTCGAGAATATCGACATCGACATCCTTCAGCGCATGGGTCTGCCCGTAATGGACCTGCACGCCGCGGGCCGCGATCTTGGTGCGTTCTGCGTTCACCGCTCTCTCCGTCAGTCGCATGTCGTTCATGGGTTCACCTCGGGGCTACCAGCGCCGCTCGAAGCGCCGGCGCAGCACGATGGCCAGGATGTTCATGACCAGAAGGAACGCGAGCAGCACGATGATGGCACCGCTCGAGCGTTCGATGAAGGCGGGATCGGCGCGCGAGGCCCAGGAATAGACCTGCACCGGCAGCGCACTCGCAGGGTCGAGAAAGCCGCCCTCGAAGGGGCCCGCGGGATAGTTCGCGACAAAGGCCACCATCCCGATCAGCAGGAGCGGCGCGGTCTCGCCGAGTGCCGAGGCAAGTCCGAGGATCGTGCCCGTCAGGATCCCCGGCGCCGCGAGCGGCAGGACATGGTGAAAGACCATCTGCATCTTCGACGCACCGACGCCGAGGGCGGCATCGCGGATCGAGGGCGGCACCGCGCGGATCGCGGCGCGCGTCGCGATGATGATCGTGGGCAGCGTCATCAGCGTCAGCACCAGCGCCCCCACGAGCGGCGAGGATTGCGGAAAGGCCGCGAAGTTGATGAAGACGGCAAGGCCGAGGATCCCGAACACGATCGAGGGGACCGCCGCGAGGTTCGAGATGTTCACCTCGATCAGATCGGTCCAGCGGTTCTTCGGCGCGAATTCCTCGAGATAGATCGAGGCCGCGACCCCCACGGGCAGCACGAAAAGTGCAACAAGGATCATCATGTAGGCCGAACCGATGATCGCGACGCCAAGGCCCGAGGCCTCGGGGCGCTGGTCCGAAGCGTCGGGGTTGGTGAAGAACTGCCAGTTGAAGCCCGTGCGCATGATGCCCGCATCCACCAGCCGGTCGGCGAGGTCGAGCTGGGCGGCCGAGATGTTGGTGTCGACGGCCGCCGTCTCGCGCGTCACGCGCCCCTTGAAATAGCCGTCAATCCGCCCCGTCGTGAAGCCCGTGACCGTCACCGTCTGCCCGATCATCGCCGGATCGGCCAGCACCATGTCGCGCACCCGCGCCGGCGTATCGCGCGAGATGAAGGCCGCGAGCGCCTTGTCGTCCACCCCCTCGAAGGGGATGCCGCGCGCCTCGAGATGGGCCTTGAAGGACGCGTTCAGCAGGTTCGTGTAGCCGATCGTGGTGACCTTCGCCATCTCGTCGCGGATGCGGTTTCCCTTTGGGTCGAGCCGCTCGGCCTCGAGCGTCACGGGAAACGAGAACGTCGTCTGCCGAAAGGCCGAGACCCCATCCGAAAAGATCGTCCAGAGCATGATCGCGAGCATCCCGAGGCTTATCGAGATCGCGACGATCCCATAGGCCTGAAAGCGCGCCTCGGCGGCGTTGCGCCGGCGGGTGCGCACATCCTGCGCCAGGAGCGACTTCGGCGCGGTCGCGTCGGTCATTCGTACTGCTCCCGATACTTGCGCACGATATAGAGCGCGAACACATTGAGGCCGAGCGTGATGACAAAGAGCGTCATCCCCAGCGCAAAGGCCACGAGCGTCTCGGGGCTGTTGAATTCGGTGTCCCCGGTCAGCTGGCTCACGATCTTGACGGTGATCGTCGTCATCGCCTCGAACGGGTTGAGGTCGAGCTTCGCCGCCGCCCCCGCGCCCATCGTCACGATCATCGTCTCGCCAATGGCGCGGCTTGCCGCCAGAAGCACCGCGCCCACGATCCCCGGCAGCGCCGCCGGCAGCACCACCTCGCGGATCGTCTCGGAGCGCGTCGCGCCGAGGCCATAGGAGCCGTCGCGCAGCGATTGGGGCACCGCGTTGATGATGTCATCCGCGAGCGAGGAGATGAACGGGATGTTGAGGATGCCGATCACGATGCCCGCCGTCATCACCGACGACCCCGACGACCCGAGCCCGGTCGGCACCGCGAGCCAGTCGCGCAAAAGCGGCCCCACGGTGATGAGCGCGAAAAGCCCGAACACCACCGTCGGGATGCCCGCGATCACCTCGATCAGCGGCTTGACCACGGCGCGCACCCGGGGCCCGGCGTATTCGGCCAGATAGATCGCGGTAAAGAGCCCGAGCGGCACCGCAACGACCATCGACACGAAGCTGATGTAAAGCGTCCCCCACAGAAGCGGCAAAAGCCCGAGGTCGCTGTCGCCCTGGAAATTCGGCTGCCAGGTGAGGCCGAAGAAGAAATCCCCGATCGGATACATCGTCGAGAAGCGGATCGTCTCGGAGAGCATCGACAGAACGATCCCGATCGTCGTCAGGATGGCGATGGTCGAGGCAAGGATCAGAAGGCCGAGGATCACCGCCTCGACCCGGTTGCGGGCACGGAAATCGGCCCGCGTCAGCCGGATGGCGGCGATGAGCGCCACACCCGCCACGCCAAGCGTCAGGATCGTGCGCCAGAGCGCGCCGGTCGCGGCCTGCTCACGATAGCTCTGCGCGGCCTCGAGCACCTCGGGCGTCACCTCGGCACCAAGCGCGACACCGACCGACGCCAGCCGGTCGCGCACCGAGCCGAACTCGGTGCGGATCATGCGCGCCTGCTCCTCGCTCAGCGCGCCCTGCGCGACCGCGACATCAAGCCCCTCGGCCACGCGGCGCACATCGGCCATAAGCAGCGTGCGTTCTGCATCGCTGTCAAAGAGCGCCGGGTCGAAAAACCGGCCCATGTTGCCTTCGATCACGAAGGGCTGCGCGATGAGCCAGAGCGTCAGCACCGCGACACCGGGCAGGAAGCCCATGATGAAGCCGTGCCAGCCGTGATAGCCGGGCAGGGAATGCAGCGTGCGCGTATTGCCCCCGGCCGAGGCCACCGCGCGATAGCGACAAAAGATATAGCCCGACACGCCGATCGCCAGAAGCGCGAGGATCAGGATGATGACCGGCATGTGGTTGCCCCGGCGGTTCGGAAGCGGAAGGATGCGCGCCCCGCTCGGGGCGGGGCGCGCGGTTCGGTTCAACTCAGTTCAGCGGCCCCATCGGGGTGCGCGCGGCGACCATCGCCTGCGTCGCGGCGAGCTCCGGGTCGGCCACGAGGCCATACTGCGCGAGCGGGCCATCCGGGCCGGCCATGTCGTCCGAGACGAAGAACTCGACATATTCCTGCAGGCCCGGGATCACGTCGAGATGCGCGATCTTGACGTAGAAGAAGAGCGGGCGAGACACGGGATATTCGCCCGAGGCGATCGACTCGGTCGACGGCACGATCCCGCCCATCGTCGCCACGCGCAGCTTGTCGGTGTTGTTTTGATAGAACGACAGGCCAAAGACGCCGATCGCGTTCTTGCTGGCATCGAGGCGGGCGAGCGTCTCGGTATAGTCGCCGTCGATGTCGACGTTGCGGCCATCCGCGCGCAGCGTGTTGCACGCCTTCGTGGCGTCCGAGGCCTTCGCGCGGTCGTCGGCGCCGCTCGAGGCGGCAAGGAAGAGGTCATAGGCGCTGGTTTCCTTGCAGCCCGCAAGGATCACGCGGGCGTCATAGACCTCGCGCGTGCCGTGCTTCGTGCCGGGCGACAGCACCAGGATGTCCTGCGCCGGCAGGGCCGGGTTGAACTCTGCCCATTGCGCATAGTCGTTGGCGACGATCGCGCCGCCCTTGTTCACCTGCGCTGCGACGGCGTTGTAGAGGTCGGCTGCGGTAAAGGCGAATTCGGGGCCGTTCACATCCGAGGCAAAGACGATCCCGTCATAGCCAAAGCGCACTTCCATGATGTCCGCGACGCCGTTCGAGGCGCAGGTGTCGATGTCCTTTTGCGTGATGCGCGACGAGGAGTTCGCGATATCGACCGTGTTCGGCCCGACGCCTTCGCACATCTTGGCGCGGCCGGCACCCGAACCACCGCCCTCGACGACGGGGGTCGGAAAGTCGAAGTTCTCGCCAAAGGCCTCTGCGACGATGGTCGAATAGGGCAGCACGGTCGAGGAGCCGGTGACCTGCACCTGGTCGCGGGCGACGGCGGCGGTCGCCGACACGGCGGCGATCGCGAGCGCCGAGACGGAAAGCTTGATGAGGGACATGGGAAAGCTCCTGTTTGCCGGACCGACTGATTCCGCCGGCCTGCCGCCCGTCTAGACCCGCCGCATGACGGGTTTGCTGCGTTTTTGTAACAGTTCAATGACAAACGGCAGCGTGGGGCCGATTCCGCCGGGCCGGGCGCCGAAACGCAAAAGGGGCGCCCGAGGGCGCCCCTTTGCAACCGGCGATGCGCGCGGATCAGGCCTCGCGGCGGCCCTTGATGCCCGCCCAGAGCCGCTTGTTGGTGAGATAGAGCAGCACCGCGAGCACGCCGAGGAAGAGGACGGCGGTAAAGCCTGCCTCCTTGCGGGCGTTGAGCTTGGGTTCGGCGGCCCACATCAGGAAGGCCGCGACGTCTTGCGACATCTGCTCGACCGTCGCGGGCGTGCCGTCGGCATAGGTGACCGAATCCTCATAGAGCGGCTGGGCCATCGCGATCCACCCGCCCGGGAAGGCCTTGTTCTCGTAAAAGATCGAACCGGCCTCTTCCTTCTCCTCGCCGGTGTAGCCGGTCAGGACCGAGGCGATGTATTCCGGCCCGCCGATCCCGTTCAGAAGCTGGTTGATCCCGAGCCCATAGGGCCCCGAGAAACCCGCGCGCGCCTTCGCCATCAGCGACAGGTCGGGCGCGTTCTCGAGCGAGGATCCGGGGAAGTGGTCGGTGGGCGCACGGGGGCGGAAGTCGTCGATCTCGGCATCGAAGATCTCGAACTGCCCGGCATAGGCGCGGACCTGATCCTCGGGCAGCCCCGGCCCGCCCTCGTCGGCCAGCGTGCGCAGCGGCACATAGCGCAGCCCGTGGCAGGCAGAGCAGACCTCGGTAAAGACCTGAAGCCCACGCTGGAGCTGCATCTGGTCATAGGTGCCGAAGGGGCCTTCATGCGCGAAATCGAAGTCCTCGACATGGCCGGACTTGCCCGCCGCGAAGGACGCCCCCGCCGATAGCGCGACCGAAGCGGCGGCGCCGAGAAGGATCTTGCGGAACATCGTCATCTGTCCTTTCGCGTCACTCGGCCGGCGTGGCCGAGGGGGCCTTGCCGTAATGGGCGTTGAAGTCGTCCTCGATCGTCGCGGGCTGCGGTGCCGGCTTCTCGATCACGCCCAGAAGCGGCAGGATGATCAGGAAGAACACGAACCAGTAGGTCGAGGCGATGAGCGAGATCCAAGTATAGATCCCCTCGGCCGGCATCGCACCCACCCACATCAGCACCATGAAATCGACCGCGAGCAGCCAGAACCACCACTTGAACATCGGCCGGTAGCGGCCTGAGCGCACCGAGGAGGTATCGAGCCAGGGCGCAAGCGCCATCACCGCGATCGCGCCGAACATCGCAAGCACGCCGAAGAACTTCGCATCGACGATGCCGAAGGTCACGAACTCGACCAGCTGCACCGCCCAGACATCGCCCGTGAAGGCGCGCAGGATCGCGTAGAAGGGCAGGAAATACCACTCCGGCACGATATGGGCGGGCGTCACCAGCGGGTTGGCCTCGATGTAGTTGTCGGGGTGGCCGAGATAGTTCGGCATGAAGCCCACGATCGCGAAGAACACCGCAAGGATGATCGCAAGCGCGAAGAGGTCCTTGATGACGTAGTAGGGCCAGAAGGGCACGGTATCCTTCTGCGCCTCCTGCTTCGATCCGCGCCGCACTTCGACCCCGGTCGGGTTGTTGTTGCCCGTCGTGTGGAAGGCCCAGATATGCACCGCGACCAGACCCGCGATCACGAAGGGCAGGAGGTAATGGAGCGAGAAGAAGCGGTTCAGCGTCGGGTTGTCGACCGCGGGGCCGCCCAAGAGCCACTCCTGGATCGGCGCGCCGATGCCGGGGATCGCGCCGAAGAGGCCGGTGATGACCGTGGCGCCCCAGAACGACATCTGCCCCCAGGGCAGCACATAGCCCATGAACGCCGTTGCCATCATCGCGAGGTAGATCAGCATCCCGATGATCCAGGTGATCTCGCGCGGCGATTTGTAGGAGCCGTAGTAGAGCCCGCGGAAGATGTGCAGATAGACCGCGACGAAAAAGAGCGAGGCGCCGTTCTGGTGAATGTAGCGGATCATGTGCCCGCCGTTCACGTTGCGCATGATGTGCTCGACCGAGGCGAAGGCCATGTCGGCGTGCGGGGTGTAGTGCATCACGAGCACGATCCCCGTGATGATCTGCAGCGCGAGGCAGAAGGTCAGCACGATGCCCCAGATCCACATCCAGTTGAGGTTCTTGGGCGTCGGGATCATCAGGGTGTCATACATCAGCCCCGCGATCGGCAGGCGGCGATGGAGCCACTTCTCGCCGTTCGAGCGGGGTTCGTAGTGGTCGTGGGGAATGCCAGCCATGGTCGGTTCCTCAGCCCAGTTTGATCGTTGTCTCGTCGACGAATTCGGCGACGGGGATGTGCAGGTTCTGCGGTGCGGGCCCGCGGCGGATGCGGCCCGAGGTGTCGTAGTGCGACCCGTGGCAGGGGCAGAACCAGCCGCCGAAATCGCCCGCCCCGTCGCCAATCGGCACGCAGCCGAGATGGGTGCAGACCCCGCTCATCACCAGCCACTCGCCGGCTTCGTCCATCGCGCGGTTGGCGTCCGAGGCGTCGGTGCCGGCGCGGTTGGGGTTCTGCGAGGAGGTATCGATCAGCTCGCCCAGCTCAACGGCGCGCGCGGCCTCGATCTCTTCCTCGCTGCGGCGGCGGATGAACACGGGCTTGCCGAGGTATTTGACCGTCAGCTGCGTGCCGACCTCGACCGCGCTCACATCGATGAAGATCGAGGCCAGCGCCTGGACATCGGCCGACGGGTTCATCTGGTTGACGAGGGGCCAGACGGCCGCCCCGGTCGCGACCGCGCCCGCGCCCGCGGTTGCGAAATAGAGGAAATCGCGGCGGGTGCCGGCGGGGTCTTCTGCTTGGGCCAACTTCGCACTCCTTCGACTGGCCATCAGGGCCGCGGAGCACGCAAGCCCCCCCTGACGGAACGGCGCGCGCCGGTTGGCCCGGCGCGGCGGAATTCGTGCGGGTATGTATCCCTGCAACCCGCGAGCGTCCAGAGGCCAATTGCCTCAGGTTGCGCGCAATTGGTGCGGTCCCCTAGGCCGCGGGCGGGCGGGTCGCGACCATCGCCGGGCGCGCGGTGAAGCGGGCATCCCATGCCGCAAGGCCAGGCCGCGTCGCGCGCCAGTTGCGCGCATCATGGCGAAAATCGATGTAGCCGATCGCGCATCCGAGCGCGATCTGACCCATGCAGAGCGGGCCCGAAAGATAGGGCAGCCAACGCGCCTCGAGCATGTCGAGCGCGCGCGCGACCTTCGACCACTGCCCCTCGACCCAGGCGGGCAGGCGGATTTCCTCGGGGCGCAGGCGGCTCTCGTAGACCATGAGGATCGCGGCATCGACCATGCCGTCTGCCATCGACTCGAGCGTCAGCGTCTCCCACAGGCGGGGCGCGGCGGGGTAGAGGCCGGCCTTGGCGCGATCATCGAGATAGCGGCAGATCACCCGGCTGTCGAAGAGCGCCGGCCCGTCGGGGCGCTCGAGCGCCGGGATCTTGCCGAGCGGGTTCTGCGTGACCGGCATCGTGCCCGGGTCGATCGGCGAGCCCGAGGCGGGCAGGAGCGCGACATCGGCGCTCTGGCCCGTTTCGGCCAGCAGGACCATCACCTTGCGCACATAGGGTGAAGTCGGGGAGTGGTGGAGCTTGAGCATCGCGATCTCCGCTTGGGACGCACCCTTATGGCACCGCGCCGCGCGCGCGGCAACGGGTGGCTGCCCCTTTCGCGGGCCCGCGCACTGGAGTATGCAACACCCATGCGCTGGACGGTTCCGAACATCCTGACGGTTCTGCGCCTGGTTGCGGCACCGGGCGTCGCGCTCATGTTTCTCTATTTCAGCCGGCCCTGGGCCGATTGGTTCGCGCTCGCGCTCTTCATCGGGGCCGCGATCACCGACTGGTTCGACGGCTATCTCGCGCGCGCCTGGCAGCAGCAGACGCGGTTCGGCGCCATGCTCGACCCGATCGCCGACAAGGCGATGGTCGTGATCGCGATCATGGTCATCACCGGCTATTCGGGGATGAACCCCTGGCTCATCATTCCGGCCGCCGCGATCCTCTTTCGCGAGGTGTTCGTCTCGGGCCTGCGCGAATATCTCGGCGACCGGGCCGCGCTGCTCAAGGTCACGCCGCTCGCGAAATGGAAGACGACCTCGCAGATGGTCGCGATCGGGGTGCTCTTTCTCGGGACGGGCCTTGCCTATGTCGAGGCCGGCCGCCCCCCCCGGGCGGGCGAGGGCGAGCTGCCCTCGACCATCGGCGCCGCCGGCATGGCGACGGGCGCAGGCCTCGTGCTGATCTGGATCGCGGCGGCGTTGACGCTGGCGACGGGCTGGGACTATCTGCGCAAGGCGCTGCCGCATCTGCGCGACGAGGGGCGATGAACGGGTGACGACGATCGAGGTTCTCTATTTTGCGTGGCTGCGCGAACGCATCGGCGCCGGGCGCGAGCGGATCGAGACGGCCGCGCCCGACGTGCGCGCGCTTGTCGCGCAACTAAGCGCGATGGATGACCGCCACGCGGCCGCCTTCGCCGATCTCGCGGCGGTGCGGGTGGCACTCGATCAGGACCTCGCCGACCTCGACGCCCCGCTCGCGGGCGTGCGCGAGGTCGCGTTCTTTCCGCCCATGACGGGGGGCTGACCCGTGGGGGTCCGCGTCCAGGCCGAGCCCTTCGACTTCGGCGCCGAGGCGGCGGCCTTCGGGCGCGGCCTGCCCGATGTGGGCGCGATCGTGACCTTCAGCGGCATCGTGCGCGCCGATGGCGGCGCGATGTCCGAGATGGTGATCGAGCATTATCCGGGGATGACCGAGCGCGCGCTCGGCGCGATCCGGGCCGAGGCGATCGCGCGCTTCGGCCTTGCCGAGGCGCTGGTGATCCACCGCTTCGGGCCGATGCGGCCGGGCGATCAGATCATGATGGTCGCGACCGCCGCGCGCCATCGCGCCGATGCCTTCGCGGCGGCCGAGTTCCTGATGGACTACCTCAAGTCGCGCGCCCCCTTCTGGAAGAAGGAGACGCGCCCAGATGGTACGGACTGGGTCGCCGCCCGCGACGAGGACGAGGCGGCGCTCCGGCGCTGGTAGCGCGCTCAGCCCCTGAGCGCGCGGTTGAGGTATTCGTCGACCTTTTCGAGATAGCCCATCGTCGAGAGCCATCCCTGCCCGGGCCCGACGAGCTGCGCGAGGTCCTTGGTCATGAACCCGTCCTCGACCGTCTGCACCGTCACCCGCTCGAGCGTCTCGGCGAAGTTCAGCAGCGCCGCGTTACCATCGAGCTTGGCGCGATGCTTGAGGCCCCCGGTCCAGGCGTAGATCGACGCGATCGAGTTCGTCGAGGTCTCCTTGCCCTTCTGGTGCTCGCGATAATGGCGCGTCACCGTGCCATGCGCGGCCTCGGCCTCGACCGTCTTGCCGTCGGGCGTCATCAGGACCGAGGTCATGAGGCCGAGCGAGCCGAAGCCCTGCGCGACCGTGTCGGACTGCACGTCGCCGTCATAGTTCTTGCACGCCCAGACATAGCCGCCCGACCACTTGAGCGCCGAGGCCACCATGTCGTCGATCAGCCGGTGCTCGTAATGGATGCCCTTGGCCTTGAAGGCGGCCTCGAATTCTTCCTCGTAGACCTTCTGGAAGAGGTCCTTGAAGCGGCCGTCATAGATCTTGAGGATCGTGTTCTTGGTCGAGAGATAGACCGGCCAGCCGAGCGCGAGGCCATAGTTCATGCTCGCGCGCGCAAAGTCGATGATCGACTGGTCGAGGTTGTACATCGCCATGTAGACGCCCGAGCCCGGCGCGTCATAGACCTCGCGCTCGATCACCGTGCCGTCCTCGCCCACGAACTTCATGCTGAGCTTGCCCTTGCCCGGAAAGCGGAAGTCCGTCGCGCGATACTGATCGCCAAAGGCGTGGCGGCCGACGACGACCGGCTGCGTCCAGCCGGGCACGAGGCGCGGCACGTTGCGGCAGATGATCGGCTGGCGAAAGATGACGCCGCCGAGGATGTTGCGGATCGTGCCGTTGGGCGATTTCCACATCTGCTTCAGACCGAACTCGCGCACGCGGTCCTCGTCTGCGGTGATGGTGGCGCATTTCACCCCCACGCCATGCGCGCGGATCGCATGGGCCGCATCGATCGTGATCTGGTCGTTGGTGCGGTCGCGCTCCTCGATCCCGAGGTCGTAGTATTTCAGGTCGATGTCGAGATAGGGCAGGATCAGCTTCTTCTTGATGAAATCCCAGATGATGCGGGTCATCTCGTCGCCGTCGAGTTCGACGACGGGGTTCGCTACCTTGATCTTGGTCATCTTCGGCCCCTTCGGTGCAGCGGATTCGATGCCGCCTCATAGCCGCAAATCGCCGGCTGCGAAAGCCCGGTATGCGATGGCATACAGAAAAAATCGCCCCCCAGCGAGGCCGCAGGGCGGGCGACATCAGCGCGTCGCTTCGGTCAGCCGGCGGCGGACATAACCCGTGACCGTCTCGATCATCGGCTTCATGTGGGCGTCGTCATCCTCGAAGAAATGCCCGGCACCCTCGATCTCGGTATGGGTGATGGTGATGCCCTTCTGCTCGTGCAGCTTCGCCACGAGGCCCGCGACATCCTTGGGCGGCACGACCTTGTCGGCGGTCCCGTTGATCACGAGCCCCGAGGCGGGGCAGGGGGCGAGAAAGCTGAAATCATACATGTTCGCGGGCGGCGCGACCGACACGAAGCCGGTGATCTCGGGCCTGCGCATCAGGAGTTGCATCCCGATCCACGCCCCGAAAGAGAACCCCGCCACCCAGCAGTGCTTGGAGTTCTGGTTCATCGACTGGAGGTAGTCGAGCGCCGAGGCCGCGTCGGAAAGCTCGCCCACCCCCATGTCGTATTCGCCCTGGCTGCGCCCGACCCCGCGGAAGTTGAACCGCAGCACCGTGAAGCCGAGATTGTAGAACGCATAATGCAGGTTGTAGACGACGCGGTTGTTCATCGTGCCGCCGTATTGCGGATGCGGGTGCAGCACGATGGCGATCGGGGCGTCGCGGTCGCGCTGGGGGTGATAGCGCCCCTCGAGCCGGCCGTCCGGTCCTGCAAAGATTACCTCGGGCATACCCTGTCGCGCTCCGCTCGGCGCGCCGAGGGCGCGCTTGATTTGTCGTGAACGACTATCTAGACCCGTTCAGGCCGCCGACCCCGCGAGGCAGAACGTTCCGGTCCACGAGTTAAGCCGCGGGTCGTCCGGCGTCAATGGCGAGGCGCGCCGGCCGCTGCCGGCTTCGGGGAAAAGGCGATGAAGCTCTCGACCAAGGGACGCTATGCGATGGTCGCGCTCGCCGATCTGGCGATGGCGCCGGGCGACGGGCGCGTGTCGCTCGCCGAGATCTCGCGCCGGCAGGACATCTCGCTGCCCTATCTCGAACAGATCTTCGTCAAGCTGCGCCGGGCGGGGCTGGTCGAATCCGTCCGCGGCCCGGGCGGCGGCTACCGGCTGGCGCGCTCGCCCGATGCGATCCGCGTCTCGGAGGTGATGGAGGCGGTCGACGAGACGGTCTCGGCGCTCGAGGCGGGGGCGGGCGCGAGCGGGGGCGTCTCGGGCACGCGCGCGCAATCGATGACGAATCGTTTGTGGGAGAGCCTCTCGGCGCAGGTCTATGTGTTCCTCCACCAGATCCGGCTCTCGGATGTGGTGCAGAACGCGCTGACGCCCTGCCCGGCGGTGCCCTCGCTCTTTCGCGTCGTGGACGAGGACTGACGCCCCGCGGGGGGCGTCGGCGGCGGGCGGGCATGGCAGGGCGCGATTATCTCGACTGGAACGCGACCGCGCCGCTGCGCCCCGAGGCGCGCGCGGCGATGCTTGCGGCCCTCGATCTGGTCGGCAACCCCTCGTCGGTGCACGCCGAGGGGCGCGCGGCGCGTGCCGCGGTCGAGCGCGCGCGCGCCCAGGTCGCGGACGCGCTCGGGGCGGCGGGCGCCGACATCGTCTTTACCTCGGGCGCGACCGAGGCCGCGGCCCTCGCACTCGGGGGCCGCTCGCTCGCCTGCGCCCCGGTCGAGCATGAGGCGGTCGCGGCCTGGTGCCGCCCGGTCCTGCCGGTCGCGCACTCGGGCCTTGTCGCGGTGGCCGATCCGGCCGCCAGCACGCTCCAACTCGCCAATTCCGAGACGGGCGTGATCCAGCACCTGCCCGAGGGCCTCGCGGTCAGCGACCTGACCCAGGGCTTCGGCAAGATCCCCTTTGCCTTCGACTGGTCCGGCATCGCCATGGGCCTCGTCTCGGCCCACAAGATCGGCGGGCCGAAGGGGGTGGGGGCGCTGATCCTGCGGCGCGGCATCGAGCTTGCGCCCCAGCTTCGCGGCGGCGGGCAGGAGATGGGGCGCCGCGCAGGCACCGAGAATGTCGCGGCCATCGCGGGCTTCGGCGCCGCGGCCGAGGCGGCCGCGCGCGATCTGGCGGCGGGCGTCTGGGACGAAGTGTCCCAACTTAGAAATATTCTAGAATCGGCATTGTCCGCCGCCGGGAAGGGGACTATTTTCGTCGGAAATGACACCGACCGGCTGCCCAACACGCTCTGCGTCGCGACGGCCGGTTGGAAGGGAGAGACGCAGGTCATGGCGATGGACCTCGCCGGGTTCGCGGTTTCGGCCGGCTCGGCGTGTTCCTCGGGCAAGGTCCGGGCAAGCCCGGTCCTGCGCGCCATGGGCCACGACGCCGAGACATCGGGGTGCGCGATCCGCATCTCGATCGGCCCGGGAACGGGTCGCGACGCGGTGGAGCGTTTCGCCGAAGCCTGGACGCGCGCCCGTGCGCGCCACCTGGCCCGTCACGTCTGAAGAACGCCGCCGGCAGTCCGGCGCTGCGATGGAAGGAACGAAGGATGGAAGCGCTCGAACCCGCACGCGACCCCGTGCCCCTCGACATCCGCGAGGGGGTGGACCGCGAGACGATCGAGACCGTTCAGGCGATGGCCGGGCGCTACAAGCACGGCTGGGAAACCGAGATCGAGACGGAATACGCGCCCAAGGGCCTGTCCGAAGACATCGTGCGCCTCATCTCGACCAAGAACAACGAGCCCGAATGGCTGCTCGACTGGCGGCTTGCTGCCTATCGGCGCTGGCAGAAGATGGCCGAGCCCCGCTGGGCGATGCTCAACTATCCCGAGATCGACTATCAGGACCAGTATTACTACGCCAAGCCCAAGAGCCTCGCGACCAAGCCCAAGAGCCTCGATGAGGTCGACCCCAAGCTGCTCGCGACCTATGACCGGCTGGGGATCCCGCTGCGCGAGCAGATGATCCTCGCGGGGGTCGAGGGGGCGGGGGGCGAGCCCGCGCGCAAGGTCGCGGTCGATGCGGTCTTCGACAGCGTCTCGGTCGGCACGACCTTCAAGGAGGAGCTCAAGAAGGCCGGCGTCATCTTCTGCTCGATCTCCGAGGCCGTGCGCGAGCATCCCGACCTCGTGCGCCGCTATCTCGGCTCGGTCGTGCCGCAGACCGACAATTTCTTCGCCACCCTCAACTCGGCGGTCTTTTCCGACGGCTCCTTCGTCTACATCCCGCCGGGCGTGCGCTGCCCGATGGAGCTTTCGACCTATTTCCGCATCAACGCCGAGAACACCGGCCAGTTCGAGCGCACGCTCATCATCGCCGATGCCGGGTCCTATGTGAGCTACCTCGAGGGCTGCACCGCGCCCAAGCGCGACACGAACCAGCTTCACGCCGCGGTGGTCGAGATCGTGGCGCTTGATGATGCCGAGGTGAAATATTCGACCGTCCAGAACTGGTATCCGGGCGACGAGGAGGGGCGCGGCGGCATCTACAACTTCGTCACCAAGCGCGCCGATTGCCGCGGCGCGCGCTCCAAGGTCATGTGGACGCAGGTCGAGACCGGCAGCGCCATCACCTGGAAATACCCCTCCTGCATCCTGCGGGGCGACGACAGCCAGGGCGAGTTCTATTCGATCGCGATCGCCAACAACGCCCAGCAGGCCGACACCGGCACCAAGATGGTGCATCTGGGCAAGCGCACCAAGTCTCGCATCGTCTCCAAGGGGATCAGCGCGGGGCGGGCGCGGAACACCTATCGCGGCCTCGTCTCGATGCACCCCAAGGCCGCCAACAGCCGCAACTATACCCAATGCGACAGCCTGCTGATCGGCGACCGATGCGGGGCGCATACCGTGCCCTACATCGAGGTCCGGAACGCTTCCTCGCGGGTCGAGCACGAGGCGACGACCTCGAAGGTCGATGACGACCAGCTCTTCTACTGCCGCTCTCGCGGGATGGATGAGGAAGAGGCGGTCGCGCTCGTCGTCAACGGCTTCTGCCGCGAGGTGCTGCAGGCCCTGCCGATGGAATTCGCGATCGAGGCGCAGAGCCTCGTCGCGATCAGCCTCGAAGGCAGCGTGGGCTGAGGGGGGCGGGGATGATCGTCACCACCACGCCCTCCATCGACGGACGCCGCATCACCGCCTATCGCGGCATTGTCACCGGCGAGGCGATCCTCGGCGCCAACATCTTCCGCGACCTCTTCGCGGGGATCCGCGACATCGTCGGCGGACGCTCGGCCGCCTATGAGCAGGAACTGGCCAAGGCGCGCGCGCTTGCGCTGCACGAGATGCAGGAACGCGCGGCTGCCCTTGGTGCCGAGGCGGTCGTCGGCGTCGATCTCGATTACGAGGTCATCAACAACATGCTCATGGTCTCGGCCTCGGGCACCGCCGTTTCGCTCGGCTGAGGATCGTGCGCACCATCGCCGCCATCCGCACGCATGTCTGGGGCGAGGAAGCCCGGCGCCTCCATGCCCAGCTTGCGCCCGTCTTCGGCGCGGATCTGGTCGTCGTTTTTCACAACCGCCCCGCGGGCCTCGATCTGCCGCTGCCGGTCGTCGACATCGACGATGCCTGGGTCGCGGGGCAGGGGTTGCGCGTCCTGCCCGACTGGGGCTGGCGCTGCGGCGACTATTTCCTCTATGCGCTGCGCGCCGCCCGCCCCGATGCGGATCGCTTCTGGCTGATCGAGCCCGATGTCTATTTCTCGGCCGACCCCGCGCCGCTCTTCGCGCGGCTCGAGACCTCGCCCGAGGATGCGCTCGGGGTCAGGATCGAGCCGCTGCCGGCCAATGACGTCTTCATGCGCCATGCGGGCGGCCGGCAGCTTCATCGCGCGATCTTCGCCTTCACGCGCTGGTCGGCGCCCGTGCTCGACTGGCTTTTCGATCTGCGCCGTCGCTACAGCGCCGACCTCGACCCCGCGCGCAAGCCCCTCAATGATGAGTGCTTCTGCTTCACGCATCTCGTCGAGCAGGATCGCTTCACCCATGCCGACATGGCCGAGCGCGCGCCGGGGCTGATCAGCCCCGCCGCCATGCGGACCGACCCGGACATCCTCATGGGCATGGTGCGCCAAGACCTCGGGTCGATCGTGCATCACCCTGTGCGCGAGCGTGCGGGCTTCGTCGCCACAGTTGCGCTGCGCCTCGCCACGCGGGCGATCAAGCACAACGATTTCATCCTGCCTGCGCTGCCCTATCTGTCCGAGGCAGAGGTGCGCGACATCTGCCTCCGCGTCGGCGCACAGCTCGAACCGCATCTGCTTCAGGAACGCATGCGCCAGTTGCGCCGCAGACGGCGCGTCGCCATCGAACAAGAGGGAAACCACCATGCTTGAGATCCGCAACCTTCACGTCCGGCTCGAGGACGGCGGCAAACCCATCCTCAAGGGCGTCGATCTGACCGTCGAGGCGGGCCGCGTCCACGCCATCATGGGCCCGAACGGCTCGGGGAAATCGACCCTCTCCTATGTCCTCGCGGGGCGCGAGGGCTATGAGGTGACGGACGGCTCCGCGACGCTCGCGGGCGAGGATCTGCTGGGCATGGAGCCCGAGGAGCGCGCGGCGGCGGGCCTCTTCCTCGCCTTTCAGTATCCGGTCGAGATCCCCGGCGTGGGCAACATGACCTTCCTGCGCACCGCGCTCAACGCCCAGCGCAAGGCGCGCGGCGAGGCCGAGCTGTCGGCGGGCGATTTCCTCAAACTCGTGCGCGCCAAGGCCGCGACCCTCAGGATCGACCCCGAGATGCTCAAGCGCCCGGTCAACGTGGGCTTTTCGGGCGGCGAGAAGAAGCGCAACGAGATCCTGCAGATGGCGCTCCTCGAACCCCGCATGTGCATATTGGACGAGACCGACTCGGGCCTCGATGTCGATGCGATGAAGCTCGTTTCGGATGGCGTGAACGCGCTGCGCGACGCGGGCCGCGGGTTCCTCGTGATCACCCATTACCAGCGCCTGCTCGATCACATCCGCCCCGATGTGGTCCACATCATGGCCGAGGGGCGGATTGTGCGCACCGGCGGGCCCGAGCTTGCGCTCGAGGTTGAGCGGAACGGCTACGCCGACATCCTCGCCGAGGTGGCGTGATGGCGCGCCCCAAGGCTGACCCGGCCGCGCTCGCGGCGCTGCTCGAGGTGCTGCCCGCCCCGGCGCAGGGCGGCTGGCTTGCCGCGGCGCAGGCCGCGGGGGCCGCGCGCCTTGCCGCCATGGGCCTGCCGCAGCGGCGCGACGAATACTGGCGCTATACCGACCCCGCGGGCTTCAACGCCCCGCTCCCCGATCCGGCCGAGGCCAGCGCCGAGCCGAGCGCCTTCGAGGGGATCGCGCGCGTCCGCCTCGTCTTTGTCGATGGCGCCTTCGATGCTGCCGCCTCGGATGATCCGGCCGCGGCCGGGGTCGAGATCGCGCCCCTCTCGGTGGCGGGCGCGGCCGATATCCACTGGGCGCGCGAGTTGCACGGTGCGATCGAGGGTGCTGCCCATGCGGCCGTCGCGCGGCCCTTCGCGGCGCTGAATGCCGCGCGCGCCCCGGACGGGGTGGTGATCCGCGCCACCCGGCCCGCACGCCTGCCGGTCGAGATCATCTGCCGCACGGCCGGGGGGGCGCGCGATGTGCTCCTGCGCCACCTCCTGCGGGTCGATCCGGGCGCCTCGCTCACGCTGATCGAGACGCTCGGTGGGGGCGCGCGCAGCCTTCATCTGATCGAGGCCGAGATCGGCGCCGGGGCGGCGCTCCACCACATCCGGATCGAGCCGCGGGTGATCGCCCATCCATGCCAGAGCCACCTTCACGCCCGCCTCGGGGCGGGGGCGACGCTCAAATCCTTCACGCTCTCGGGCTCGGCCGGCCTCATGCGCAACGAGACGGTCGTCGACATCCTCGGCGACGGGGCGGCGGCCCATGTCGCGGGCGCGCTCGTCGCCGGCGCAGGCGCGCTCCATGACGACACGGTGTTCATGACCCACGCCGCCGAGGGCTGCGAGAGCCGGCAGGTCTTCAAGCGCGTCCTGCGCGAGGGCGCGGTCGGGGTGTTCCAGGGCAAGATCCTCGTGCGCCCCGGCGCGCAAAAGACCGACGGCTATCAGATCAGCCAGGCGCTGCTGCTCGATGACGCGAGCCAGTCGCTCGCCAAGCCCGAGCTCGAGATCTATGCCGACGACGTGAAGTGCAGCCACGGCTCTACCACCGGCGCGATCGACGAGACGGCGCTTTTCTACCTGCGTTCGCGCGGCGTGCCGCCGGCCGAGGCCGAGGCGCTCCTCGTGCTCGCCTTCCTCGCCGAGGCGGTGGCCGAGATAGAGGACCCGGCGCTTGCGGGCGCGGTCGAGGCGCGGCTTGCGGGCTGGTTCGGGCGGGAAGCGGACTGAATGACGCTCATCAGCCGGATCATCGGCACCTGGCGCGATCCGCGCGGCGCCATCCGCGCGCTGCTGGCGGGCCCCGCGCGCGAGGATCGCGCGCTCGCGGTGCTGATGGGGGCGGCGGCGCTGGTGGTCGTGGGGCAGATCCCGGCCGCGACGGCGGCGGCCGCGCGCGACCCCGCGATCCCGCTCGATGCGCGCATCGGCGGCGCGCTGATGGGGGCGGTGTTCGTGCTGCCGCTTTTTGCCTATGCGCTCGCGGCCGCAAGCCGCATCGTCGCGCGCCTCCTCGGCGGGCGGGGCAGCTGGTTCGGGGCGCGCATGGCGCTCTTCTGGGCGCTTCTGGCGGTGCAGCCGGCCGTCCTGATCCATGCCGCGCTCGAGGCGGTGCTGGGGCGCGGTGCGGTTTCGGGCGGCGTCGGAATTGTGGCCTTCGCGGGTTTCCTTTATCTTTGGCTCGGCATGCTGATCGCGGCCGAGTCACCCGCGACGGCCGAGAGGGTCTGAGCGTCATGTCCGCCATCCTGCCCGCCCCGGCGATCCTCTTGCGCGAGGCGATCCTCGAGCCCCGCGCCAGCGCGCGGCGCATGATCGCGGCGAACCTGCCGGCCGAGGTCGTCTGGGGGGCGCTCGCGCTCGCCTCGGTGCTGTCGGTCCTGCTGATCTGGGTGACGCTCGGGGGCTTCGGACAGATCGCGCCCACCCCGCCCGGCACCGCGGGCCTGCCCTCGCCGCTCATGCTCGCGGTGATGCAGGCGGCCTTTACCCTCCTCGGGGCGGCGACGGTCACGATCGTGGGCGCGCGCCTCGGCGGCACGGGCGAGTTCGGCGAGGTCCTCGTCGTCATGGTCTGGATGCAGATGGTGCTTGTGGTGGTGCAGGCGGTGCAGACCTTCGCGGGCATCATCCTCGCGCCGCTTGCGGGCCTGATCGGGCTTGCGAGCGTCGGGCTCTTCTTCTGGCTGCTCACGAATTTCGTCGCCGAGGTGCACGGGTTTCGCAACCTCTGGCGGGTGTTTCTCGGCCTCGTGCTGGGCCTCATGGTCTTCGGCATGGCGCTTTTTGCGGTGCTTCTGGCGCTGCTCACTTCGGTCGGGGGGGCCGCGTGATGTTCGACCTCGAAACCATCCGCGCCGATTTCCCGATCCTGTCGCGCCAGGTGAACGGTCGGCCGCTCGTCTATCTCGACAACGGCGCCTCGGCGCAAAAGCCGCGCGCGGTGATCGAGGCGGTGACGCGCGCCTACGCCGAGGAATACGCCAACGTCCACCGCGGGCTCCACTATCTCTCGAACCTCGCGACCGACAAATACGAGGCCGTGCGCGGCACCATCGCGCGCTTCCTCAAGGCCCCGCACGAGGATGAGATCGTCTTTACCTCGGGCACGACCGAGGGGATCAACCTCGTCTCCTACGGCTGGGCCGCGCCCCGCATGGCCCCGGGCGACGAGATCGTGCTCAGTGTGCTCGAACACCACGCCAACATCGTGCCCTGGCATTTCCTGCGCGAGCGTCAGGGCGTCGTGCTGCGCTGGGTCGAACCCGAGGCCGACGGCAGCCTCGACCCCGAGCGGGTGCTGGCCGCGGTCGGGCCGCGCACGCGGCTGATCGCGGTCACGCAGATGTCGAACGTGCTCGGCACCATCGTCGATGTCGCCGCGATCTGCGCCGGGGCGCGCGCGCGCGGCGTGCCGGTGCTGGTCGACGGCAGCCAGGCGGCGGTGCACATGCCCATCGATCTCGGCGCGATCGGCTGCGATTTCTACGCCGTCACCGGCCACAAGCTCTATGGCCCCTCGGGGTCGGGCGCGATCTGGATCGCGCGCGACCGCCAGGCCGAGATGCGCCCCTTCCTCGGCGGCGGCGACATGATCCGCGAGGTCACGCGCGAGGGCGTGAGCTATGCGGACCCGCCCATGAAGTTCGAGGCCGGCACCCCCGGCATCGTGCAGCAGATCGGGCTCGGCGTCGCGCTCGACTATCTCATGGCGCTCGGGATGGAGAATGTCGCCCGCCACGAGGCCGCCTTGCGCGACTATGCGCAGGCGCGCCTCGCGGGCCTCAACTGGCTCAATGTCCAGGGCAGCGCGCCCGATCGCGGCGCGATCTTCTCGTTCACGCTCCAGGGCGCGGCGCATGCGCATGACATCTCGACCGTGCTCGACAAGCGCGGCATCGCGGTGCGGGCGGGCACGCATTGCGCGATGCCGCTCATGCAGCATCTGGGCATGGGCGCGACCTGCCGGGCGTCGTTTGCCCTCTACAACACGCCGGCCGAGGTCGATGCGCTCTGCGATGCGCTCGAATTCTGCCACGACCTCTTCGGCTGAGGCGGCGGTTGCGCCCGCGGCCGCGTGCCGCTATAGCTCGCACAGGCACCCGTAGCTCAGCTGGATAGAGTGCTGCCCTCCGAAGGCAGAGGTCACAGGTTCGAATCCTGTCGGGTGCGCCACCTCGCCTTTTGCATCGCGCGCATGTCCCGGCCTCGGCCCGGCGGGGCAGGGGTGCGCCTCGCCCCTTCGCATCATCGTCTCCGGCACAGCCGCGAGCCCTTGACACCGCGCCGGGGCGTCCTTATCTCGCCGTCGTTGGCACTCAGGCCAGATGAGTGCCAATGGACCTGAACCTCATGGGAGACCTATCAGATGGCATTCAAACCGCTGCATGACCGCGTGCTGGTCCGCCGCGTCCAGAGCGACGAAAAGACCAAGGGCGGTCTGATCATTCCCGACACCGCCAAGGAAAAGCCCGCCGAGGGCGAGATCGTCGCCGCCGGCGAAGGCGCGCGCAAGGATTCGGGCGAGCTGATCGCGATGGCCGTGAAGCCGGGCGACCGGGTGCTGTTCGGCAAGTGGTCGGGCACCGAGGTGACGCTCAACGGCGAAGAGCTCATCATCATGAAGGAAAGCGACATCCTCGGCATCATCGCCTGAGCGACGCCTTTCCCTTCCGAAAAACCCTAGTCAGGAGACAGCACAATGGCTGCCAAGGACGTACGTTTTGACACCGATGCCCGCGACCGGATGCTGCGCGGCGTCAACATCCTCGCCGATGCGGTGAAGGTGACCCTCGGCCCCAAGGGCCGCAATGTCGTGATCGAGAAGTCGTTCGGTGCGCCCCGCATCACCAAGGACGGCGTGACCGTCGCCAAGGAAATCGAACTGGCCGACCGGTTCGAGAACATGGGCGCGCAGATGGTGAAGGAAGTCGCCTCGCGCACCAATGACGAGGCCGGCGACGGCACCACCACCGCCACCGTCCTCGCCCAGGCGATCGTGCGCGAGGGCATGAAGGCGGTTGCCGCCGGCATGAACCCGATGGACCTCAAGCGTGGCATCGACCTCGCGACGCAAAAGGTCGTCGCCGCGATCAAGGCCGCCTCGCGTCCCGTCAAGGACAGCGACGAGGTCGCGCAGGTCGGCACCATCTCGGCCAATGGCGAAGCCTCGATCGGCCGCCAGATCGCCGATGCGATGCAGAAGGTCGGCAACGAGGGTGTCATCACCGTCGAAGAGAACAAGGGGATGGAGACCGAGGTCGAAGTCGTCGAGGGGATGCAGTTCGACCGCGGCTATCTCTCGCCCTATTTCGTCACCAACGCCGACAAGATGATCGCCGAGCTCGAGGATGCCTACATCCTCCTGCACGAAAAGAAGCTCTCGTCGCTCCAGCCGATGGTCCCGCTGCTCGAGGCCGTCATCCAGTCGCAGCGTCCGCTCCTGATCGTGGCCGAGGATGTCGAGGGCGAGGCTCTCGCGACCCTCGTCGTCAACAAGCTGCGCGGCGGCCTCAAGATCTCGGCCGTCAAGGCGCCGGGCTTTGGTGATCGTCGCAAGGCGATGCTGCAGGACATCGCGATCCTGACCGGCGGGCAGGTCATCTCGGACGATCTCGGCATGAAGCTCGAGAACGTCGGCCTCGACATGCTCGGACGCGCCAAGAAGATCTCGATCAACAAGGACAACACCACGATCGTCGACGGCAGCGGCGACAAGGCCGAGATCCAGGCCCGCGTCGCCCAGATCCGCACGCAGATCGAAGAGACGTCCTCGGACTACGACCGCGAAAAGCTGCAGGAGCGTGTCGCCAAGCTCGCGGGCGGCGTTGCCGTCATCCGCGTCGGCGGCATGACCGAGGTTGAGGTGAAGGAGCGCAAGGACCGCGTCGATGACGCGCTGAACGCGACCCGCGCCGCCGTCCAGGAAGGCATCGTCGTCGGCGGGGGCGTCGCCCTTATCCAGGCGTCGAAGACGCTCGCGGGCCTCACCGGCGCGAACTCGGACCAGGACGCTGGCGTCGCCATCGTGCGCCGCGCGCTCGAGGCGCCGCTGCGCCAGATCGCGACCAACGCGGGTGTCGACGGTGCCGTCGTTGCCGGCAAGGTCCGCGAATCGAACGATTCGACCTTCGGCTTCAACGCCCAGACCGAGGAATACGGCGACATGTTCAAGTTCGGCGTGATCGACCCCGCCAAGGTCGTGCGCACCGCGCTCGAGGATGCCGCGTCGGTCGCCTCGCTCCTCATCACGACCGAGGCGATGATCGCCGACCGTCCGAAAGAGGACAAGGCCCCCGCCATGGGCGGCGGCATGGGCGGCATGGACGGGATGATGTGATCCCGCGCCAGTCGCGCGCATGAACACCAGGGGGCCCCGCACGGGGCCCCTTGTCGTTTCGGGTTGCAAACCGCCCCGCCTTCGGCCTATCGGCCGCCATCGCCCGGCCGCCGGCGCATCGCGCGGCAGGGGCCATTCGTCCGGGTATTTCCATGGCGGTCATCAGCCTCTCGAGCATCCCCAGCCGCTTTGCCGCGCTCGAGCGCGTCCTGCCCGCCCTCTTGGCGCAGGACATCGGCGATGTGGCGATCGAGCTCTACCTGCCGCGCCGCTACCGCCGCTTTCCCGACCATGACGGCACGCTGCCGCGCGTGCCGCCCGGGGTCGAGATCGTGCGCGTCGACGAGGACCTCGGCCCCGCGACCAAGATCCTCCACGCGGTCGAGCGTCACCGCAGCGCCGACACCCCGATCCTCTATTGCGACGATGATGTGCTCTATGGCCCGGGCTGGGCGCGCGGCCTGATCGAGGCGCAGCGCGCCCACCCCTTCGCGGCCGTCGCCGCCGCCGGGATGAACCTCGATGCGCTCGGCCTGCCGCTGCCCCCGGTCGCGGGGCCGCGCGCCATCCTTCAGCGCCGGGCGCGCGACTGGCGCTATCTGGTGGCGCGCGCCGTCCAGATCGCCCGCCATGGCGGCGCCGCCCGCGTCCCGCCCGAGCGCAAGGCGATCCGCCGCCTCGTGCGCCGCACGGGCCGCATCGACATCGCCGAAGGCTATGGCGGCGTCGTCGTGCGCCCCTCGTTCTTCGATGCCAGCTTTCGCGAGATCCCGCCCGTCCTCTGGGCGGTCGACGATGTGTGGATCTCGGGCAATCTCGCGCGGCGTGGCGTCCCGATCCTCGCGGTCGCCGATGCCGCGCAGCTGCGCTTCATGGCCGAGCACCACGCCCCCGACGCGCTCCATCAGGTCGCGATCGAGGGGGCGGCGCGCTTCGATGCGAACCGCCGCTGCGCCCTCTGGATGCAGGAGCACCTCGGCGTCTGGCGCTGATCGCGCGCGGCCTCAGCCTCCCGCGACGATCTCGACCGCAAAGCGCAGGCACATCACGAGGAGGAAGAGCCCGAACGCGGTCTCGAGCGTGCGGCGCGACAGCCGATGCGCCACCCTTACCCCGAACCGCGTCGTCAGGAGCGACGCCGGCAGCACGATCGCGAAGGTCAGCCACGAGACGAACCCCGTCGCATCCGCCGGCAGCCCCGGCGTGCCCCAGCCCGCGATCACATAGCCGATCGTGCCCGGCACCGCGATCAGCACCCCGACGCCCGCCGAGGTCGACACCGCGCGATGGATCGCGACCCCGTGCAGCGTCATCACGAGGGTCGAGATCGCCCCGCCCCCGATCCCCATCAGCGCCGAGAACAGCCCGATCACCGCCCCATAGGCCCGCAGCACCCACCGCCCCGGCAGCGCATCCGACAGCCGCCACCCGGCGCCCCCGCTCAGCAGCTTGGTGGCGTTGACGGCCGCGACGATGACGAAGGCGATCTGAAACACCGCCGGCGCCGAGACGCTCGCGATCAGCGCCCCGGCGCACACCCCGCCCAGGATCGGCAGCGCCCAGAGCCTGAGCAGCTCCAGATCGACGCTCCCGCGCAGGTAATGCCCCCGCGCGCTGTTGAGGGCCGTGGGCACGATCACCGCAAGGGAAGTGCCGACCGCCAGCGGCATCGCCGTCTCGTCCGGCTGGCCGAGGATGCGGTAGACCTCGAAAAAGACCGGCACCGAGATCGCGCCCCCGCCGATCCCGAACACGCCCGCGAGAAACCCCACG
>JAUREX010000110.1 GCA_030834485.1 Gemmobacter sp.
GCATCCTCGCCGATGCGCTGGCGCGCGCGGTCGCCTTCGGGCGCAGGCTGCGGGGCGTGACCGCCGAGGGTTGCGGTTTGCGCCGGCTGGGGCCATGCTGGAGCTGTTCCAGCGCCGGAGGCCCCCATGCCCGTCAAGAACCGCTTTGCCGAGCTTCTGCCCGAGATCACCGCCTGGCGGCGGGATTTCCATGAAAACCCCGAGCTTCTGTTCGAGGTGCACCGCACCGCGGGCAAGGTTGCGGAGCTTTTGCGCGGGTTCGGCTGCGACGAGGTGGTGACGGGGATCGGGCGCACCGGGGTCGTGGGTGTCATCCGGGGGCGCACGGATACCGCGGGGCGCGTCGTCGGGCTCAGGGCCGACATGGATGCGCTGCCGCTCCAGGAGATCACGGGCGCGCCCCATGCCTCGAAGGTGGCGGGGCGGATGCATGCCTGCGGCCATGACGGGCATACGGCGATGCTGCTCGGGGCGGCGAAATACCTCTGCGAGACGCGCAATTTCGACGGGACCGCGGTCGTGATCTTCCAGCCCGCCGAAGAGGGCGGCGGCGGCGGGCGCGAGATGTGCGCCGACGGCATGATGGCGCGCTGGAACATCGCCGAGGTCTATGGGATGCACAACATGCCCGGCCTGCCCGTCGGCACCTTCGCGATCCGCCCCGGGCCGTTCTTTGCCGCGACCGACCAGTTCACGATCACCCTCGAGGGCAAGGGCGGGCATGCCGCCAAGCCCCATGAGACGATCGACACGACCGTTGTCGCCTCGCATGTCGTGCTTGCGCTGCAGACGGTTGCCTCGCGCAATGTCGATCCGCTCAAGAGTGTGGTGGTCTCGGTCACCTCGTTCCGCACGGGCTCGGAGGCCTACAACATCATCCCCCAGACGGTGGAGCTGCGCGGCACGGTCCGCACGCTCGAGGCCGAGGTGCGCACGCTCGCCGAGGAGCGGATCGGGCGCATCGCGCGTGCGACCGCCGAGGCATTCGGGGCGGTGGCGCATCTGCGCTATGACCGCGGCTATCCGGTGATGGTCAACCACGACCGCGAGACGGTCCATGCCGCCGAGGTCGCGCGCGCCGTCGCGGGCACGCCCACGCGCGAGGTGCCGCCGCTGATGGGGGGCGAGGATTTCGCCTACATGCTCGAGGAGCGCCCCGGCGCCTATATCCTGATGGGCAACGGCGACACGGCGATGGTCCACAACCCCGCCTATGATTTCGACGACAGCGCGATCCCGTTCGGCTGCTCGTGGTTTGCCGGCATGGTCGAGGCGCGGATGCCCGCGGCCTAGGGACCTGGGGGACTGGGGGCCTAGGGCGCTAGCGCGGTCGCACCAGCCCGTCGGGCAGGGTGATGCGCGCGACCTGCTCGGCGATCGGATCGACCGAGAGGGGGTGGAGGCTCGCGTCATGGCTGGCGGGGTCGCCGATCGGCTGCCAGACGCGGCCCTTGAAGATCTCGAGCGCGTCGAAGCCCGATTTGTAGCCCATCTTCTCGCTGCCGGGCACCCAGTAGCCGAGGTAGACGTAAGGCAGCCCCGCGATCCGCGCGAGGTCGACGTGATCGAGGATCACCTGCGTGCCGAGGCTGCGGCGCTGCATGTCGGGATCGTAGAAGGAATAGACGAGCGAGAGGCCGTCATCGAGAATGTCGGTCAGGCAGGCGGCGATGAGCTGGCGGCCGCGCTCGCCCTCGGCGGGGGGGCGGGTGTATTCGACCAGCCGCGAGCGGATGGGCGATTCCTCGATCATCGCGGCGAATTCGAACATGTCCATGTCGGCCATGCCGCCATCGGCGTGCCGGCTGTCGAGATAGCGGCGAAAGAGCGCGTAGTGATCCTCGGTCGCCCAGGCGCTCGCGACGCTGCGCTCGAGGTCGGCGTTGCGGCGCAGGACGCGCCGCTGCCCGCGCGAGGGGGTGAAATCCGCAACCCGGATCCGCGCCGACAGGCACGCCGAGCATTCCGCGCAGGACGGGCGATAGAGCACGTTCTGCGACCGGCGGAACCCCTGTTTGGAGAGCGCGTCGTTGAGCTTTTCTGCCTGTTCGCCCTGAATCGCGGTGAACAGCTTGCGCTCCATCCGCCCCGGCAGATAGGGGCAGGTCTGCGGCGCCGTGACGTAGAACTGCGGCGCTATGGGCAGGCTGTGGCGCATCGTATCCCGGGCCGGCAGGTTTCAACGAATGATCCCTCAGGCTAGCAACCTTCGGTGCCAGCGCCAAGGGCCTCGTTCAGTGAAACGGCCCCCGTCCGCATCCTGTTAGGGGGCGGGGGGCGCGAGGCGCGCGCGCAGCGCCGCGGGCAGCCGCGCCGGGCGGCCGGTCGATGTCAGGCACGCGAGCGTGACGCGCGCGGCAAAGAGCACCGCGCCCGCGCGCAGCACCTGCTGGTCGACGACGATTCGCGCGCCCCCGAGCTCAACAAGCCTGGTCGTCACCTCGATCTCGTCGTCGAAGCGGGCGGGGATGAGGTAATCGGCCTCGACCCGGCGGACGGCAAAGACGATGTCGGCATCGCGCCTGAGCGCGATCTGGTCGATCCCGCGCGCGCGCACCCATTCGCTGCGGCCGCGCTCGATGAAGCGCAGATAATTCGCGTAATAGACGATCCCCGCGAGGTCGGTGTCCTCGTAATAGACCCGCAGCCGCAGCCGGTGGATCGCGTCGGGCAGATCGTCGGGGGCCGTCATCGCGCGCCCCGGCGCGCCTTGCCGCCGCGCTGGCCGGGGCGGCCGGCGGTGCTGCGGCCGCGCGCCTTGACCGCCTCCTCGACCGCCTCGGCGACCTCGGACTGGCGCGCGAGCGGATCGTCGGCCACCGCAAGTTCGACCGCCTCGAGCCGGCGCACCTCGTCGCGCAGCCGCGCGGCTTCCTCGAATTCAAGGTTCTCGGCGGCCTTGCGCATTGCGGTGCGCAGCGCCTCGAGATGGGCCGCGAGGTTCGCGCCCGCCGCCGGGCGTTCGACCTTGGCGGTGATGCGCGACTGGTCGGTGTCGCCCTGCCAGACGCCCGCGAGCACATCCTCGACATTCTTGCGCACGGTCTGGGGCGTGATGCCATGGGCCTCGTTATAGGCGACCTGCTTGGCGCGGCGGCGGTTCGTCTCGGCCAGGGCGCGCTCCATGCTGCCGGTGATGCGGTCGGCATACATGATGACGCGCCCCTCGGCGTTGCGCGCCGCGCGCCCGATCGTCTGGATGAGCGAGGTCTCCGAACGCAGGAACCCCTCCTTGTCGGCATCGAGGATCGCGACCAGCCCGCATTCGGGAATGTCGAGCCCCTCGCGCAGGAGGTTGATCCCCACCAGCACGTCGAACGCCCCGAGGCGCAGATCGCGCAGGATCTCGATGCGCTCGATCGTGTCGATGTCGGAATGCATGTAGCGCACGCGCACGCCCTGTTCGTGCAGATATTCGGTCAGATCCTCGGCCATGCGCTTGGTCAGCGTCGTGACGAGCACGCGGTTGCCGGTGGCCGCGACGCGGCGCACCTCGTCGAGGAGGTCGTCGACCTGCGTCTCGACGGGGCGGATCTCGACCTCGGGGTCGACAAGGCCGGTCGGGCGGATCACCTGCTCGGCAAAGACCCCGCCCGCCTGCTCCATCTCCCACGCCGAGGGCGTCGCCGAGACGAAGACCGATTGCGGGCGCATCGCGTCCCATTCCTCGAACTTGAGCGGGCGGTTGTCCATGCAGGACGGCAGGCGAAAGCCGTGCTCGGCCAGCGTGAACTTGCGCCGATAGTCGCCCCGGAACATGCCGCCGATCTGCGGCACGCTGACATGGCTTTCGTCGGCAAAGACGATCGCGTGGTCGGGGATGAATTCAAAGAGCGTCGGCGGCGGCTCACCGGTCTTGCGCCCCGTCAGATAGCGCGAATAGTTCTCGATCCCGTTGCAGACGCCCGTCGCCTCGAGCATCTCGAGGTCGAACTGGGTGCGCTGCTCGAGCCGCTGCGCCTCGAGCAGCCGCCCCTCGGTCACCAGCTGGTCGAGCCGCTGGCGCAATTCGATCTTGATCGACTCGATCGCCTGCTGGAGCGTCGGGCGCGGCGTGACATAGTGCGAATTGGCATAGATGCGGATCTTGTCGTAGCCCCCCGTCCTGGCCCCCGTCAGCGGGTCGAACTCGACGATCGATTCGAGCTCGTCGCCGAAGAACGAAAAGCGCCATGCCCGATCCTCGAGGTGGGCGGGCCAGAGCTCGACCGCGTCGCCCCGCACGCGGAAGCTGCCGCGCTGAAACGCCTGATCGTTGCGGCGGTATTGCTGGGCCACAAGCTCGGCCAGAAAGCGGCGCTGCTCGACCAGCTTGCCGGCCTCGAGGTCCTGCGTCATCGCCGAATAGGTCTCGACCGAGCCGATGCCGTAGATGCACGACACCGACGCCACGATGATGACATCGTCGCGCTCGAGCAGCGCGCGCGTCGCCGAATGGCGCATCCGGTCGATGGCCTCGTTGATCTGGCTTTCCTTCTCGATGTAGGTGTCCGTGCGCGGCACATAGGCCTCGGGCTGGTAATAGTCGTAGTAGCTGACGAAATACTCGACCGCGTTCTCGGGGAAGAAGCCCTTGAACTCGCCATAAAGCTGCGCGGCGAGGGTCTTGTTCGGTGCGAGGATGATCGCGGGGCGCTGGGTCGCCTCGATCACCTTGGCCATGGTGAAGGTCTTGCCCGTCCCCGTCGCGCCGAGCAGGACCTGATTGCGCTCTCCCCCCTCGAGGCCCGCGACCAGCTCGGCGATTGCCGTCGGCTGGTCGCCCGCGGGCTCGAACGGGGCGCTGAGGACAAAGCGCCGCCCGCCCTCGAGCTTGGGACGCACGAGGACATCGGGGCGGGGTTCGGGGATGTTGGTGTTGTTGTGGGGCATGATGCAGCATGTGGGCCTGCGGCGGCTGGCCGCAAGCCCCCCCTGCCCTCAGCCGCGCGCGGCCCGCGCCATCAGCCAGTCGGCCGTGCGCAGGAGCCGCGCATCATCGCCCGGCGCGCCCACGATCTGCACCCCCATCGGCAGCCCCTCGGCGGTCTCGAGCATGGGCAGGCTGACGGCGGGCGCACCCAGAAGTGTCCAGGGCCCGTTGAAGACCGAATCGCCCGTGTTCCCGAGGCCCTCGGGCGCAGGGCCGAGGGCGGAGGGGCAGAGGATCGCGTCGGCGCGCGCGAACACGGGCGCAAGCTCGGCGGCGATCTCCGCCCCTGCCCCGAGTGCCGCGATATAGTCGGGCGCCGAAATGGCCGCGCCCGCCGCGATCGCCTCGCGCGTGGGCGCGCCGAGCAGGTCGGCCGCCGCCCCGCCATAGGCCGCGTAATAATGCGCCATCTCGGCGAGGTTGATCTGCCCGCGCAGATCCTGCGCACGCGCAAGCGTCGGGGGCAGATCGGCCTCGAAGACCTCGACGCCGAGGCGCCCGGCCAGCGCCTCGATCCCCGCGCGCATGCGCGGATCGGCACGCTCCCACCCGGTCATCCGCATCAGCGCAAGGACCGGCGCGCGCGCCACCCCCCCGGCCAGCGTCGCGGCAAGGCGCGGGGCCGGGCGGTCGATGCTCTGGGCGTCGCCCGCATCAGGCCCGATCAGCGCATCGCCCAGCATCGCCGCCTCGGCCGGGCTGCGCGCGAAGACCCCCACCGTGTCGAGCGTGTGCGATTGCAACAGGACCCCGCTGCGCCCGATCGCCCCGAAAGAGGGCTTGAAGCCCACCACGCCGCAAAAGGATGCGGGCCGGATGACCGATCCGCCCGTCTGCGTCCCGATCGCAGCCAGCACCATCCCGTCCGCCACCGCCGCCGCCGAGCCCGAGGACGACCCCCCCGGCGTGTGGCCGGGCGCGCGCGGGTTGCGCGTCGGGCCGGGGTGGAGAAAGGCAAGCTCGGTCGTCACCGACTTGCCCATGAGGATCGCGCCCTCGGCCAGCAGCCGCGCCACCACATGGGCGTCCCGCGCCGGCACCCGGCCGCGATCGCGCTGGGCGCCGTTCTCGGTCGGGATGCCGGCCGTGTCGATCACATCCTTGACTGCGACCGGGATGCCATGCAGCGCCCCGAGCGGTGCCCCCGCCGCGCGCCTTGCATCGAGCGCGCGCGCCCGCGCCCGCACATGGGCCGGATCGTGCCAGACAAAGGCGCGGATCTCGGGCTCGCGCGCCGCGATGCGCGCGAGATAGGCCTCGGCCACGGCTTCGGCGCTCAGGCTCCCGTCGGCAAGGCGCGCGCGCAGGCTCGGCGCGTCGAGGGCGCGGATCGCGTCGGCTGTGTCGGTCATCGTCGGTCCTCCTGCGGTGATGGCGGGCGCACCATGCCCCAGCGTCGCGCCGGGGTGAAGGCGCGCTCAGCCGTTCTTTTCGCGCAGCCGCGCCCGCCAGAGGGTGAAGAGCCCCGCCCCCACCACCACCGCCGCGCCCACGACCTCGTTCGGGGCGATCGTCTCGCGAAAGGCGATCATCCCGACCGCCGTCGCGAAGATGAGCTGCATGTAGGCAAAGGGCTGCACCGCGCTCGCCTCGGCGACCTCATAGGCGCGGATCAGCAGGTAATGCCCGGCCGCCGCCGTGCAGCACAGCATCCCCATGAACACCCAGTCGCCGGGTGTCATCGGCTCCCAGAACCAGATGCCTACGACCGTCATCGCCGCCGCCCCGACAACGCCCGTCCAGAAGAAACTCACGGCCGAGCTGTCGCCGCCGCGCCCCACATGCCGCGTGAGCAGCCCGTAGAGCGCGAACATCGACGCCGCGAGCAGCGGCACCAGTGCCGCGGGCGAAAAGACCGCCACCCCGGGCTGGAGCACGATCAGCACGCCGACAAAGCCGATGCCGATCGCGGTCCAGCGCCGCCAGCCCACCCGCTCACCGAGGATCGGGCCCGAGAGGGCCGCGACGAGGAGCGGGTATGAGGTGAAGACCGCATGGCTCTCGATCAGGCCGAGCAGCACGAAGGCCAGCACCATGACGCAGACCTCTCCGGCGAGCAGGAGCCCGCGCAGGATCTGCAGCCGCGGAAAGCGCGTGCGCGCCGCGGCGCGGATGCCGCCGGCCTTGCGCGCAGCCAGCGCCACGACGAAGAGGGCGAAGAACCAATAGCGGATCATCACCACCATCAGCACGTTGTATTCGGTCGCGAGATGGCGCGAGAGGCCGTCCTGCATCGCGAAGATGAAGACCGCCGCGATCATCAGCCAGATGCCGAGGCGCGTGTTCTGTTCCGTCATCGCCCGTCCTGCCCCAGCGCCGCCACGCTCATGTGCCGCTTGCCCGCGTGCCCGGCCACGCGATTGACGTGAAATCCGGCCGCCTGCAAGCCCCGCCGCACCGCGCCCGCAGCGCTATAGGTCGCGGCCGTCCCGCCGGGGCGGGTGTGGCGCGCGACCTCGGCCAGCAGCGGCCCCTCCCACATCTCGGGGTTCTTGGCGGGCGCAAAGCCATCGAGAAACCACGCATCCGCCGCCCCCTGCCAGCCGGGCAGGGTCGCGCGCGCGTCGCCCACGATCACCGCGACATCGCAGGGCCCGAGCGCAAAGCGCCGCGCACCCGCCCCCCAGGGGCCGAGCAGCGCAGGCATCAGCGGCGCAAGCTCCGGCAGCGCGCCGAGCGCGCGCGCCATCTCGGGCGCGGGCATCGGCCAGGCCTCGAACGAGGTGAAGGAGAAGCGCCCCGCCACCCCCGCCGCCTGCCAGGCTGCCACGGTCACGAGCAGGTTGCGCCCCGTCCCGAAGCCCAGTTCCGCGACCGCAAAGCCCGGGGCAAAGCGCCCGGGCAGGCCGTTGCCGGTCAGGAAGACATGCCGCGCCTCGCCCAGCGGGTCGTTCAGCGCGAAATAGGGGTCCGCATGGCGGGCCGAGACGGGCACCTCGCCCTGCCAGAGGGTCGGCGCGCTCTGGTCGATCGGGCTCATCGCGGCTATCCCATGGATCGGGGCGCAGCATGGGGGCGGGGGCGCGGAATGGCAACGGCCGATGTCGCGGTGATGGGCGGGGGGATCATGGGCCTTGCGGTCGCATGGGCGCTCTGCCGCCGCGGGGCGCGCGTGCGGGTGGTCGAGGCGCGCCGCATCGGCTACGGGCCGCAACGTGTGGACAATGTGCGGCTCATCGCCGACAGCGTCGCCACGGTGAACTTCAAGCTCTCCGTCGCCGCCACCCGCCTCGATCAGGTCACGGACCTCGGCAGGAAACTTGTCTAGTCGCAAGCGCTCGACTTCGGACGCCTCGGACGCCTTGATCGCACGAGCGCCTTCGGGAATACCACCT
>JAUREX010000111.1 GCA_030834485.1 Gemmobacter sp.
AGCCCGAGTGCTGCGGCAAGCCGGCCGTCCGTCGCCGCGATCTCGCGCGCAGGCGCAAGCAGGAGGCGCAGCACGAAGGGCAGCGCCAGCACGCCATTGAGCGCGGCCGTCACCCCGAGCGCCACCCGGTCGGGCGCGACAAACGGAAAGATCAGCAGGAACAGCCCCGCGCCCAGCACCAGCGGCGAGGCGACGACGGGCAGCATCGCGGCGACCTCGGCCATACGCCCGCCGACCCCGCCGCGCAGGATCGGGCCGAGGAGCGCGACCGCCCCGAGGACCGCGACCGCAGCCGAGAGGGGCGCGATCAGCGCCGAGCGCAGCGCCGCCTGCCAGACGGCGGGCGGCAGCGTCGCGATCTCGGGCAGGCCGCGCAGGACGACCGCGGCGAGGGGCGCGCCGATCAGCACCGCGGCCGCGCCCAGCACCGCCCCATCCTGCACTCGTGCCACCCAGCCGCCCGCGCCGGGCAGCGCCTCGATCCGCCGCCCGGCGCCGGGGCCGAAGCCGCTCGGCGCCGCGAGCGCGCCCGCCACCAGCACCGCCCCCGCGCAGAGCCCCGCCTGCACGAGGCCCAGAACGGCCGCGCGCCCGAGGTCGAAATCGAACCGCACCGCCTGATAGATCGCAAGCTCTACCGTCGTTGCCCGCGGCCCGCCGCCAAGGATCAGCGCCACCGCGAAAGAGCCGAGGCAGACGAGGAAGATCGCGAGCAGCGCGCCGGGCACCACCGCGCGCAGCATCGGCCGCTCTAGGTGGCGCGCGACGTCGCGGGCGCCAAAGCCGAGGCTTGCCGCAAGGCGCAGCCGCTCGGCCGGGATCGCCTGCCAGCCGTGCAGGATCATCCGCACCGCAAGCGGCAGGTTGAGGAACACATGCGCAAGCACCACCCCCCCCACCCCGTAGACATCGACCGCCGGCAGCCCGAGCGCCGCGAGGAGGGCATTGAGCGCGCCGCGCTGCCCGAAGACCGCGACCAGCCCCAGCACCGCCACGATCACCGGCATGAGGAAGGGCGCGCCGAGCGCGGTGACGAAGGCCGCGCGCCCCGCAAAGCGCCGCCGCGCCAGCGCGCGCGCCACCGGCACCGCGAGCGCGACCGACACCGCCGCCGAGATCGCCGCCTGCACAAGGGTGAAGCGCACCGCCGCGAGATCGGCCGCTGCAAGGCCACCCCCCTGCCCCTGCCCCGCCCAAGCGAGGACGCCAAGCGTGCCGAGGCAGAGCGCGCCGAGCGCGCCCGCCGCGATCGCCCCCGGCCAGGCCGGCGGGCCTAGCGCGAGAGCGCGTCGCGCCACCGCATCACCGCCGGGCCGCGCAGCGCCTCGGCCTCTGCCGGATCGAGATAGAGCGACCGCTCGGGCCGGTGGAGCGTCTCGAACCCCGCCGGCAGGCCCGCGGCCGGGGTCACGGCGGGATACATCCAGTTCGTTTCGGGAATGACCGCCTGCGCCGCCTCGGACACCAGATAGTCGAGGAAGGCGCGCGCCAGATCGGGGCTGTCCGAGCCCTCGAGGACGCCCGCCACCTCGATCTGGAGGTAATGCCCCTCGGCGAAGGGGGCGGCCGCCTTGGTATCGTCGCCCTCGGCGATCAGGTGATAGGCCGGCGAGGTCGTATAGCTCAGCACCATGTCGGCCTCGCCCTCGAGAAAGAGGCCATAGGCTTCGGACCAGCCGGGCGTGACCGTCACGATGTTGTCGGCGAGTGCGGCCCAGATCTCGGCCGCGCGGGGCCCATGCGCGGCCTCGACCCACATCACGAGGCCAAGCCCCGGCGTGGAGGAGCGCGGATCCTGCACGATGATGCGCAGATCCGACTGCCCCAGCGCCTCGAACCCGCCGGGCGGGTCGGCAAGCCGCGTGCGGTCGTGGACGAAGGCGAACCAGCCCCAGTCGAAGGGCAGGAAATCGGGGTCGGACCAGGCGACCGGCAGATCGAGCGCCGCCGTCACCCCGTGGGGGGCAAAAAGGCCGCTCTCGCGCGCCGCCGCCACGAGGTTCGAATCGAGGCCGACCACCACATCGGCCGCGCCCCGCCCCCCCTCGAGCCGCGCGCGCGCCAGAAGTGCCGCGCCGTCGCCCGCGCCGATGATCCTCAGCCGGCAGCCGCAGACCGCCTCGAAGCCCGCGGTGATCGCGGGCCCCGGGCCCCATTCCGACACGAAACTGTCATAGGCCAGCACCGTCAGGACCGGCGCCTCGGCCCGCGCTGCCGGGGGCGCCAGCATCAGCGCCGCGGCAAGGAAAAATCGCATCTCCGCCTCCGTCTCTTGCATCGGACGGCGGGGGGGCGTGCGACGGGGCGCGAACAACCTTCCCTCCGCCGGTCCTAACCGGTTCAGGTTCAACGGGTCCGCTTGCGCGTCTCAGCCCCTGTGGGCGCCCCGAGGTAGAGCGAACATATCCCTCCGGCGCGCGCCTGCAAGGGGCCTTGCGCGACGCCGCGCGCCCCGGCATGGAGCACAAGGCACGCCGCGCAGGGATCCCGCCATGACAACCGGCCTTGTCGTCCTGCTGATCGGCTATCTCTTCAGCCAGTTCTACCGCGCGATCCTCGCGGTGATGGCGCCCGTCCTCGGGACCGAGATCGGGGCGAGTGCGGGGCAGCTTGCAGATGCCTCGGGGCTCTGGTTCCTCGGCTTTGCGCTGGCGCAGTTTCCTGTGGGATGGGCGCTCGACCGGATCGGGCCGCGCCGGACGGCGGGCGTGCTGCTGGCCGGGGCGGGCGGGGGCGGGGCGCTGATGTTCGCGGCGGCGACCTCGCCCGGCTGGGTGATGGCCGCGATGGTGCTGATCGGGGTCGGCTGCGCGCCGGTGCTGATGGCGGCCTATTACATCCTCGCGCGCAGCTATCCGGCCGCGGTGTTCGCGACGCTCGCGGGCGTCCTCGTCGGGGTGGGGAGCCTCGGGAACCTCGCCGCCGCCCTCCCGCTCGCCTGGGCGATCGAGGCCTTCGGCTGGCGCGCCGCACTCATCGGCCTCGCGGCGCTGACGGTGGGGGCAGGTGCCGCGATCCTCACGCTCGTACGCGATCCGCCGATGCTGGCGCAGGCGGCCGTGCCGGGGGGTTACGGGCGGATCCTGCGCACGCCGGGGCTCTGGCTCTTCATCCTCTTCGCGATGGTGAGCTATGCGCCCGCGGCGGGGATCCGCGGCCTCTGGGCGGGGCCCTATGCGGCGGGCGTGCTCGGGCTCGATGTCGCAGGCGTCGGGCAGGTCGCGCTCGGGATGGCGGCGGCGATGATCCTCGGCAATCTGGCCTATGGGCCGCTCGACCGCATCCTCGGCACGCGCAAGTTCGTGACCCTCGGGGGCAGTGTGCTCTGCGCGCTCGCGGCTGCATCGCTCGGGGCCCTGTCCCAGCCGGGGGTGTGGGTGGCGGTCGCACTCCTGATCGCGGTCGGCTTCTTCGGGAGCACCTATCCGATGATGATGGCGCATGGCCGCGCCTTCTTTCCGCCCGATCTGACGGGGCGGGGCGTGACACTCGTGAACGCCTTCTGCCTCGGCGGCGTGGGGGTGTTCCAGATCGTCTCGGCGCGCGTCCACGGCGCGGCGCTCGCAGGCGGGGCCGAGCCCACGGCGGCCTTCGGCGCGGTCTTCGGCTTTTTTGCCGCGATCCTCGCGCTTGGCTGCATCGCCTATCTCTTCGTGCCCGACCGCACCGACTAGCGCCCTTCCGCCGCCCCTTCCGCGCGCGCACGCGATGCGCTAAGCCCGCCCTGCCGCTCAGGGAGGCAGGAATGGGCTATCGGGTCGTCGTCGCGGGTGCCACGGGCAATGTGGGCCGGGAAATGCTGAACATCCTCGCCGAACGCGAGTTTCCGGTCGATGCGATCGCCGCACTCGCCTCGCGCCGCTCGATCGGCACCGAGGTGAGCTTTGGCGAGCGCACGCTGAAATGCCGGGACATCGAGGGCTTCGACTTCGAGGGCTGGGACATCGCGCTATTCGCGATCGGCTCCGAGGCGACCAAGACCTATGCGCCGCGCGCGGCCGCAGCCGGTTGCGTCGTGATCGACAACTCCTCGCTCTATCGCTACGACCCGCGCATCCCCCTCGTCGTACCCGAGGTGAACCCCGAGGCGGTCGAGGGCTATCGCGAGCGCAACATCATCGCCAACCCCAACTGCTCGACCGCGCAGATGGTGGTCGCGCTGAAGCCGCTGCACGACCGCGCGCGCATCAAGCGCGTCGTCGTCGCGACCTATCAATCCGTCTCGGGCGCGGGCAAGGAGGGGATGGACGAGCTCTGGGACCAGACCAAGGGCATCTTCGTGCCGGGCCAGGAAGTCGCGCCCAAGAAGTTCTCCAAGCAGATCGCCTTCAACGTCATTCCCCACATCGACGTCTTCCTCGACGACGGCTCGACCAAGGAGGAATGGAAGATGGTGGCCGAGACCAAGAAGATCCTCGACCCCTCGATCAAGGTCACCGCGACCTGCGTGCGCGTGCCGGTGTTCGTCGGCCATTCCGAGGCCGTCAACATCGAGTTCGAGGATTTCCTCGACGAGGATGAGGCGCGCGACATCCTGCGCGAGGCGCCCGGCATCCTCGTCATCGACAAGCGCGAGCCGGGCGGCTACGTCACCCCGATCGAGTGCGTCGGCGATTACGCGACCTTCGTGAGCCGGATCCGCCAGGACAGCACGATCGAGAACGGGCTGTCGATGTGGATCGTGTCGGACAATCTGCGCAAGGGTGCGGCCCTCAACGCCGTGCAGATCGCCGAGACGCTCGGCAACCGCTGCCTGCGCAAGGGCTGAAGGGGGCTTGCCCCCCCGGACGCGCAGACCCAGATAAAGGCCGGGCCACGGGACGGCCCCGGAGGACCACCGCCATGAGCATCACCCGCGCCGAGGTCGAGGCGCTCCTCGAGACGCTGACGCTGCCCGATGGCCGGAGCCTCGGGGCCTCGGGGCTCGTGCGCGCGCTCGTGGTCGAGGGCGGCACGGTGCGCTTCGTGATCGAGGTCGACCCCGCCGAGGCGCGCGCGATGGAGCCCGTGCGCGCGATGGCCGAGGCGCGGCTGCGCGCCCTGCCGGGCATACAGGCGGTGCAGGTGGCGATGACGGCCCACAGCGCGCCCAAGGCGCCGCCGACCCTCAAGGTCGGGGGGCATCCGACGCCGCAGGCGGGGCCGCTCGCGGTGCCCGGTGTGGCGCGCATCATCGCGGTCGCCTCGGGCAAGGGCGGGGTCGGGAAATCGACCGTGGCCGCGAACCTCGCCGTCGCGCTCGCGCGCGAGGGGCGGCGGACGGGGCTTCTCGATGCCGACATCTACGGGCCGAGCCAGCCGCGCATGATGGGGGTGACGGGTCGGCCGGCCTCGCCCGACGGCAAGACGATCCTGCCGCTCGAAGGGCATGGCGTCACGATGATGTCGATCGGCCTCATGATGCGCGAGGGCGAGGCGGTGGTCTGGCGCGGGCCCATGCTGATGGGCGCGCTTCAGCAGATGCTCTTTCAGGTGAAATGGGGCGATCTCGACGTGCTTGTCGTCGATCTGCCGCCCGGCACGGGCGATGTGCAGCTCACGCTCTGCCAGAAGACGCCGCTTGCGGGCGCGATCGTCGTCTGCACGCCGCAGGATGTCGCCCTTCTCGATGCGCGCAAGGGCATCGACATGTTCCGCAAGCTCGGCACGCCGATCTTCGGGCTGGTCGAGAACATGTCGACGCATCTGTGCTCGAACTGCGGGCATGAGGAGCACATCTTCGGCCATGGCGGTGTTGCGCGCGAGGCCGAGGCGCTGGGGGTGCCGCTGCTGGCGGAAATCCCGCTTCATATCGACATCCGCCGCTCGGGCGATGCCGGCGTGCCGGTCGTCGTCGCGGCGCCCGAGGGGCCGCAGGCGCGCGCCTTTCGCGATCTGGCGCGCGGGCTGATCGCGTCGGGCGCGGTCTGATCAGTAGATATAGCGGATCTGGTCGCTCCAGAACCGCTCGATCAGGCGCAGCGCGGCGGTGACAGCCTCGAGCGTCGGCGCCTCGATCAGCCGGCGGTCGCGCAGCGTGCCGGCGTGGCGGCCGAAGAGCGCGGCGAGGATCACGCGCACCTCGAAACCCCTTTCGGTCAGCCGCACCCGGACCGAGCGGCGGTCTGCGCTCGAACGCTGCTGCTGCATGTAGCCCAGATCGACGAGCTTCTTGAGGTTGTAGCTGACGTTCGAGCCCTGGTAATACCCGCGCGAGCGCAACTCGCCCACGCTGAGTTCGGCGGTGCCGATGTTGTAGAGCAGGAGCGCCTGCACCGGGTTGATCTCTTCGATGCGCAGCCGCTCGAACTCATCCTTGATGAGGTCGAGCAGGAGACGGTGCAGCCGCTCGAGCAGGCCGAGCACCTCGAGATAATTTGCGGGCAGATCGGTCTGGCCCGTCTCGCAGGTGGTGTCATCTGATGGCATCCGCGCCCCTCCGGCCGTGCTGGTCCGGGGCGCAGAATCACCGCCAATCGCCAACATTCGGTAAATGCGGGCTAATTCCTCCGGATCTCGGCGGCGTGCCGGCGCAGCGCCGCAATCAGGGGCGCGTGGCGGTCGGGCGGGTCGGCCTGACCCAGCACCCAGGCGAGCAATTCGGTGTCCTCCTCGGCGATCAGCGCCTCGAAGGCCTCGACCTCGGCCGGCGCCATCGCGGCCAGCCGCGCATCGGCATAGGGCCCGAGGATGAGGTCCATCTCGCGCGTCCCGCGCCGCCAGGCCCGCAGCCCGAGGCGGCGCAGCCGGATCGCGGGCGCATCCCCCGTCGCATCCCCCGCCGTCACAGCGGATCGCCCGAGGGCCGGTCGAGGAGCGTGCGCAGCCGACGCTCGGCGCGCGCGACGCGCTCGCCAAGCTGGCGCGCCTCTGCCCCGAGGCGGCGCAACTCGGCCAGGACGGCGCGCGCCTCGGGCGCGCGCTCGCGCTCATCCGGGCCGTCGGGCCCCTCGCCCTCGCCCGTGAGCAGCCAGCGGATCGACACGCCCAGCACGCCCGAGAGCATCTGCAGGCGGTTCGCGCGCGGCTCGGCGCGGTCGTCCTCCCAGTTGCGCATGGTCTCGATCCTGACCCCGATCGCCCGCGCGAGCCCCGATTGCGTCATGCCCTGCGCCTCGCGCGCGCCTGCCAGCCGGTCGCCGAAGGTCGTCTTGTCGGGGTCGAACCAATCGTCGGCGGGGGGCGGGGTTTCTGGGGGTGGAACGGTCATCTGTCCTCCTTCGGGGGCGCGCGGGGGCGGCGCGGCGCGGGTCGTCCTTGTAGCCCCGCGCCGCCAAGCCTAGAAGAAACGCGCGCAGATTCCAACCCGAGGTCGCCATGCCCTTTCTGTCCGATACGCTCTCGCGCGTGAAACCCTCGCCCACCATCGCCGTCACGAGCAAGGCGCAGGAGCTTGCGCGGCAGGGGCGCGACATCATCGGCCTCGGGGCGGGCGAGCCCGATTTCGACACGCCGCAGAACATCAAGGACGCGGCCAAGCGCGCCATCGACGAAGGCCGCACGAAATACACCGCCGTCGACGGCATCCCCGAACTCAAGGCCGCGATCTGCGCCAAGTTCGCGCGCGAGAACGGCCTTGCCTACACGCCGGCCGAGATCACCGTCGGCACGGGCGGCAAGCAGGTGCTCTACAACGCCTTCGTCGCGACGCTGAACCCGGGCGACGAGGTCATCATCCCCGCCCCCTATTGGGTCAGCTATCCCGACATGGTGCTGCTCGCGGGCGGCACCCCGGTCGCAGTCGAATGTCCGCTCGAACAGAACTTCAAGATCACGGCCGAACAGGTTGAAAAAGCTATTACGCCCCGCACGAAGTGGTTCATCTTCAACTCGCCCTCGAACCCGACCGGGGCGGGCTATACGCGGGCCGAGCTGAAGGCGCTGACCGATGTGCTGATGCGCCACCCGCATGTGTGGGTGCTGACCGACGACATGTATGAGCACCTCGTGTTCGACGATTTCGAATTCTGCACCCCGGTGCAGGTCGAGCCGGGGCTGAAGCCCCGCACGCTGACCTGCAACGGCGTGTCGAAGGCCTATGCGATGACGGGCTGGCGCATCGGCTATGCCGGCGGGCCCGAGAGCCTCATCAAGGCGATGGCCAAGGTGCAGTCGCAATCGACCTCGAACCCCTCGACCATCAGCCAATGGGCGGCGGTCGAGGCGCTGAACGGCCCGCAGGATTACATCC
>JAUREX010000112.1 GCA_030834485.1 Gemmobacter sp.
CCGCCTTGCCCGCCGCGCCGAGGGCGGCAAACCCGCCCGCCTCGGGCTGGGCGAGGTCGGCAAGCTGCCCCGCCGTCGCAAGTGCCGCGACTGCGAGGACGACCGAACGGTCGAAATCGAGCCCCGTCAGCGCGAGTGCCGCGCAACTCGTCCCGAGCGCGAGCGCAAAGAGCATGAACACGACGAAGGCGAGCGGCGCGCGCCGCGCCTGGCGCGCCTCGTCGCCGCGCCCGACCGCACTCGGGTGGCTGAGGCGGTCAAGCTCGCGCGCCCCCATCCGCCCGAGCGCATGCACCCGCAAGAGGCGCACCCCCCCCGCCGTCGTCGCAACACCCCCCCCGATGATCGCAAGGCCCAGAAGCACCATCACCGGCGCCTCGACGCCCGACCACGCGCTCGCGCCCGTCCAGCCGGCCGAGACATAGCCCGTGGTCGTCAGGAAGGAGACCGTCGTGAAGATCATCCCCCAGAGCGCCGCAAGGGCCTCGGCGGGCCCGCCGGCGTCGCCCTCGCCCCAGAGCGCCCCCAGCGCGTGGCGGGCAAAGAGCAACACGCTCACCCCGCCGATGATGGCGGCGGCAAGGCGCAGTTCGGGGTCGCGCCAGAGCGGCGCGTCGGGGTCGATGCGGACCGCGCCGGGCAGGCTGCGCCGCGTCAGCGCCAGCGCGCAGACCAGCGCGATCGCCCCTTCCGACCACCCCGCCGCCGCGCCGCCCTCGACCCCCCCCACGGGCGAGATCCCGCTGGTCGAGACCGCCCCCATCGCATGGCAAAGCGCGACAAAGGGCGCCTCGCCCGCGATCACCAGAACGATCCAGAGCGCCACGGTGATGCCGCCATAGGCGGGCGCCACGCGCAGCGCATAGCCGCGCAGCCGCTCGGCCGGGTCGGGCTGATCGACGCCGGGCTGGCGCTGCGCCGGCTCGGCCAGAAGCTCGAACCCCCCGAGGTTCATCGGCGCAAGGATCGTCGCCGCCCCGATCAGCACGAAAAGCCCCCCGAACCAGCCGCAGAGCGCGCGCCAGAGATGCACCGGCGCAGGCAGCGCCTCGGGCGCATAGAGGCTCGCGCCCGTGGTGGTGAAGGCCGAGACCATCTCGAACCACGCATCGAGCCGCGAGGCATCGCGCACCGCCTCGGCGAAGGGCAGCGACAGGATGGGCGGCAGCACGAGATAGGCCCCGATCAGCGCCGCGAAATGGCTGCGCGCGACATTGCGCGCCGACCTGTTCGCGAGCGCCAGACCGATAAGCCCGGTCAGCACCAGCACGAGCGTGCCCGAATAGAAAAAGGCGCGCCCGACCGGATAGTCTCGCAGCACCAGCGCATGGATCGCGGGCAGATACATCGCCGCCCCCGCGATGCCGATCGTGATCACGAGGAGCGGCAGATCGAGGAGGCGCCCGAGCATCAGAAGAAGTCGATCGAGACCTGAAGCAGGCGCTCGACCTCGGGGACATCGGCGCTCAGGGCAAAGAGCAGCACGACATCGCCCTCCTCGATCCTGAGGTCGCCGTTGGGCTTCACGACCTCCTTGCCCTTCATCACCGCACCCACGAGGACGCCGCCCGGAAAGTCGATCTCGCGCACGAGCCGCCCCGCGATCGGCGAGGTCGAGAGCACGGTCGCCTCGATGATCTCGGCCTCGCTGTCGCCGATCGAATAGATCGCGCGCACGCGCCCGTGGCGGATGTGGCGCAGGATCGACGACACCGTGGTCGCGCGCGGGTTGATGTAGGCGTCAATGTCGAGCACCTCCATCAGCGGCACGAGGGTCGGGTCGTTCACGAGCGCGATCGACATCTTGCAGCCCGCCTGCTTGGCGCGCACCGAGACGAGGAGGTTCGTCTTGTCGTCGTCGGTGACGGCAAGGACCGCGTCCGCGCGCTCGACATCCGCCTCGGCCAGGAGGTCGCTGTCCATCCCGTCGCCGTTGAGCACGATCGTGCGCTCGAGCGCGTCGGCCGCAGCCTCGGCGCGCGCGCGGTTGCGCTCGATCAGCCGGACGCGCACGCGGTCGGTGCGCCGCTCGAGCCGCTGGGCGACCGCGAGGCCGACGTTCCCGCCGCCGACGACGATCACGCGTTCCTGCTTCTGCGCGGCCTTGCCGAAGATGCCGAGCGTGCGCCCCACATCGTCGCTGTGGGCGCAGACATAGATGCGGTCCTCGGCAAAGAGCTGGTCGCCCGGCTCGGGCGCAAAGAGCCGCCCCTCGCGCCTGACGCCGACGACGATCGCGCGCAACGTCGAGAAGAGGTCGCTCAGCTGCCGCAGCGGCGTGTTGAGGACCGGGCACTCGGCATCGAGCGCGATGCCCAGAAGCTGCGCCCTTCCGCCGAGGAAGGCTTCCGAATCGAAGGTCGTCGGCGCCGCGATGCGCTGGAGCGCGGCCTCGGCCACCTCGCGCTCAGGGCTGATCACGACATCGATCGGAAGATGGTCGCGCCGATAGAGATCGGCGTGCATCGCCTCGAGATAGGATTGCGCGCGCAGCCGCGCGATCTTGCGCGGCACCGAAAAGATCGAATGCGCGACCTGACAGGTGACCATGTTCACCTCGTCCGAATGGGTCGCCGCGATCAGCATGTCGGCATCGCGCGCACCGGCCTTTTCGAGCACGTCGGGATGCGAGGCAAAGCCCACGATCCCCTGCACGTCGAGGATTTCCGATGCCCGGCGTACGAGGTCGGGGTTCTGGTCGACGACGGTGACGTCGTTCTTCTCGCCCGCAAGCTGGCGCGCGATCTGCCAGCCGACCTGTCCAGCGCCGCAGATGATGATCTTCATCGTTCCTGCCCGCCCAATCCGCCGACCGGATGGCTCTGCTTGGCAGATCGCCCCGCGCGGGTCAATCCGCGAGCGCCGCCCCGATCAGCCCGAGCGCGTGGCGCACCGCCGCGCGCCGCACCGCCGCCCGGCCGAGCGCGCCGAAATCGACCGTCTCGGTCCGGGTCGGGCGGTCGGCGCGCGCCAGCCCGAAGCAGACGCGCCCCACGGGCTTGTCGGCCGTGGCGCCCCCGGGCCCCGCGATGCCGGTGACCGAGACCGCGACATCGGCGCCAAGCCGCGCGCGCGCCCCCTCGGCCATCGCCGCGGCGACCGGCTCGGACACCGCGCCATGGCGGAGGATGAGCGGCTCCGGCACCCCGAGGAGGTCGCGCTTGGCGGCGTTCGCATAGCTCACGATCCCGCCGTCGAAGACGGCCGAGGACCCCGCAACGGCGGTGATCGCGGCCGCGACCATCCCGCCCGTGCAGCTTTCTGCGGTGGCGATCCGCCACCCCTTGCGCCGCGCGGCCGCGACGATCTGCGCGGCCCCCCCCCTCATCGCATCATCACCCCATGCGCGAGCGCGGCGAGGAGCACGACCCCGAGCGCCGCGAAACCGCCCGCGATCAGATCGTCGAGCATGACGCCCACGGGCGTGCCCATCCGGTCGGCCCAGCCCACCGGCCCGGGCTTGAGGATGTCGAAGAGGCGAAAGAGGACAAAGGCCGCGAGCCAGCCGGGCCAGAGTGCCGCAGGCTCTACCCCCGCCATGCGCGCACCGAACGCCACGGGCCAGAGCGCGAGCCACATCCCCGCCACCTCGTCGATCACGATCTCGGGCGGGTCCGACACCCCTGTCCGCGCCACCTCCGCCCCCGTCGCCCAGAGCCCGACCGCCACCGCCGCGACGGTCCCCGCCACCAGCGCCCAGGGCCCACCAAGCGCCATCAGCGCATAGGCCGGGGCCAGCGCCGCGAGCGTGCCCCAGGTGCCGGGTGCGGGGCGCAGATGCCCGACATAGAGGAATGTCGCGATGATGCGCGTCACGGCCGGATCAGGGCCGCGGTCGCAAGCGCCACGATCCCCTCCTCGCGCCCGGTAAATCCCAGCCCCTCGGACGTCGTCGCCTTGATCCCGATGGCCGAAGGATCAAGCCCCAGCACCTCGGCAAGGGTGGCGCGCATCGCATCGGCATGCGGGCCGATGCGGGGGCGCTCGCAGATGATCGAGACATCGACATTCCCGATCCGCCAGCCGCCCTCGCGCGCAAGTGCTGCGGCATGGGCCAGAAACACCCTGCTCGGCGCGCCGCGCCACTGCGGGTCCGAGGGGGGGAAATGCTGACCGATGTCGCCCGCCCCGAGCGCGCCATAGATCGCATCGCAGATCGCATGGATCGCGACATCGGCATCCGAATGGCCCACCAGCGCCCGGTCATGCGCGATCTTCACGCCGCCGAGCCAGACATGATCGCCCGGGCCAAATCGGTGCACGTCAAAGCCGTTGCCGAGCCGCACATCCATCGCCTGCCCCCTTGCACCGACGATCCGCTCGGCGCGCGCGAAATCGGCCGGATGCGTGATCTTGAGGTTGTCCTCCTCGCCCTCGAGGATCGCGACGTCAAGCCCGGCCGCCAGCGCCACTTCGACATCATCGGCGGCCCCGCCCGGATGGGCAGCATGGGCGGCCGCGATCGCCCCGAGGCGAAAGGCCTGCGGCGTCTGCGCGCGAAAGAGCCCCTCGCGCGGGTGGGGGGCGATCACGCGGCCCTCTGCACCCCGCCAGAGCGCGTCGGTCACGGGCAGGGCGGGTGCCGCGGCCTCATGCGTCGCGAGCGCCGCGACCAGCCGTCCGATCAGGGCGCGCGACACCGCCGGGCGCGCGCCGTCATGGATCAGCACCCCCTCGGCGCCCGTCCCCGCAAGTGCGGCGAGCCCTGCGCGGACCGAGGCATCGCGGCTCGCGCCCCCCGCGACCCGCAGCACCCCGGGCGCCATCAGCGCATCGGCGCGCGCGAAATCGTCGGGATGCAGCACGAGGACGACGGGCGCGATCCCGGCCGCCCGGAAGGCCTCGAGCGCATGCGCCAGCACCGGCCGACCGGCCAGCATGCGCCATTGCTTGGCGAGCCCCCCGCCAGCGCGGGTGCCGCGCCCGGCGGCGACAATGATCGCGGCGATCTGCATGGGGTCTCGATAGGCCAGATGCGGACGCCGCGCAATCATCCGCGCGGCCATCACGGCGGCGCCAAGACGGCTGGCAACGCCCCGCAATATCGCCTAATAAATAGGCAAAAGCCGAAAACTGCGGCAGCTTCACGCCGACGCGCGATTGCGACGCGGGCGCTGCGGGCATAGCAGCAGGATCAGGCCCGAAACTTGAGCAGGAAAGGAACCCATGCCGCGCATTGATGCATCGGTGCGATCCTGCCTCTGGCCGCCGGGAAGGGGCGCCTGATGCTGCCGGCGTCGGGCATCCTCTGGGCCTCGCTGCCCGTTCCCGCGATCCTCATTCGCGCCGACAACCGCATCGAAGCGGCCAACCCCGCCGCCGAGGCCTTCTTCAACGCCTCGACCCGCGCGCTCGAGGGGCTGCCCATCTTTGACCGCCTCGCGATCGACGCCGCGCTGGAGGAAGGTCTGGCGCGCGCGCGTTCTAACCAGGCCGCGCTTTTCGTCAATGACGCCGATGTCACCACGGGCGAGCGGCCGCCCGTCCAGTGCAACATCCAGGTCGCGCCGCTGCAGGACGGGGGCGGGATGCTCCTCATGCTGATCGCGCCGCGCGATGTCGCCGACCGGCTGTCGCGGGCAGGGGGCGCGCGCTCGGTCGTGCAATCCGCGATCGGCATGGCCGAGATGCTCGCGCATGAGATCAAGAACCCCCTCGCCGGGATCACCGGCGCGGCGCAGCTTCTGTCGATGAACCTCTCGGCCGAGGATCGCGAACTGACCGACCTCATCGTCGCGGAATCGCGGCGCATCGTGAAGCTCCTCGATCAGGTCGAGCAATTCGGCAACACCCGCCCGCCCGAACGGCGCGCGATCAACCTGCACGACGTGCTCGACCGCGCGCGGCGCTCGGCGCTGATGGGCTTTGCGGCGCGCATGCGCATCGTCGAGGAATACGACCCCTCGCTCCCGCCCGCCTGGGCCGATCCCGACCAGCTCCTCCAGGTCTTTCAGAACCTCATCAAGAACGCCGCCGAGGCCTCCGGGCCCGAGGGCGGCACGATCCGCATCCGCAGCTTCTACGAACTCGCGCTGCGGCGCCGGCGGGCAGATGGCTCGGGCGCGGCCGCGCCCCTCAACATCGAGATCATCGACGACGGGCCGGGCATCCCGCCCGCCCTCGGCGCCGCGATCTTCGAGCCCTTCGTCAGCGGCAAGCCCAACGGCACCGGGCTCGGGCTCGCGCTCGTCTCGAAGATCATTCTCGACCACGACGGCTGGATCTCGCTCGATTCGGTGCCCGGCCGGACGGTCTTTCGCATTTCGCTGCCGATGGAGCCGCGCACCGCCGCGCGCCGTGGCGGCACCGGGGGGGAATAGGGCATGGACGGAACCGTTCTGGTAGCCGACGACGACCGCACGATCCGCACCGTTCTGACGCAGGCGCTGACGCGGGCGGGCTGCCGGGTGCATGCGACCTCGTCGCTCGTGACGCTGATGCGCTGGGTCGAGGAGGGCAAGGGCGATCTGGTCGTCACCGATGTGGTGATGCCCGACGGCAACGGGCTCGAGATGGTGCCGCGCATCGCGCAGGCCCGCCCCGGCCTGCCAGTGATCGTGATCTCGGCGCAAAACACCATCATGACGGCGATCCAGGCGGCCGAGGCCGATGCCTGGGACTATCTGCCCAAGCCCTTCGATCTGCCCGACCTCATGAAGCGCGCCGCGCGCGCCCTCGAGGCCAAGCGCCGCCCGCCACCGCGCGCGCCCGCCCCCCTGACGCGGCGCGAGCCCGGCGACGATCTGCCGCTCGTGGGGCGCACGCCCGCGATGCAGGCGCTCTATCGCCTCGTGGCGCGGGTGATGAATACCGACATCCCCGTGCTGGTCACGGGGGAATCGGGGACGGGCAAGTCGCTCATCGCGCGCGCGGTGCATGATTTCTCGGATCGCCGCGCGATGCCCTATGTGGTGGCCGCACCCGCCGATCTGGCCACCGCCGACGGCCCGGCCGATCTGCGCGCCAAGGCCCGCGGCGGCACCCTCGTCTTTGATGAAGTCGCCGATTTCGACGCCGATGCGCAGGTCCGCGCGGTGCGCCTGCTCGATACGCTGCGCGGCGACGGCGCGCCGCGCGTCATGGCCACGAGCCAGGTCGACCTCGCGCGCCGGATGGAAGAGGGGCGCTTTCGCCAGGACCTCTTCTATCGGCTGGGCGGCGTCACGATCGCGGTCCCGGCCCTGCGTGAGCGGGTCGACGACATCATGCTGCTGGCCGAGCATTTCCTCGGCCGGACCGAGGGCGATACCGCGTCGCGCCGTCTGTCGGCCGAGGCGCGCGAGATGGTGCGCGCCTACAGCTGGCCGGGCAATGTCCGCCAGCTCGAGAACACGATGCGCCGCCTCCTCGTGACCTCGGCCGAGCCCGAGATCGGCCGGGCCGAGATCGAGGTCGTCCTCGGCAACCAGCCCGCGGCCGAGCTGCGCCAGGGCAACGAGACCGAGCGCCTCGCGGCGTCGGTCGCGCGCCATCTGCGGCGCTATTTCGACCTCCACGGCGGGCAGTTGCCGCCCGCCGGCGTCTATCAGCGCATCCTGCGCGAATTCGAGACGCCGCTGATCGAGATCGCGCTCGATGCGACCGCGGGCAACCAGGCGCGCTGCGCCGACCTGCTCGGGATCAACCGCAACACGCTGCGCAAGAAGATCACCGATCTCGATATCCGCGTGACACGCCGGCGCAAGTTGATGTAAACCTGCAACAGGGGCGTTGCGCCCACGACGCAGGCCGCTTGGCGGCCGTCCGGCTCGTGGCGCGCGCGCAGGGCGCTGATCGGGCCGGCTTTTCCGGCGCGCCAGTGGGGCAGGGGCGGATGGCTCGCGCAGTTCCGGTTGAGTTCGTGTCGCGCGCGCGCAACAACGGGGCGGTTCAGGCCGTCGCGACGGCGCTGATCGTGCTGCTCGGGCCGATCCTCGCGGCGGCGACCTTCCTCACGCTTGGGCCGCTCCAGCAGGGGGCGAGTTCGACCGCGCTGCGGGCGGTGTTTCTGGCCGATCTGGCCTATGTGCTCCTGATCTCGGGGCTTGTGCTTGCGCGCGTGGGCAGGCTGGTCGCGGCGCGGCGGCGCCAGAGTGCGGGCTCCGAGCTGCACCTGCGCCTGTCGGGCCTCTTTGCCGCGATCGCGCTCGGCCCGGCCG
>JAUREX010000113.1 GCA_030834485.1 Gemmobacter sp.
GTCCCCCCCCCCCCCCCTGCCCGGGCTTAACTTTTCCGGATTTTCGGGATTTTTCAGACTTTTTTGCCCACCGACCCTGCCCCTTGGTGAGTTTTGACCTGAAACTTTGTGTGATTGTAGGGCATCATTAGGACTATCTACCATGAAAGTTTGGGCGATGTCCCGTCTATGCTGACGGAGATATGCGGATAGGCAGAAATGAGCTCAGTTGCTTGCTTGCTGCTGCTTGCTGCTTGCTGTCTGCTCAGGGGTGGGGCAAGCCCTCGCGCGGCTGGCCGCGCATGGCGCTTTCCTTTAGGAGCCCGCCCACCCCCATCGCGGCGATGTCCTCGGCCGTGGGGATGCGCCCGCAGGCGATCCGCTCGAGCACCCAATCCGCGCCGTTGAGGGCGGGGGAACGCGCGCAACCCGGCAGGCCGATGACCGGCCGCCCGCCGAGCACGCCGTGAAAGAGCAGGTTGCCCGGATCGACCGGGATCCCGAAGCGCGCGACCTGACCGCCGGCGCGGCGCACCGCCTCGGGCGCGACATCGCCCATGTCCGAGGTCGCGGACCCCGTGAGGATGAGGACGATGTCGCCCGCGACCTCCCCGAGCACCTCGGCGAGCGCCCCGACCTCATGGGCGACCTCGCGCGTGTCGGCAAGCGCGAGGCCGAGGCCGCGCAGCCGCCCGGCGGTCGAGCGGCGCCCCTTGGCGCCGAGGCTCTCGGCCTGGCCGGGCACGACCGTCATCACGAGGGCCGCGTCGCGGTGCACGACCGGGTGGACGCGCAGCGCGCCGCGCCCGGCCGCCTCGGCCCGCGCGAGCGCGCCCTCGGGCACCGCATAGGTGATGATCTTGGCCGTCCCGACCAGCGCGCCGGGGGTGACGCGGGCATGGGGCGGCAGCGTCGCAAGCGTAATCGCCGGATCGATGCGGTTGAGCGCGAGCACCCGGTCCGCGTCGATCCCGAGGATGCCGAAACGCGTCGCGCGCAGGTTGACCCGGCCATTGACCGGCGGCGTCAACTCAAGCCCCGCCGCCTCGGGGTCGGGCACGAGCGCACCCGCAAGGCGCACCGCGGCCGCATCCTCGGCCACATCGCCCGGATCGAGTGCTGCGACCGTCACCTCGGCCGCGCCAGCCTGCGCGAGTGCGGCGAGGTCGGCGGGCGTCAGCACATGGCCCTTGCGCAGCACGCCGCCGGGCGTCTCGTGCGAATGCGCCAGAATCGCGCCCGCGGCCTGCGCCAGCGGCAGGGGCCCAAACCTCATGCGCCAAACCTCATGCGCCGCGCCTCAGCACCCGGGTGATCTCGGCCATGATCGAGACCGCGATCTCGGCCGGGGTGCGCGCGCCGATGTCGAGGCCGACCGGCGCATGGAGCCGCGCCAGCGCCTCGGGCCCGAAGCCCGCGGCCGTCAGCCGCTCGACGCGCCGCGCATGGGTGCGGGTAGAGCCGAGGCAACCGATATAGAACGCCTGCGAGCCGAGTGCCGCACGCAGCGCCGGATCGTCGAGCTTGGGGTCATGCGTGAGCGTGACAAGTGCCGCGCGCGGATCGAGGCCCGCCTTCATCACGCCCTCGTCCGGCCAGTCATCAAGGATCGTCTCGTCGGGGAAACGCGCGGCCGAGCCGAAGGCGCCGCGCGGGTCGATCAGCGTGCAATCATACCCCGCCGCGCGCGCGATCGTCAGGAGCGGCTGCGCGATATGCACCGCCCCCACGATGACGAGCCGCAAAGGCGGGTTGTGGATGGCGACGAAGGCATCGCCCTCGACCCCCGAGCGGTCGGCGCGAAAGCGCGCGGCGATCTCGCCCTCGGCCGGCCCCGGCACGAGGCGGCGCGACCAGTCGGCAAGGTTCACGACCTCGGCCACGGCGCGGCGCGCGGCGCGCGCGGCCACGAGATCGGCGAGCATCGCCTCGGGGATCTGGCTGCCCACGGGTTCGACCAGCACGCGGATGCGCCCGCCGCAGGCAAGCCCCACGGCAAAGGCGTTTTCGTCCGAGACGCCGAAATCAAGCAGCCGTGGCCGCCCATCCTTCAGCGCCTCGCCCGCTTCGGTCACGACCGCGCCCTCGACGCAGCCGCCCGAGACCGAGCCCGTCATCGTGCCGTCGCCCGCGATCGCAAGCTGGCTGCCGGCCTGACGCGGGGCAGAGCCCCAGGTCTCGACCACGGTTGCGATGACGGCGCCCCGCCCGGCGCGGTGCCAGGCGAGTGCGGTTTCGGGAATGCGGTCGTGCGCGCCAGCGTCCATCGGGCCCCTCCGGTCACGCGGCGAAGATGGCCGGGCGCGCGGGGGGATGCAAGGCCGCACGCGCCATGGCGGGCGGGTCGCGGCTTCGGGCGGCCCGCCTGCACGAAACCGGGGGGCGGGGCGCAGGGCCGGATTCCGGGCTGCCTTTTTTATGTGCAAATCGCCCATGATTCAGGCAATCCCGCCTGCCAGCGCGCGCTGGCAGGCCCGGCGCGCGGGGCGGCCCGTTGCGCTCGGGCCCGGCGCGCGGCGCGATGGGGTCGACCTTGCGAAAGCGACTCCATGCTCGACGCCCACGCCCCCATCGCCGCGCCGCCGACGCTCCAGCGCAGCCGGGGTGCGGCGTCGGTGCGCCTCGGGCCGGGGGTCGGGCGGACGGCGCTGCGGGGGCTTGTGCAATCGGGTTCGGCGCGGGCCTTCCTGCCGCGCGTCCATGGCGGGCCGGTCGAGGTTTATTTCCTCAACACCTCGGGCGGGCTGACGGGGGGCGACAGGCTGTCGCTCGCGCTCGATCTTGCGCCGGGCGCGCGCGCCGTCGGCACCACCCAGACGGCCGAGCGCGCCTATCGCAGCACGGGCGGCGCGGCGCATGTTTCGGTGCGCGCCGAGGTGGGCGCGGGGGCGCATCTCGACTGGCTGCCGCAGGAGACGATCCTGTTCGAGGGCGCGCATCTTGTGCGCGAAACCGAGGTTGCGCTCGCCCCCGATGCCTCATGCCTCATGCTCGAGGCGGTGGTGATCGGGCGCGCGGCGATGGGCGAGCGGCCGATGCGCCCGGTCCTGCACGATACGCGCCGGGTGCTGCGCGCGGGCCGCCCGGTCTGGGCGGACGGGTTTGCGCTCGACGCGGGCGTGATGGCGCAGGCGGGGGCGCCGGCGATGCTCGGGGGGGCGCGCGCGGTCGCGGTCGTGGCGCTGATCGCGCAGGGCGCCGAGGATGCGGCGGCGGGGGTGCGCGCGCTCGTGCCCGAGGCGGGCTGCGCGGTCGGCGTCTCGGGCTTTGACGGGCGCTGCATCGTGCGGCTCATGGCCGCCGACGGCTGGCCGCTGCGCCGGCAGATCGCGCGCATCCTCGGGCATCTGCGCCCCACGCCCCTGCCCCGCTGCTGGCAGATCTAGACCGAGGAGGACGCCATGAACCTGACCCCGCGCGAAAAGGACAAGCTGCTTATCAGCCTCGCGGCGATGGTCGCGCGCGGGCGGCTTGCGCGGGGCGTGAAGCTCAACCACCCCGAGGCGGTCGCGCTCATCACCGATTTTGTCGTCGAGGGCGCACGCGACGGCCGCTCGGTCTCTGAGCTGATGGCGGCGGGCGCCGAGGTCATCCGCGCCGATCAGTGCATGCCGGGCATCGCCGAGATGATCGAGGCGGTGCAGATCGAGGCCACCTTTCCCGACGGCACCAAGCTCGTCACCGTCCACCACCCGATCAGATGAGGATCCGCCCCATGCCTGCCCTTGCCGTTGCCCTCGCGCTTTTGCCCCTCCCCGCTTTCGCGCATGAGGGGCTTCATCACCACCCGCACGGGATCGAGGGGGTGTGGTTCGGCCTCGGGCTGATCGCCATTGCCGCGGCGGTCGGGTTCGTCTGGCTGCGGGGGCGGCGATGATCCCCGGCGAGGTCATGCCGGCGGCGGGCGAGATCACCCTCAACGCCGGGCGGGCGGGCTGCGAGATCGAGGTCGCGAACGGTGGCGACCGGCCGGTGCAGGTCGGCAGCCACTATCATTTCGCCGAGACGAACCCGGGCCTTGTCTTTGACCGGGCGGCGGCGCGGGGCATGCGGCTCGACATCCCGGCCGGGACGGCGGTGCGCTTCGAGCCCGGCCAGACGCGGCGGGTGCGGCTTGTGGCCTATGGGGGGGCGCGGGTGGTGCACGGGTTTCGCAATGCGGTCGGGGGGGCGCTGGAGAATGCGTGAGATTGCAGGAATGGCGCGCGGGGCCGCGCGCAAAGGTCGCATTGCCGGAACGGGGGGGCGGACCCAAGTGCAGCGGAGCGCCCGCGGGCGCGGTCAGATCGCACTTGCAGCTTCACATTTCGCCCGGAGACGTCGCGATGCTTCCGCACTCCCTCGCCTTCACGAAATCCATGATCGCCTTTTACGGAAAGATTGCCGAAGCCCAGATCGTCGCGACGCTCGGCATGATCGAGTGCATGCGCCGCTTCGGTCCCTTCGCGACGGTGGTGACGCCGCGTGCCGAGGCGCGCGTCGCCCCGGCCGAGCCCGCCAATCTGATCTCGGAGCCGCCCCGGGCATCGCGCCGCGCCAAGGGCTGAGGGGCGCGCCCCACCGCTGCGGGAGGGTCGGCTGATGGCCGTCACCCTCTCGCGCGCGGCCTATGCCGACATGTACGGGCCGACGACCGGCGACCGCGTGCGGCTCGGCGACACCGACCTCGTGATCGAGGTCGAACGCGACCTCACCACCTATGGCGAAGAGGTCAAGTTCGGCGGCGGCAAGGTCATCCGCGACGGCATGGGCCAGTCGCAGGTCTCGCGCGCCGGCGGCGCGATGGACACCGTCATCACCAATGCGCTGATCGTCGACCATTCCGGCATCTACAAGGCCGACATCGGCCTGCGCGACGGGCGCATCGCGCGCATCGGCAAGGCAGGCAACCCCGACGTGCAGCCCGGCGTCGACATCATCATCGGCCCCGGCACCGAGATCATCGCGGCCGAGGGGCGGATCGTCACCGCCGGGGGCTTTGACTGCCACATCCACTTCATCTGCCCCCAGCAGGTCGAGGATGCGCTGCACTCGGGCATCACGACGATGCTCGGGGGCGGGACCGGGCCGGCGCATGGCACGCTTGCGACCACCTGCACGCCGGGGCCCTGGCACATCGGGCAAATGCTGCGCGCCGCCGACAGCCTGCCTGTCAACATCGCGCTCGCCGGCAAGGGCAATGCGAGCCTGCCCGAAGCGCTGATCGAGCAGGTCCGCGCCGGCGTCGCGGCGATGAAGCTGCACGAGGACTGGGGCACGACGCCCGCCGCCATCGACTGCTGCCTGCGGGTTGCGGATGCGATGGATGTGCAGGTGATGATCCATACCGACACGCTCAACGAATCGGGCTTCGTCGAACATACGCTTGCCGCCATCGCGGGGCGCACGATCCACGCCTATCACACCGAAGGTGCGGGCGGCGGGCACGCGCCCGACATCATCCGCGTGGTCGGGTCCGCCAATGTCATCCCCTCATCGACCAACCCCACGCGCCCCTACACCGTCAACACGATCGAGGAGCACCTCGACATGCTGATGGTCTGCCACCACCTCGACCGGCGCGTGCCCGAGGATGTGGCCTTCGCCGAGAGCCGCATCCGGCGCGAGACAATCGCGGCCGAGGACATCCTGCACGACCTCGGCGCCTTTTCCGTCATCTCCTCGGACAGCCAGGCGATGGGGCGGGTGGGCGAGGTCATCATCCGTACCTGGCAGACCGCGCACAAGATGAAGGTCCAGCGTGGCCGGCTCGAAGGCGAGAGCGGCCAGAACGACAATCTGCGCGTGCGCCGCTACATCGCGAAATACACGATCAACCCTGCCATCGCGCATGGCGTCTCGGCCCATATCGGCAGCATCGAGCCCGGCAAGCGCGCCGATCTGGTCATCTGGCAACCCGCCTTCTTCGGCGCCAAGCCCGAGATGGTGCTGGTGGGCGGCATGATCGCGGTGGCGCAGATGGGCGACCCCAACGGCTCGATCCCGGCCCAGCCCTTCTATACCCGACCGATGTTCGGCGCGCTCGGGCGCGCGCGCGAGGCCTCGGCCGTCACCTTCGTGTCGCGCGCCGCGGCCGATGACGATGTCGCGGGGCGGCTCGGGCTGGGCAAGGCGGTTGTCGCGGTCGAGGGCACGCGCGGCATCGGCAAGGCGGACATGCGCCTCAACAGTGCCACCCCCACGGTCGAGGTCGACCCCGAGACCTATGAGGTGCGCGCCGATGGTGTGCTGCTGACCTGCGAACCCGCGCGCGAATTGCCGCTCGCGCAGCGCTATTTCCTCTATTGAGGGGGCCCGCCATGACCGATCTTGCACCCGCCCGCGCTGTCCTGCCCCCCGGGGGCTGGTCGGGGCCCGCCTGCGACAGCGTCGTGCTCGACTACGAGGGGCGCTTCGTGCGGCGCAAGCGGCTGGTGACGGTCTCGGGCGCCTCGGTTCTCGTCGATCTGCCGCAGACGGTCAGCCTCGAGGATGGCGCGGCGCTGGTGCTGGGCGATGGCGGGCGGGTGCGGGTGGCGGCGGCGGCCGAGGCGGTGGTGATCGTCTCGGGCGATCTGCCGCGGCTTGCCTGGCACATCGGCAACCGCCACACCCCCTGCGCGATCGGCGCGGACCATCTGATGATCCGGCGCGACCATGTGCTCGAGGCGATGCTCGTGCGGCTCGGGGCGAAGCTCATCCCGACCGAGGCGCCCTTCACGCCCGAGGGCGGCGCCTATGGCCATGGCCGCACGCTCGGCCACCACCACGGCGACGGCGGGCACCACGACCACGACCATCACCACCACGGCGGGGCGCATGAGCGCTGATGGCGCGGGCCGCGGGGGCGAGGGCGACCTTCTGCACCTCCACCAGTGGCTCTCGCCCGCCTTTCCGGTCGGGGGGTTCGCCTTTTCGCAGGGGCTCGAAACGGCGATCGCGCAAGGCATCGTGCGCGACGGCGGCGGCGTCGCGGCCTGGGCCGAGGCCGCGGTCTGCCACGGCGCGGGGCGGGCGGATGCGGTGCTGCTGGCGCGGGCGCGCGACGCGGGCGCCGATCTTGCGCATCTTGCGGACCTCGCGCGCGCCTTCGCCGTCTCGGCCGAGCGTCTGGTCGAGGCCGAGGAGGTCGGCGCGGCCTTCGTCGCGCGCGTGCACCGCATCACCGGGCGCGCGGCGCCCTGCCCCCTGCCCTATCCGGTCGCGGTCGGCTGGGCGACGGTGCCGCTTGCGCTTGCGACGGAAACGGTGCTGGCGTTCTGGCTCCACGGGCTTGCCGCGCAGATCGTGGGCGCGGCGGTGCGGTTCCTGCCGCTCGGCGCGGCCGAGGGGCAGGCGATCCTTGCCGACCTCGGGGGCGCGATCCTGCGACAGGCGGCATGCGCGGCGGGCGCGCAAGCGGCCGACATCGGTTTCACGCTCGATATTGGCGGCGCGGTTGATGATCGCCGCGTTGAAGGCGTCGTCGTTCAGCGCGTAGATCTGGAACCAGAAAGGCTTCGTGGCGTGGCGCGCCACGTCCTCGATCGAGCAGATCGACATGGTCGAGAGCGTGAAGGGCACGCCCGCCGCCTCGGCCGCGCGCGCAGCAAGGATCTCGCCATCGGCGTGCTGCATCCCCGTCAGCCCCACGGGCGCAAGCGCGACCGGCATCGCGACATCCTGCCCCGCCATGGTGCTTGCGGTGCTGCGGCCCGACATGTCGACGGCGACGCGCTGGCGCAGGCGGATCTCGGCGAAATCGGTCGTGTTCTCGCGAAAGGTCTGCTCGGTCCAGCTGCCCGATTCGGCATAGTCGTGGAACATCCGCGGCACGCGCCGGCGATAGATCTGCCGCAGATCCTCGATCGTGGTGATGACGCCCATGGCCCGCCCCGAAGCTGTCGCTTCCGATGGGTATCCCACCGGCACCATCACATGCAACCCGCCGCAGGGCGTTGACAGCCCATTGCGGCAGGTCTACACGACCCTCGCGACACCTGCCCAGGTGGCGGAATTGGTAGACGCGCTGGTTTCAGGTACCAGTGATGCAAGTCGTGGAGGTTCGAGTCCTCTCCTGGGCACCATAATATACTCGTAAGCCAATGAGTATATTTGATAATCT
>JAUREX010000114.1 GCA_030834485.1 Gemmobacter sp.
TCAGGGCGGGGGGGGCGAGGCGGCGCTGCAGGCGCCAGAGCCGCCGGCCAATGCGCGCGATCTGCGGCCCGTCGTCGCCCGCCTCTGCCGCGCCCCGCAGCGCCTCGATCATGCGCTGGCGGGTGCGCCCCTCTTCGCGGGCATCCGCGATGGGGGCGAAGGCGGCCTCGGCCGCCTCGGCCTCGCCCGAGATGATGGCCGCGCGCCCGCGCCGCGCGCAAAGCCCCGGATGCGCCGGCCCGAGCGCGCCGAGCGGGGCGAGCGCCTGCTCGGCGCGCGCGAGCCTTGCCCCGAGGAACGCCAGATCGGCCGCGCGCAGCCCGATCTCGATGCGCAGCGGCGCCGGCAGGGCGGTGCTCTTCGGGACGCGCTCGAGCATCGCCTCGCCGCCCGCGATGTCGCCCGCCTGCGCCGCCGCCCCCGCCGCCGCGGCGGCCAGCCGCGCGCGCGCGACCGCCGCATCCGGGGCGCAGCGGTCCAGCAGCGCGCCGAGTGCCGCCAGCGCGCGGTCGGGCCGGCCCACGCGGGCGAGCAGCTCGGCCGCGGCCGGCGCGGTCGGCGCCGCGGGCGGGTGCGCGCCGAGTTCATCCTCGATCGCCGCCCAATCCTCGAGCAGGAGCCGGCAGATCGTCGCCTGACGAAAGACGCCCGGATGCCCGCCGAGGTGGCGCAGCGCCGCGCGCGCATGCGCGACGAGGGGCTCGAGCCCCTCGGCGCCGCCGTCCTGCGGCTCGGCGATGCGCAGCCACATCGCATGCACCGCCGCACCCCAGCGCCAGGGTTCGGCCGCGGGGCAGTCGGGCAAGAGGAGGGCGAGGGCGCGGTCGATCTGCCCCTCGGCCAGCGCCTCCTGCGCATCTAGCAGGCGCAGATCGGTCGCGCCCGCCTTGCCCGGCTCGGGGATGAGGGCGCGGAACCCCGCCGCCTCGGTGCGTGCGCCGAGCGCGCGCAGATGCCGGATCAGCCGGCGCAGCGCGCCCGGCGCCTGTTCGGTATCGGCCGCGCGCGCGTGCGCCTCGGCCAGAAGCGCCTCGACGCCCCCCTCGGCCAGCGCGATGTCGAAGGCAAGCTCGAGCGCGCGGTGAAAGAGCGCGCCGTCCCCTTCGGCCGCCAGCGCCCCGAGATGGCCGCGCGCCGCCGCCGGATCGCCCTGATCGAGGCAGCATTCGAGCGCAAGGATCCTCGCCTGCCGCTGACCCGCCCCGGCCGCCAGCGCGGGCCCCAGCACCTCGAGCGCAGCCCCCGGCCCGCCTTCGCCCGCCATCCCCCCGCGCAGGATCCGCGCCAGCACTGGCGCCTGCGCGGGATCCCCGGCCACGATCGCGCGCAGCCGCGCAAGCGCCTCCCCGCCCGCGTCCGGATTTGCCGCATGGCGCGCCCCGAGCGCCTGCATCGCGCCATCCGCGGGCCAGAGCGCCGCCGCCGCCGCCGCCGGCGCCCCGATCGGCACCCCCGCCCGCGCGAGTTGCTCAAGCGTCGCCTGCAGCGCCCCGGCCGCCATCCCCGCGACCCAGTCGCCCGCCGCCGCGCGCGCGCGCAAGTGCCCGTCCTCATCCATCCAGAGCGCGCGCGCGAGCGTCTCGCCGGCCGCGGGCAGGGGCGGCGCGCTCATGCGACGCCGGCGCCGCGGCGGGGGGCGCTGTCCTGTTCGATGCGTGCGGCAAGGCGCGCCTCGGCCGCCGCATCGCCCGCGGCCTGCGCGGCGGCGCGCGCGCGCATGAGCCGGGCGCGCGTCTCGCCAAAGCGCAGCGCGCCCTCATGCGCGACGAGGGCGAGCCGCGCATCGCCCCGCCGCAGGCAGAGCTCGCCCGCCAGGCGCAGGGCGGCGGCGGCATCCCCCGCGCTCTCGTCCCGCGGCGCCCCGATCAGCCGGGGCATGAGCGCGACGACAAGGCTGCGCGCCCGGCGCGGGCGGTTGAAATTGACCAGAAGCTGCAGCACATGGCGCGCCTGCCTGACCGAGACCGTCTCGCGCCGGCCAAGGCCCGCCTCGAACCCGCCGATCGCGAGATCCGCGAGATGCCAGGCGCGCAGGAAGTCGAGATAGAGCACGAGCATCAGCCGGTCCGCGACAGGCGCGCCCGAGGCGAGCGAGAGATACCCCGCCGTCCGCCCGAGCGCGAACACCTGACCGAGCCAGGGCGTCGCGGCGAGGCGGTCGCGGGCAAGCTCGATCGCCTCGCGCGCGTGGCGTGCCGTCCCGGAATGGGCGATCATCCGGTGCCCGCCCTGCGGCAGCGGCACCAGCGTGCAGAGGCAGTCGAACCGGCCCGTCGCCGCCTCGGCGCCCGACTTGCGGCGAAAGACGTCGATCCCGCCCTCGCCATGCACGGCGATGTCGGGAACGCTGTCGTGCAGGCTGTCCATGGAAACCGGCGGGGCAAGGGAAAGGTGATCGAACGGGCGGCATGGTGCGGGCCGGGCCCGGTCGCGTCAAGCGCCTTCGCGCGCCCGCCCCACGCGGCGCGTTGCGGTGTGCGGGCCGATCGTCTATGGCGGCGCGCAGGCGCGATGGAGGTGCTCATGGCGGCGAAGGGGCTCAGCTATGCCGAGGCGGGCGTTGACATCGCCGCGGGCAATGCGCTGGTGGAACGGATCAAGCCCGCGGCCGGCGCGACCGCCCGGCCGGGCGTCATGGGCGGGATCGGCGGCTTCGGCGCGCTTTTCGATCTGCGCGCGGCCGGGTTTCAGGACCCGATCCTTGTCGCCGCGACCGATGGCGTCGGCACGAAACTGCGCATCGCGATCGATACGGGGCTTCTGGACGACATCGGGCAGGACCTCGTGGCGATGTGCGTCAACGATCTGGTCTGCCAGGGGGCGGAACCGCTCTTCTTTCTCGATTATTTCGCGACCGGCGCGCTCGATGTCGGGCAGGCCGCAGCGGGTCGCGGACCTCGTCGGCGGCATCGCCGACGCATGCGTGCTCGCGAGCTGTGCGCTCGTCGGCGGCGAGACCGCGGAGCACCCGGGTCTGCTCGAGCCGGACGCGTTCGACGTCGCCGGGTTCGCCGTCGGGCGCGATGGAGCGCGGCGCGGCGCTGCCTGCGGGCGTCGCGGCGGGCGATGTGCTGCTCGGGCTCGGCTCGGACGGGGTGCATTCGAACGGGTTTTCGCTGGTGCGGCGGGTGGCCGAGGCGGCGGGCCTCGGCTGGGAGGATCGCGCCCCCTTTGCCGACGCGCCCCTCGGCGCGGCGCTGCTTGCGCCGACGCGGCTTTATGTGCGCCCCGTCCTCGGGGCGATCCGGGCGGGTGGGGTGCGGGCGCTTGCGCACATTACCGGCGGCGGCATCACCGAGAACCTGCCGCGCGTCCTGCCCGAGGGCCTCGGCGCCGAGGTCGATCTGGGGGCCTGGCGCCTGCCGCCGGTCTTTGCCTGGCTGCGCGCGGCGGGCGGGATCGCGTCAGCCGAGATGCTGCGCACCTTCAACTGCGGCATCGGCATGATCCTCGTCGTCGCGCCCGACCGCGCCGAGGCCGCTGCGGCACAACTCGCCGCGGCGGGTGAGCGGGTGGTGCCGCTCGGCCGCGTCGTCCCGGGCGAGGGGGTCGCCTGGCGCGGGACGCTGGGATGATGCGCGTCGCGATCCTGATCTCGGGGTCGGGGTCGAACATGGTGCGCCTGATCGAGAGCATGACGGGCGCGCATCCGGCGCGGCCCGTCCTCGTGCTGTCCGACCGGCCCGGGGCGGGGGGGCTGGCGCGGGCCGCCGCACTTGGCGTGAGGGCCGAGGCGGTCGATCGCGCCGCCTTCGCCGACCGCGCCGCCTTCGAGGCGGCGCTCGAGGCCGCACTTGCGCCCGCAGCGCCCGACCTGATCGCGCTCGCGGGATTCATGCGCATCCTTTCCGCCGGCTTCGTCGCGCGCCATGCGGGGCGGATCGTCAACATCCACCCCTCGCTCCTGCCGGCCTATCCGGGGCTTGCGACCCATGCGCGCGCGCTGGCCGCGGGCGATGCCTGGGCGGGCTGCACCGTGCATGAGGTGACGGCCGACCTCGACGCGGGGCCGATCCTCGGGCAGGGGCGGGTGCCGGTCATGCCGGGCGACACGGCCGAGAGCCTCGGCGCGCGCGTGCTGGCGATGGAGCATCGGCTCTATCCGGCCGTGCTGCGCCGGCTGGCCGAGGGCGAGCGGGGGCGGATCGACCTCTAGCCGTTCTCGCGCAGGACCGACCCGGCGAGGTAGAGCGAGCCGCAGATCAGTACCCGCGCTCGCGGGGCCTCAGTTGCGATGGCGGCGAGGGCCTCGGCGACCGTCCCGGCCGTCTCGGCCCGGATGCCCGCGGCGGTCGCGGCGGCGGCGGTTTCGGCCGCACTGAGCGTGTTCTTCTCGCCCGGGATCGACACCGCCCTGAGGCCTGCGAGATGGGGCGCGAGCGGGCGCATGTAGCCGCCCACATCCTTGGTGTTGAGCATCCCGCAGATCAGATGGGTGCGCCGCGCAGGCATGCCGGCGAGCGTCGCGGCCAGCGCCTCGCCCGCGCCGGGGTTGTGGCCGCCGTCGAGCCAGAGCTCGATCCCCGGCGCACCTTCGGCCAGTGGGCCGCGCGTCAGCCGCTGCATCCGGGCGGGCCATTCGGGGCGGCTCACCGCCGCCTCGCAGGCCGCCGCGTCGAGGCCCAGAAGGCGCAAGCCCGCGATGGCCGCGCCCGCATTGTCGATCTGATGCACCCCGGGCAGCGCCGGCAGCGGCAGGTCGAGAAGCCCGCGGTCGTCCTCATAGATCAGCCGGTCGCGCTCGCGCCGGGCCTGCCAGTCGCAGTTGGCCACGAACAGGGGCGCGCCCACCGCCTCGGCGCGCGCCTCGATCACGCCCATCGCCGCGGGCGATTGCGGGCCGATCACGGCGCGCACCGCGGGCTTGAGGATCCCCGCCTTCTCGCCCGCGATGGCGCCGAGCGTCGGGCCAAGATAGGCCTCGTGGTCCATCGAGACGGGCGTGATGACACAGAGCGCCGGCCGGTCGATCACATTCGTCGCATCGAGCCGCCCGCCGAGCCCGACCTCGAGCAGGAGCGCATCGGCCGGCGTGCGGGCAAAACCCAGAAGTGCGGCACAGGTCGTGATCTCGAAATAGGTGATGGGGTCGGGGCCGTTCGCGGCCTCGGCCTCATCGAGAACGGCCGCAAGCGCCGCCTCGTCGATGAGTTGCCCGGCAAGGCGAATTCGTTCGTGAAAGCGCACGAGATGGGGCGAGGTATAGGCATGCACGCGCCGCCCCGCCGCCTCGAGGCCCGCGCGCATCATCGCCTGGGTCGAGCCCTTGCCGTTCGTGCCCGCGACATGGATCACGGGCGGCAGCGCGCGCTCGGGGTGGCCGAGGGCGGCAAGCAGCCGCCAGACGCGATCGAGCGTGAGGTCGATGATCTTGGGATGGAGCGACATCATCCGCGCGAGGATGACGTCCGAGGCATCGACACTCACGCCGGGGCGCCTCCGCCCGCTTCGGGCCGCGGCAGGTCACCCTTGATCGCCGGCGGCTGGAGCGTGAGCATCCGCAGGATCGTCGCGATCTCCTCGCGCAGCGCCTTGCGGTGCGTCACGCGGTCGATCATGCCGTGGTCAAGCAGGTATTCCGCGCGCTGGAACCCTTCGGGCAGCTTTTCGCGGATGGTCTGCTCGATCACGCGGGGGCCGGCAAAGCAGATGAGCGCATTGGGCTCGGCGATCTGCACATCGCCCAGCATCGCGTATGAGGCCGTCACCCCCCCCGTCGTCGGGTTGGTCAGCACCACGACATAAGGAAGCCCCGCCTCGCGCAGCAGTGCAAGGGCCACCGTCGTGCGCGGCATCTGCATGAGGCTCAGGATGCCTTCCTGCATCCGCGCCCCGCCCGAGGCGGCAAAGAGCACGAAGGGCCGGCGCAGCTTTACCGCGCGCTCGGCGCCCGCGATGATCGCATTGCCGACATGCGCCCCCATCGAGCCCGCCATGAAGGCGAACTCCTGCGCCGCGGCCACGATCGGGGTGCGCAGCACCTCGCCCTCGGCGACGAGCATCGCCTCGCGCTCGCCCGTATCCTTCTGGGCGGCCTTGAGGCGGTCGGGGTATTTCTTCTGGTCGCGGAACATCAGCGGATCGGCGACCGCCTCGGGCACCTTCACCTCGGTGAAGATCCCGGCGTCGAAGAGGGCGGCGAAGCGTTCGCGCGGGCTGATCGGCAGGTGATGGTCGCAATTGCCGCAGACGTTGAGGCTGTCGGCAAGCTCGCGATGGAACAGCATCGTCCCGCACTCGGGGCATTTCGTCCAGAGGTTCTCGGGCACTTCCCGGCGCGAGAAGAGCGAGTTGATCTTGGGTCGGACGTAGTTCGTGATCCAGTTCATCGGCGGCCCCGCCTTCGGCTCCTGTCAGATATGCCGGGCCTTCGCCCGATGCAACCGCCGCCCTAGCCCCCGGTCATGTAGGGCATGAGGACGATCTCGTTTTCGGGCCGCAGCGGCTGGAGCCACGCCTCGCGATAGATCACCCCGTCGACCGCGACCGACACCCCCCGCGCGACCTGCGGCGCAAGGCCCGGGTGGCGCGCGGTCAGCGCCGCGAGCATCTCGCGCACGTTGCCGGCCTCGAGTTCGACCTCCTCGGCGCCGTCTGCCGCGCGCCTGAGCGACCCCCAGAGCCGCACGCGCAGCACCGCCACCCTTCAGCTGCCCGCGGTGATCGCGGCCAGCACGCGCGGCGGCGACATCGGCAGGTGCCGCATCCTGACCCCGGCCGAGCGCGACACCGCATTGGCAAGGGCCGCAAGCGGCGGCACGATCGAGGTCTCGCCCACGCCGCGCACGCCATAGGGGTGGCCGGGGTTCGGGATCTCGAGGATCAGCGTGTCGATCGGGGGCAGATCCGAGGCGACCGGCACGCGATAGTCGAGAAAGCCCGGATTCATGAGCCGCCCGTCGGCGCCATAGACATATTCCTCGTTCAGCGCCCAGCCGATCCCCTGCACCGCGCCGCCCTGCATCTGGCCTTCGACATAATCGGGGTGCACCGCCCGCCCCGCGTCCTGCAGAACCGTATAGCGCAGCACCTTCGTCGCACCCGTCTCGCGGTCGGTCTCGACATCGACGATATGGACCCCGAAGCTTACCCCGGCGCCGTCGGCGTTCACCTCGAAATGCCCCGCGATCGGCCCGCCCGTCTCGGCCGAGACGGCCGCGATCTCTGCGAGCGTCATCGGCGGAAAGCGCCCCGCATTCGGGCCCGCGGGCACCGCCGCGCCATCGACCCATTCGACCGCCTCGGGATCGATCCCCCAGATCGCGGCGGCGCGCGCGCACATCTTGCCGATCGCGTCGCGCGCGGCCTTGATGGTAGCGAGGCCGACCGCGAAGGTCACGCGCGAGCCGTCGGTCACGTCATTGTGGCCGAGCGAGGCCGTGTCGGCGATGATGGTGCGCACCTTCTCGAGCGGGATGCCGAGTTCCTCGGCCGCCATCATCCCGATCGAGGCGCGCGAGCCGCCGATGTCGGGGTTGCCCTCGGTCACGCCCACAGTGCCGTCGGTGTTGATGTTGAGGCTGACGCAGGTGTTGCCGCCGAAGTTGAACCAGAACCCGCAGGAGATGCCCCGCCCCTGACCGGGCCCGAGCGGGGCAGAATAATGCGGATGCGCGCGCGCGGCCTCGAGCGTCGCGACAAGGCCGATGTCGGGATAGGTCGGCCCATAGGACGCGCGTGTGCCCTTGCGCGCGGCATTCCTCAGCCGAACCTCGAGCGGGTCGAGCCCGAGGGTCTGGCACAACTCGTCGATGACGCTCTCGACCGCAAAGATCGCCTGCGGCGCGCCCGGCGCGCGATAGGCGGCCTCCTTGGGCCGGTTTGTCAGCACGTTCCAGCCCGCGGCGCGCACCGCGCCGAGGTCATAGGCCGCGAACGCCGCCTGCGCGCCGAAATCGACCGTCCCGCAGCGAAACGCCCCGCCGGTATAGTGCAGCCGCGCCTCGGCCGCGGTGATGCGCCCCGCCCGGGTCATCCCGATGCGCACGTCGATCACCGAAGCGACGGTCGGGCCGGTCGCGCGGAATACCT
>JAUREX010000115.1 GCA_030834485.1 Gemmobacter sp.
TTACCCCGGCCGGGCGTTACCCGGCGCCGCCGCTTCATGGAGTCCGGACTTTCCTCGCGCCGGTCGCCCGACGCGCGGCCATCCGGCCACCCGCGCGGGGCAGGGCATAGACCGGGGGGGCGGCGCGGTCAACGCCCCGGTGCGGCGCGATAGTGATAGCGTCCGGCCTCGGCCATCCCGAGCCCGGCATAAAGAGCGCGCGCCGGCGCATTCGCTTCGGTCACCGCGACCGCAATCCAGCGCGCACCTTGCGCTTCGGCCCAGCGCGCGGCCGAGAGCATGAGCGCGCGCGCCAGCCCCTGCCGCCGGAAGGGCGCGCGCACCGCGACCGCATGGACCATCGCGCCCTCGCCTGCGACGCCTACGAATGCGCCGCCCGCCGGCCGGTCGCCCGTCCGCCCCAGAATCGCCGCATGCGGCCCCGCGACGCGCGCCATCACCGCCTGGCGCGCCGCGCCGATCCCCTCGGCCGTCCAGATGTCGCCCAGCACCGCAAGCGGCGGCCAATGCGCGAAGGCGGTAACGGGCGGCGCTTCGCCCGCGATCGCGTAGATCGGGGCGGCAAGGATCAGCGTCGGATCGCGACGCTCGAACCCCGCGCCCGCGAGCAGTTCATCGAGCGCCCCATCCCCCGGCCCGATGCGAAAGAGCGCCTCCTGCCCCAGCGCGCGCATCGCCTCGGCGGCCTCGGCGACATCGGCTGCGGTCGCAGGCCCCTGCGCCGTCGCGGAGGACACGCGGCTCCCGGCGTTGCGTCCCTCGCGCAGAATGAACGGCCCCGCGTCGATCCGGCGCGCAGCCGGCCATGTCGCCTCGAGGACGGCCAGCAGCGCGTTCGCGTCCGGCACGCTCATCCCCGCGTGCCGAAAAGGGCGCAGAGCCGCACCATCGCGGCGTCGATCCGCGCCCCGTCGGTCCCGCGCACCACGAGGTTCGTGCCCGCAACCCCGTCGCGCTGGAACGGATAGGACCCCATCGAGAGGTCGGGGAAATCGGCCGCAAGCGCCCCGAACTCGGCCGCGATCGCGCCCTCGGGCCGCAGCACCTCGAGCGATTGCGACAGGAGCGGCGGCCCCCCCGCAAGCCCCGGCAGCACCGAGGCGACCATCGCCTGAAAGATCGACGGCACGCCCGCCATCACATGCACATTCCCGATCGTGAAGCCCGGCGCCGACGACACCGGGTTGTCGATCAGCCGCGCCCCGTCGGGGATGCGCGCCATCCGCAGCCGCGCGGCGTTGAGTTCAACCCCCCGCCGGTCGCAATGGGCCTGAAGGATCGCGCGCGCATCCTCGCGCACGTCGATCGCGACGCCAAAGGCCGCCGCGACCGCATCGGCGGTGATGTCGTCATGCGTGGGGCCGATCCCGCCCGAGGTGAAGACGTGATCGATCGATCCGCGCAGCGCATTGAGTGCGGCGATGATCGCGTCGTGGTCATCCGCGACGATGCGCGCCTCGGCCACGACGATGCCGATCTTGCCGAGCTCGGCCGCGAGATAGGCCAGATTGCCCTCGCGCGTGCGGCCCGAGAGGATCTCGTCCCCGATGATGAGCATCGCTGCCCTCGGATTGGTCATTTTCGCCTCCTTCTGCCCTGTCGCCAGCTATAGGCGCGCGGCGGCGCGCTTTCAAACCCCCGCGCGCGCCGCGCCTCTGGCCTTGGGCGTGCATCGGCGATATGACGACCCCAACATGAGGGAGCCGCCCTTGACGTCATCCGAGCCCCGCATCACCCGCGACGGGATCAGGATCCACCCCCGCGAGGATTTCGCGGGGATGCATCATGCCGGGCGCATCGCGGCCGAGATCCTCGATGCGGTCGCCCCGATGGTCGCGCCCGGCGTCGGCACGGGCGAGATCGACGCCCGCATCACCGAGCTTGTCACCGAAGCAGGCGCGATCTCGGCCACGATCGGCTATCGCGGCTATCGCCACGCCTCGTGCATCAGCGTCAACCATGTCGTCTGCCACGGGATCCCGGGCAGCGCGGTGCCCACGGGCCGCGCCGAGGCCGTGCGCGCCGACGACTGCCTGCGCGACGGCGACATCGTCAACATTGACGTCACCGTGATCGTCGACGGCTGGTATGGCGACAGCTCTCGCATGTATGTGGCCGGAACGCCCAAGCCCTATGCGCTGCGGCTGATCCGCGTCACACATGAGGCGCTGATGCGCGGCATCGCGGCGGTGCGCCCGGGGGCGACCTTCGGCGACATCGGCCATGCGATCCAGAGCTATGTCGAGGGCGAGCGCATGTCGGTCGTGCGCGACTTCTGCGGGCATGGCCTCGGGCGGGTCTTTCACGCGCCGCCCAATGTGCTCCACTTCGGCCGGCCCGGCACGGGGCCGGTCCTCGAGGAGGGGATGTTCTTCACGATCGAGCCGATGGTGAACCTCGGCCGGCCCGAGACGCGGGTTCTGGGCGATGAGTGGACGGCCGTGACGCGCGACCGCTCGCTCTCGGCGCAGTTCGAGCATTCGGTGGGCGTGACGGCGACGGGTCACGAGGTCTTCACCCTCTCGCCGCGCGGCGTATTCTTTCCCGACCTCGCGGCGGTCGGCGCGGATTAGGACGGCGCCCAGTTGCGCCCAGCGGCGCCGGGCAGCGGGACGGGCTTCGCAACAGGAGGCGGTGCGGCAGGCGTCATGGGCGAAGACTTCGCGATCACCCGCGGCGAGGATGCGCTCCTGCACCTGCGGGGGGCGTTCACCCTCGCCGCGGCGTCGCCGCGCGAGGCCGCGCTGCTGCTCGCGGACGCGGCGCCGCGGCGCGCGGCGGCGGCGGCGCGCGCGCTCGCGGGCGACCCCGCGCGGCACTGGGCGGTGCTGCCGCGCGCTCGGCCGTGCCGGCCTCGGCCCCGAGGCGGCGCGCGGCTTCTCGGCCGCGCAGCAGCGCCTCATCCTGACCGTCGCGGCCGCCATGCCGCGGCCCACGCCGCCCGCGCCCGCGCGCGACCGCATCCCGGAGGCGCTCGAGCGGCTCGGCCGCGCCGCCGAGGAGATCGCGCGCCTTTTGCGCGATCTGACGGCCTATCTCGGCCTTTTCGTGCTGCGTCTCGGCGCGGCGATCATGCGGCCGCGGCGCCTGCCGCTGACGGCGCTGGTGCATCACTGCCAGCAGGTCGGGCTCAATGCCGTGCCCATCGTCGTGCTGATGGCGTTCCTGATCGGTGTGGTGCTGGCGTTTCAGGGCGCGACGCAGCTGCGCCGTTTCGGGGCGGATGTGTTCGTCGTCGACCTCATCGCGATTTCCGTCCTGCGCGAGCTTGGCGTGCTTTTGACCGCGATCATCGTCGCGGGGCGCACGGCCTCGGCCTTCACCGCCCAGCTTGGCGCGATGAAGATGCGCGAAGAGATCGACGCGATGCGCACCCTCGCGATCGACCCGGCCGAGGCGCTGATCCTGCCGCGCGTGCTCGCCCTCGTCATCACGCTGCCGGTGCTGACGCTTCTGGCCAATGTCGCGGGGCTGGCGGGGGGCGCGCTGATGGCCTGGATCGACCTCGGCATCTCGCCCGCCATGTTCCGCACGCGCCTCCTCGAGAGCTCGGTCGACCATGTCACGGTCGGCATGCTCAAGGCGCCGGTCTTTGCGGTGGTGATCGGCCTCATCGGCTGCCACGCAGGGATGCAGGTGCAGGGCAGCACCGATTCGCTTGGCCGGCTGACCTCGGCCTCGGTCGTGCGCGCGATCTTCGCGGTGATCCTGATCGATGCGCTTTTTTCCATCTTCTATTCCGAGGTCGGGCTTTGAGCGGCGCGCGCGAGGCCGTCATCGCGGTGCGCGGCCTCGGCACGCGCTTCGGCGCGCAGGTCGTGCACCGCGCGCTCGACCTCGACCTCTGGCGGGGCGAGGTGCTGGGCGTCGTCGGCGGCTCGGGGTCGGGGAAATCGGTGCTCCTGCGCACGATCACGGGCCTCAACATCCCCGTCGCGGGCTCGGTGAAGGTCTTCGGCACCGAGGTGGTCGGCGCTGCGCCCGAGGCGCTTGCCGCACTCGAGACGCGCTGGGGCGTGATGTTCCAGGACGGCGCGCTCTTTTCGGCGCTGACCGTGCGCGAGAATGTCGAGGTGCCGCTGCGCGGTGTCGAGGGGCTGCCCGAGGGGATCCGGCGCGAGCTGGCCGACCTCAAGATCGCGATGGTGGGCCTGCCGCCCGAGGCGGGCGACAAATACCCCGCCGAGCTTTCGGGCGGGATGCGCAAGCGCGCGGGGCTGGCGCGCGCGCTCGCGCGCGACCCCGAGCTTCTCTTTCTCGATGAGCCGACGGCCGGCCTCGACCCCATCGGGGCGGCGGCGTTCGACCGGCTGCTGGTCGATCTTGCCGGCGCGCTCGGCCTCACGGTCTTTCTTGTCACCCACGATCTCGATACGCTGATCGCGACCGCAAGCCGTGTCGCGGTGCTTGCCGAGGGGCGCGTTCTGGTCGAAGGGACGATGGAGGCGATGCGCGCGGTCGATCATCCGTGGGTGCGCGAGTATTTTCAGGGTCCGCGCGCGCGCGCCGCGCGGGCCAGCCACGAAGGGCGGGGCTGAGCGATGGAGACGCGGGCCAATTACGTTCTGATCGGCGCCTTCGTGCTGGCGGGGTTCGTTGCGATCATCGCCTTCTTCCTGTGGTTCGCGCAGATCGAGCTCAAGCGCCAGTTCGCCTATTACGACGTCCGCTTCAGCGCCGTGTCGGGCCTCGCGCAGGCCTCCGAGGTGCGCTATGCGGGGCTGCCGGTCGGGCAGGTCGTCGATGTGCGCCTTGCGCCCGACATGGATGGCACGATCCTCGTGCGGCTCGAGATAGCGGCCGAGACGCCCGTGCGCACCGACAGCATCGCCACCATCGAGACGCTGGGCGTCACCGGCGTTTCCTATGTCGGGATCAGCGCGGGCGATCCGGCGGCGGCGCTCCTGCGCGCGGGCGATGCGGTGCCCGAGATCACCGCGGGCCGGTCGGTGCTGCAGGTCCTCTCGCAGGATGCGCCCGAGATCACGGCGCAGATCCTCGATCTGCTCGCGCGCGGTGGTGAGCTCTTTTCGCCCGAGAACAGCGCCAAGGTGCAGCGCATCCTTCAAAACCTCGAACAATCGTCGGAAAACCTCGTGGTCGCGCTCGATGAATTCAGCGTACTGACAACGACCGTCGCCGCCGCCTCGACCGATATCGCGGGCTTCACGATCGAGCTCGAACCCCTCATCACCCGCGCGGGCGAGACGCTGGGCCGGGTCGATGCGGCACTGGCCGATGTCTCGGCGCTGGCGCAGCGCGCGCAGACGACGCTTGATCGTGCCGACGGCGCGATGGCAAGCGGGGCGGGCGCGCTCGAGGCCGCCGAGGGGCTGATGCGCGGCGAGGTGCCCGAACTTCTGGCCGAGCTTCAGGCGACCGCCGAGGCGCTGCGCACCGAGATCGCGGCCGTCTCGGTCGAGGCGCAAGGCGCCATCGGCAGCTTCGGCGCGGCCGGCACGCAAGCCAACGCGCGGCTCGAGGAGCTGGGCGCGACCATCGCCGCCGCCGACCGCGCGGTCGAACGCTTTGCCGCCATGGTCGGCGCGGTCGAGGCCGCGGCGACGGGCTTCGATGTGCTGGTCGAGGGCGACGGGCGCGCGCTCGTGGCCGAAACGCGCGCGCTGGTGGCGCGCGCCGATCCGGCGGTCGCGGCGCTCGTGCGGCTGGGCGAGGCCGACTTGCCCGCCATGCTCGCCGAGGTGCGCGAGGCGGCCGCGACCATCTCGCGCGTGGCTGAGACGGCGGGGGCCGATTTCGGCGCCGCGGCGGGGGCGGTGGCGCGGCTCGAGCCCGCGGCGGCCGAGACCCTCGGCACCGCGGGCGAGACCTTCGCGCGCGCCTCGCGCACGCTGGGCGCGATCGAGGAGGCGCTCGCCACCGCCCAGCGCACGCTTGCGGCCGCCGAGGGCGCATTCGCCGGGGCCGAGCAGGTGTTCGGCGCCGAAGCGCCCGCGATTGCGGCCGATCTGCGCGCGGCCGTCGCGCGCATCGATGCCGCGGTCGCGCAGATCGCGGCCGATCTGCCCGCCGTCACCGCCGACCTGCGCGCCGCCGCCGGGCAGGCCAATGCGGCCTTTGGCGATCTGGCCCGCATCGTCGCCACGGCCGAGCCGCCGGTCGCCGATTTCACCACCCGCGGCCTGTCGGAGTTCACCGAGGCCGCGCGCGAGGCGCGCACCCTCCTCGCGACGCTCGACCGGCTGATCGGCCTGATCGAGCGCGACCCGGCGCGCTTCCTGATCGAGCGTCCCCTGCCGGAGTTTCGCCCATGATCGCGCCCCCGCGCCCCCCCGCCGACGCCCTCGCCCTTCCCGGCCACGCCCGAGATCGGCGCGGCCTGATCGCCGGGCTCGGCGCGCTCGCGCTGCTGCCGGGCTGTGCCCTCGTCTCGGCGCTCGGCTCGGCGCGCGGGCCGAGTGCGGCCTATGATCTCGGCCCCGACCGGCCGATGCCGCGCGCGCCCGCCCCGCTTGGCGAAGAGCTTGTGATCGGCCTGCCTGCGGCGGCGGGCGCGCTCGCGACCGACCGCATCCTCGTGCGGCCCGATCCGCGCAGCGTGCAATACATCGCCGATGCGCGCTGGACCGAGGCCGCGCCGCAACTCATGCAGACCTTCCTCTTGCGCGCCTTCGAGGAGACGCGCGGCTGGGCCCATGTCGCGCGCAGCTCGTACGGCGGCCCGCCCGATCACCTGCTGGTGGGCGAACTCGTGGAGCTCGGCGTCGCGATCGCGCCCGATGGCGCGGCGCAGGCCGAGGTCGCGCTCGGGGTGCAACTCCTGTCGCGCGGGGGGGCGCGGCGCCTCGGGGCGCGCCGCTTTGCCGAGACGGTCCCTCTGGCCGACCTCGAGGCACCGGGCGTGGTCGCGGCCCTCAACACCGCCGCGGGGGCGCTGGCGGTCGCGCTCGCGGGCTGGGCCATCGCGACCGCGCAGGCGGGCGCGGCGCCCTAGCGCCAGAACGGCCCCGTCAGCCCCATCGCCCAGCCCTGCGCGCGCGCGAGCAGCCGCAGCGCCGGCCGCCCCGGCAGCCCCGCCCCCGAGGCGAGGCGCTCGAGCGCGACCTCGACCGGGCAGGGCAGACCCGAGACGGGGTCGAAATAGCGCGGATAGGCGATCAGCACCGCATGCACCAGCGTCTCGAGGTCGGGCCGCGCCTGCCGGCGCGCCGGCACCGTGCCCAGATCGCGCGTGAGCCCCCAGCCCGCATAGAAGGGCGCGCCGAGGCAGGTGACCGGCAGGCCGCGGATCAGCGCCTCGAAGCCCAGCGTCGAGGTCATGGTCCAGACCTCATCGGCGGCCGCGATCGCCGCCGTCGCCGGCACGCCCCGCAGCACGGCATCCGCGAGGCCGCGAAGCTCGGCCTCGGGCACCTCGCCCGGGCGCAGCCCGGCTTCGATGTCGGGGTGCGGCTTCCAGAGGATCGCGGCGTCGGGGTTGGCCTCGCGCACCGTGCGCAGAAGGCCGAGGTTCGTCGCCACCGCCCCGCAGCCGAGCCGCACCGAGGCGTCATCCTCGACCTGACCCGGCACGAGGATGCGCCGCCGCTGCCCGAGGCCCGACAGATCGGGCGCCGCCCCGGCGAGGTTGTATTTCCCGACCCCCGTCGCGCGCAAGAGCGCGATGAGGCGCGCGGCCCGTTCATGCCCGCCGGGCGGCAGGGGTGCCGCGATCAGCCGTTCGAGCCCGCTCTCGCGCGCGGGGTCGTAATGGATCCCGACCGGATCGAGCACGAGCGGATGCAAATGCTTGTGCGGCCGGTCCCGTGATGTCCATTCTCGCCCGCATGAGTCGCAGGGACGACGAGATGCAGCAGGAGCGCGAACTTGCATGGGTGGGCGACGCCGTCCTC
>JAUREX010000116.1 GCA_030834485.1 Gemmobacter sp.
GACCCTCTCGACCCGGATCGCGGTGATGAACAAGGGCCATATCCAGCAACTCGGTACCCCGCGCGAGGTCTATGACACGCCGGCGAATGTCTTCGTCGCGACCTTCATGGGCAGCCCCGCGATGAACATCCTGCCGGGCCGGGTCGTGCTCGAAGGCGGCGCGCCGCATGCCGAACTGATCGACGCCGAGGGGCGGCCACAGCGGCTGCGGCTGTCGCAGCGCAACCTTGCGGACTGGGCGGGGCGCGAGGTCCTGTTCGGGATCCGGCCCGAGGCGATCACCGACCCCGACGGGGCGGATCGCGCGTCGGGCAACATCGCGCCCTTGCGCAACCGCGTCGGCGTGACGGAACCCGCCGGCGCCGACACCTTCGTGACGATGACGCTCGCGGGGCGCGATTGCGTGGCGCGGATGCGGGCGGATGCGGCCGTCGAGCCGGGGGCCGAGTTCGGCTTTGCCGTCAACATGGACAAGGCCGTCGCCTTCGACCCCGCCACCGAGGCGCGCATCCCGGCATGAGCGCGCCCGACATCGTGATCGTCGGCTCGGGCATCGGGGGGGCGACGCTTGCGGCGGGGCTCGCGCCCTCGGGGCGGCGGATCATGATCCTTGAACGCGGCGAGCGCCTCGTCGACAGCCCCGAGGCGCGCGACGCCGAGGCGATCTTTGCCCGCGGGCATTTCCGCCCCGACGAGGAATGGCTCGATGCCGCGGGGCAGCCCTTCAACCCCGGCAACTATTATGTGGTGGGCGGCAATTCGAAGCTTTATGGCGCGGTCCTCATGCGGTTTCGGGCAGAGGATTTTGCCCCGCGCCGGCATCTGGGCGGCACGACGCCCGGCTGGCCCTTCGCCTATGCAGAGCTTGAGCCCTTTTATGCCGCGGCCGAGCGGCTCTATGCGGTGCGCGGCGCGGCGGGGCAGGATCCGACCGATCCGCCACGCTCGGGCAGCTATCCCTTCGCGCCCGTCCCGGATGAGCCCGACATCGCGCGGCTGCGCGGCCGCCTAGCGGCACTCGGGCTGCATCCGGCGAGCCTGCCGCTCGGCGTCGATCTTGCGCGCTGGCTTGCGCGCGGTGCGACGCCCTGGGATGCGTTTCCCGACACCTGCGGCGGCAAGATGGATGCCGAGACGGCGGCACTCGCGGCCGCGCTCGCGCATCCGAACGTCACGCTGCGGACCGGTGCGCGCGTGCGCCGCCTGATCGCGGGCGAGGGCGGGCGGATCGGCGCGCTCGAGATCGACGGGCCGCGTGGGCCCGAGCGGATCGCGGCGCCGGTCGTGGTGCTTGCGGCGGGCGCGGTGCAGACGGCGGCGCTGCTGCTCGGCTCGGCGGACGGCGCGCACCCGCGGGGGCTGGCGAACCGCTCGGATCAGGTCGGGCGGAACTTCATGAACCACAACGCCTCGGCGGTGCTCGCGCTCCACCCGCTGCGGCGCAACCGGGCGGTCTATCAGAAGACGCTCCAGCTCAATGATTTCTACCTCGCGGGCGGGCCGGGGGATGCGCCGCTGGGCAACATCCAGCTTTTGGGCAAGATCTCGGGGCCGATCCTGGCGGCGACGACGCGCCTGCCGCGACCGCTGGCGCAGTGGATCGCGGCGCGCTCGGTCGATTTCTATGCGATGTCCGAGGATCTGCCCGACCCCGACAGCCGCGTGACGTTGAAGGATGGCCGTATCGTGCTGGACTGGAAACGCTCGAACTGGGCCGCGCATGAGGCGCTGGTCGCGCGGCTCAAGGCGATCCTGCGGCGGGCGGGCTATCCGGTCGTGCTGTCGCGCGCCTTCGACCGGCGCACCCCCTCGCATCAATGCGGCACGGCGCGGATGGGCCATGACCCGCGCGCAAGCGTCGTCGATCCCGGCGGGCGCAGCCACGACCACCCGAACCTTTTCATCAGCGATGCCTCGGTCCTGCCGACCTCGGCGGCGGTCAACCCCTCGCTCACCATCGCGGCGCTGGCGCTGCGGATGGCGGCGCGGATCGATGCCGAAGGGGTGGCGGCATGAAGCCCGTCGCCCTTGTCACCGGCGGGCAGCAGGGGATCGGCCTCGGGATCGCCGAGGCGCTGGGGCGGGCGGGTTTTGCGCTGGCGCTGGCCGCGGAACTGCCGCCCGAGGACGCGCGCGTGGGCGCGGCCCTCGCCACGCTCGGCCCCGATGCGCGCTATTTCCGCCACGACCTGCGCGAGACGGGCGCCGAGGAGGCGCTGCTGGCGCGGATCGAGCACGACCTCGGGCCGCTTGTCTGCCTTGTTTCGAACGCGGGCATCCCCGCGCCGGTGCGGGGCGACATGCTGGCGCTGACGCCCGAGGCGTTCGACCTTGTCCATGCGGTGAACCTGCGGGGTGCCTTCTTCCTCGCGCAGGCGGCCGCGCGGCGGATGATCGCGGCGCCCGCGGGTGGGCCCTATCGCTCGATCGTGTTCGTGACCTCGGTCAGCGCCGCGGCGGTGTCGGTCGAGCGGGCGGAATACTGCCTCTCGAAGGCGGGGGCGTCGATGATGGCGGCACTTTTCGCCGCGCGCCTCGCCCCGCACGGGATCGGCGTGTTCGAGGTCCGCCCCGGCATCATCGAGACGGCGATGACGGCAGGCGTGCGCGCGAAATACGACGCGCGCATCAATGAAGGGCTGGTGCCGGCGGGCCGCTGGGGGCAGCCCGCCGATGTGGGGGCGGCGGTGGTGCCGCTTGCGACCGGGCAGATGGCGTTTGCGACGGGGGCGGTCGTGCCGGTCGACGGCGGGCTGTCGATCCCGCGGCTGTGACGGAGGGGCGCGTGCAGGGGGCGGACATCATCATCGTGGGGGGCGGATCGGCGGGCGCGGTGCTGGCGGCGCGCCTCTCGGAGGATCCCGCCTGCCGGGTCCTGCTGCTCGAGGCCGGGGGGGCGGATCGCCACCCGCTCTATCACCTGCCGGCGGGTTTCGCGAAGATGACCAAGGGCATCGGGAGTTGGGGCTGGCAGACGGTGCCGCAGCGCCATCTGGGCGGGCGGGTGCTGCGCTTTACCCAAGCCAAGGTGCTGGGCGGGGGGTCGAGCATCAATGCCCAGATCTATACCCGCGGCCACCCGCTCGATTACGACGAATGGCGCCAAGCGGGCTGCACCGGCTGGGGGTTCGACGATGTGCTGCCCTATTTCCGCAAGGCCGAGGACAACGACAGCCGCGCAGGACCCCTCCACGGCACCGGCGGGCCGATGGGGGTGAGCCGCCCGGCCGCGCCGCTGCCGATCTGCGAGGCGTTCTTTGCCGCGGGCGAGGCGGTGGGCATCCCCCGCGCCGACGATCTCGCAGGGGCCGATCCGCGCGGGCTTGGCTATTACCAGCTGACCCAGCGGCGGGCGCGGCGGTCCTCGACCTCGGTCGCCTATCTGCGCCCGGCGCGGGGGCGCGCGAACCTGAGCGTGCGGACGCATGCCCAAGTGCTGCGCATCGTGGTCGAGGGCGGCCGCGCGACGGGGGTAGAGATCGCGGGCGAGGGCGTCCTGCGCGCATCCTCGGGCGTCGTTCTTGCTGCGGGCGCGATCGGCTCGCCGCGGCTCTTGATGCTCTCGGGGCTGGGGCCTGCGGATCATCTGCGCGCGCATGGGATCGCGGTCGCGCTCGACCAGCCCGGGGTTGGGTCGAACCTGCAAGATCACCTCGACCTCTTCGCCATCGGCGCATGCACGGGGCCGCACACCTATGACCGCTATGCACGGCCGCTGTGGTCGGCGATCGCGGGGGTGCGCTATGCGCTGACGCGGGGCGGGCCGGTGGCGTCGAGCCTGTTCGAGACGGGGGGCTTCTGGTTTGCCGACAAGGCCGCGCGGTCGCCCGACATCCAGTTCCACCTCGGCCTCGGCTCGGGGATCGAGGCCGGGGTGGCGGCGATGGCAGATGGCGGGGTCACGATCAACTCGGCCTATCTCAGGCCGCGCTCGCGCGGGACGGTGCGGCTCGCGTCCGCCGATCCGCTGGCCGCGCCCCTCATCGATCCGAACTATTGGGAGGATCCGCACGACCGCGCCATGTCGCTTGAGGGATTGCGCCTCGTGCGCGAGATCCTCGGGGCGGGGCCGCTTGCGCCCTTCGTGCGGGCCGAGCATCTGCCAGGCCCCGGGGTGCGGACCGAGGCCGAGCTCGTGGCCTATGCGCACGCCAACTGCAAGACCGACCACCACCCGGCCGGCACCTGCCGGATGGGGGCAGACGCGGGCGCGGTCGTCGACCCGCGGCTGCGCTTCAACGGGATCGCGGGGCTGCGCGTGGCGGATGCCTCGGTGATGCCCAGTGTCGTGTCGTCGAACACCAATGCCGCGACGATCATGATCGCCGAAAAGGCCGCCGACATGATCCTCGCCGACAAGGGGGTCTGAGCCATGCTGCACCTCCCGCAGGCCGATGGAACGCTGTTGCGCTGGCAGCCCTCGGGCAGCCCGATCCGGCCGCGCGCGCCGGCGCGCCCCCTCACGCGCATCGCCTTTGCCGCGGCGCATGTCGTGGCCGACCCGCTTGCGCCGCGCAGCCCCTGGGACGGGCGCCCCGCCATCGACTGGGAGGCGACGCTGCGCTTTCGCCATTGGCTCTGGGATCAGGGCTTTGGCTTGGCCGAGGTGATGGACACCGCGCAGCGCGGCATGGGCCTTGACTGGGAGACGGCGCGCGAACTCATCGGCCGCACCATGGCCGAGGCGCGCGCCCACCCCGCGCGCCCCCGCGTCGCCTGCGGTGCCGGCACCGACCAGCACGAGTTGCGCGACCTGACCGACCTCGGCCGGATCGAGGCTGCCTATCGCGCGCAGATCGAAGCGATCGAGGGGGCGGGCGCGCAGGCGATCGTGATGGCGACGCGCGCCCTGCCGGCGATCGGGGCGGGGCCCGACGATTACGCGGGCCTCTATCGCCGGCTGATCGCGGCGGCCGACCGCCCCGTGATCCTGCACTGGCTGGGCGAGATGTTCGACCCCGCGCTTGCGGGCTATTGGGGCACGACCGACCGGGCGGCGGCGACCGAGACGGTGCTTGGCATCATCAACGCCGATCCGGGGCGGGTGGACGGGATAAAGGTCTCGCTCCTCGACCGCGCGCATGAGGAGGATCTGCGCGCGCGCCTGCCGGCGGGGGTGCGGCTCTATACGGGCGACGATTACAACTATCCCGAGCTGATCGCGGGCGACGGGCGGCACCATTCGGACGCGCTGCTCGGCATCTTTGCCGCGATCGCGCCCGCAGCGGCGCAGGCGCTCGAGGCGCTGGCCGGGGGCGATCTCGGGCGCTATCACGCGCTGATGGCCCCGACCGTGCCGCTCGCGCATGAGATCTTCGCCCCGCCCACGCGGTTCTACAAGGCGGGCGTTGCGTTCCTGTCGTGGATCAATGGCTTGCAGCGGCAGTTCGCGATGCCCGCAGGGATGCAGTCGGCGCGCGGGATCGTCCATTATGCCCGCCTCTTGCAGCTTGCCGATGCCGCGGGCCTCGTGCTCGAGGGCGATCTGGCGGTGGCGCGGATGCGCGCGCTCTTGATCCTGAACGGCATCGCGGCGCCATGACGCGCAGGCCGACCATCGTCGATGTCGCGCAGGCCGCGGGGGTGTCGAAATCGACCGTCTCGCTCGTGCTGCGCGACAGCCCGCTCGTGCGCGAGGGGACGCGCGCGGCGGTGCGCGCGGCGATGGCGCGGACGGGATATGTCTATAACCGCGCGGCCGCCAATCTGCGCGGGACGGGAACGGGGCTGATCGGGCTCATCATCAACGATCTGCGCAACCCCTTCTTCACCGAATTCGCGACCGCGGTGCAGATGGCCCTTTCGGCGCGCGGCCATGCGACCGTGATCGCCAACACCGACGAGGATCCCGCCCTGCAGGCGCAGGTCGTGGGCGCGATGATCGAGCATGGCGTGAAGGGGATCGTGATCTCGCCCTGCCTCGGGGGCGGGGCGGCGGCGTTCGAGGCGCTGGCGCAGGCGGGCATCCCCGCCTTGCAGGTCCTGCGCCGGGTTGAGGGGGACGGCGCGCGCTTTCCCTTCGCAGCGCCCGATTATGCCGAAGGCAGCCGCCTTGCGGTCGCGCATCTGCGCGCGCTCGGGGCGCGCAGGCTTGCGTTTGTCGGCGGCATCGCGGGGCAGGGTGTCACGCTCGAGCGGATGTCGGGCCTTCGGGATGCAGGCGCGGGGATGGATGCGCCCGTCACGCTCCACGGCCGCGCGACGCGGGGCTTCGGGCGGGCGGCCGCGCATCTCTTGGCCGAGCGGCACCGCGATGTCGAGGGGGTCGTGTGCTTCAACGATCTCGTGGCGCTCGGGATGCTGCGGGGCTTTGCCGAGGCGGGCCGCCATGTCGGGACGGAGCTGCGCGTGGTGGGCTTCGACGACATCGAGGAGGCGGGCGAGTCGCACCCGCCCCTCAGCACCGTGCGCTGCGACATCGCGGGCTTCGGCGCCTCGGTCGCGCAGACGATCCTGCGCTGGCTCGAGACGGGCGCGCCGCCCCCGCCCGAGACGCGCACGCCCGTGCGGCTGATCCTGCGCGCCTCGAGCCTGCCCGACGCGCTCTAGCCCCCCTTGGGGCGGCGCGCGATCCGTGCTTTGCTGAAACCCTGTCGGATGGGGGGCGGGGATGGATCTGGGGCTCGGCGGCAAGGTTGTGATCGTGACGGGGGCGGCGTCGGGGATCGGCTATGCGATCGCGGCCGCGGCGCTGGCCGAGGGGGCGCGGGTCGTCGCACTCGACCGCCATGCGGGCGTGCCCGAGGGGGCCGAGGCGGTCGTGCTCGACCTCGGCGACGATGCGGCCTGCGCGGCGGCGGTGGCCGGGACGCTGGCGCGCCATGGCGCGATCGACGGCCTCGTGAATTGCGCGGGGCGCAACGACGGCGTGGGGCTCGGGGCGGGGCCGGCGGCGTTTCGTGCGAGCGTGCTTGGCAATCTCGGGCATTACTACACGCTTGCCCATCTCTGCCGCGACGCGCTGATCGCGGCGCGGGGCGCGATCGTCAACATCGCCTCGAAGACGGCGCTGACGGGGCAGGGGGGCACGTCGGGCTATGTCGCGGCGAAGGCCGCGCAACTGGGGCTCACGCGCGAATGGGCGGCCGAGCTTGCGCCGCACGGGGTGCGCGTCAACGCCATCCTGCCGGCCGAGGTGATGACGCCCATGTATGCCGACTGGCTCGCGACGCTCGATGATCCGGCAGGCGCGCGCGCGGCGATCGAGGCGTCGATCCCGCTCGGCCAGCGGATGACCGCCGCCGAGGAGATCGCGGCGACGGCGGTCTTTCTGCTCTCGCCCCGCTCGGGGCATACGACGGGCCAGTGGCTTTTCGTCGATGGCGGCTATGTCCACCTCGACCGGCGGCTGACGCGCTGAGGGGTCAGGTGTTCGTCCAGCCGCCGTCGATCGCGATCGCCTGTCCGGTGACGAAGGCGCTCTCGTCCGAGGCGAGATAGACGGCGAGTGCCGCGATCTCTTCGGGCTGGCCGATCCGGCCCATCGGCTGGCGCGCGATGAAGGCCGCGCGCGCGGCATCGACATCGCCCAGCGCCTCCCCCGCGGCGCGCACGCGCGCGTGCCAGCTCGGGCTTTCGACCGTGCCGGGGCAGATCGCGTTGGCACGGATGCCCTGCGTTACGAAATCGGCCGCCACCGCTTTCATCATCCCGATGACGGCCGCCTTGGTCGCGCCATAGACGAAGCGATTTGGCGCCGCGATCATCGACGACACGGCAGATGCCACAAAGATCACCGATCCACCGCCCG
>JAUREX010000117.1 GCA_030834485.1 Gemmobacter sp.
GCGCCGCCGCCTTCGAGATCACCAAGGCCCCGCTGAGCGCGTCTTTCGCCTGGGACATCAGCAGCGACGGCGGGGGGAGCATCTCCGGCAGCGGCACCATCTCCGCCGCGCCGCACCCGGTCACGGGGATCGACCTGAGCGCGCTGGGCGACGGGACGCTGACGCTGAGCCTGACGCTCACCACCGCCGCGGGAACGAGCGCACCACGGACGGTGACGGTCGCGAAAAGCGTCGACTGGTGCACCGACCCCGCCGCGCTGGCCGCCGCGAGCCCGGGGGCGGTCTGCCCGGATGGGTCGGTCTATGCGGGTCTTTCGCCTGACGGGAATGTGCCGATGTTCGTGACGCGCTGCGACCTCGGGCAGATTTGGGACGGGGCGGCGTGCACCGGGACGCGCACGTTGCTGCCATGGAACGATGGCATCAACATCTCGCTGAACACGCCAATGGCCGATTGCAATACCCCGTCGCCCAATGTTGTTGCCGCGTGCAACCAGGGCAGGAGCAATACGTCATTCCTGAACACGGCCGACAGCACCTCCGCGGTTGGTACGCAGCCGCATCTCGCGGCACAGGCGTGTGAGGCGCTCAACTTGCATGGCAAGGATGACTGGTATCTGCCCGCCCAAGGAGAGCTTTTTATCATGTATCAGCAACGAGTTGCCATCGGCAATTTCCTATTAGATTTCAGGGGTTATTGGTCATCGTCCGAGGCGAACGTTGACATCGCGAGGTTCATCCGTTTCGACAACGGCGGCGTTCCGAACGATACCAAGAGCGCGAGCCGCCACGTCCGCTGCGCCCGCCAATGACCCGCCCAACCTCGCCCCGCCCCCGGTCGCATCTCCCGCGCCACCCACGCCGTGCGAGCGTGATCAGCCCCGCGCGCGGTCCGCTCCTTGCGCGGGGCGGGCCTTGATCCGCGGGGTCTCTGGGAGGGTGCGCGGCCGGGCCTTGATCTGACGCCAAAAGGCGGAACGGGGGCGCGGCGGGTGGACGGGATGGGGCGCATGACCGGCATCGGCGGCACCAGCCATGGCGCGGCGGCCGGGGCGCACGCGCAATTTTTAGGCGCGCACTCTGAAACATCCCATCAGATCGCGTCGACGGGGTGACAGGTCCGGCAAAGCATGTCTAGACTGAGCCTCCCTGCCGCAAGGCAGACGGAAACGAGCGTGTCATAACGCCACGAAACCTTGGGAGGGTTAAATGACAATCATCACACGCAGCCTGTCTGGGCTTCGGCTGGTCGCCGTCGGCGCCGTGCTCGCGGTGCAGCCGATCGCCGCGCAGGCCGAACAGTTCATCAACGTGCTGACGGGCGGAACCTCGGGCGTCTACTATCCGATCGGGGTGGCGCTGTCGAAGATCTATGGCGAGGGGATCGCGGACGCGCGCACGCAGGTGCAATCCACCAAGGCGAGCGTCGAGAACCTCAACCTCTTGCAGCAGGGCAAGGGCGAGCTTGCGCTCGCGCTCGGGGATTCGGTCAAGTTCGCCTGGGAAGGCAACGCCGACGTCGGCTTTGCCGCGCCGCTCGACAAGCTGCGGGGCATCGCCGCGGTCTATCCCAACTACATCCAGATCGCCGCCTCGGCCGAGTCGGGCATCACGACGCTTGCGGATCTGGCTGGCAAGTCGCTGTCCGTGGGCGCCCCGAAGTCTGGCACCGAACTCAACGCGCGCGCGATCCTTGCCGCGGCCGGGATGGGCTACGACAACCTCGGCAAGACCGAATATCTGCCCTTTGCCGAGTCCGTCGAACTGCTGAAGAACCGCCAGCTTGATGCCACGCTGCAATCGGCGGGCCTCGGGGTGGCCTCGATCAAGGATCTCGCAACCTCGGTCAAGACGACGATCGTCTCGGTACCGGCGGATGTGGTGGAAAAGCTCGGCGCGCCCTATATCGCCGCGACCATCCCGGCGGGAACCTATGAAGGGCAGACGGCCGATGTGCCGACCGCGGCGGTGGTGAACTTCCTCGTCACGCATGAGGATGTGTCCGAGGAGACCGCCTATCAGATGACCAAGCTGATGTTCGAGAACCTGCCCGAGCTGGTCGCGGCGCACAACGCCGCCCGCGCGATCAGCCTCGAGAACGCCCTCAACGGCATGCCGCTGCCGCTCCATCCGGGGGCCGAGCGGTATTACCGCGAGGTGGGCCTCCTGAAGTGAGGGTCCGGCCCCGCGCGCGACCGCGTTGCGCGGGGCCGTGCCGACCCGGCCCGGCATGATCCGGGGAAAGAGCGCATGACCACCCCAACCGCAGCCGCGCAGGCGGCCCATCCGCACGATTTCCACGCGGCCGGATTTCCGCCGGGCGCCGAGGGGCGGGCGCTGTTCTGGATCGCGGTGGCGTTTTCGGTGTTCCAGATCGCGACCGCTGCGCATCTGGTCGATTTCGCAAGCCAGATCACCCGGGCCGCGCATGTCGGTTTTCTCATGCTCTTGGGGTTTCCGTTCCTCGCCCTCGCGGCGGGGCGGGGCGTCGGGATGCGGGCACTCGGCTGGGCGGCGGGCCTCGCGGGGGTTTCGGTCGCACTCTATCAGTGGTGGGAATATGTGCCGCTGCTGATGCGCGCGGGCGATCCGCTGCCCCTCGACATCGCGTTCGGGGTGCTCGCGCTCGGGCTCGTCTTTGCGGCCGCCTGGGCGATGATGGGCCCGGCGCTCCCGATCATCGCGGGGGCCTTCCTCGCCTATTGCCTCTTCGGCCAGCACCTTCCGAGCCCGCTCAACCATCGCGGCTATGACTTCGCGCAGGTCGTCGACCACATGGCCTATGGCACCGAGGGCATCTACGGCATCCCGACCTATGTCTCCTCGACCTTCATCTTCCTCTTCATCCTGTTCGGCGCCTTTCTGGAAAAGGCCGGGATGATCAAGCTCTTCACCGATGTGAGCCTCGGCCTCGTCGGGCACAGGATGGGAGGGGCGGCCAAGGTGTCGGTGCTCTCCTCGGGGCTGATGGGGACGATCTCGGGCTCGGGCGTGGCCAATGTCGTGACCACGGGGCAGTTCACCATCCCGCTGATGAAGAAATTCGGCTATCGCCCCGCCTTTGCCGGCGGGGTCGAGGCGACGGCCTCGATGGGCGGGCAGATCATGCCGCCGGTGATGGGCGCGGTCGCCTTCATCATGGCCGAGACGCTCGGGGTCGACTACATCGAGGTTGTCAAGGCGGCGGTGATCCCCGCCATCCTCTATTTCGCCGCCGCCTTCTGGATGGTGCATCTCGAGGCCGGCCGCATGTCGCTGCGCGGGCTCGACCGGGCAGAGCTGCCCTCGCCCCTCAGGGCGGTGCGCGAGGGCTGGCATCTGATCCTGCCGCTCGCGGTTCTGGTCTGGCTGCTCTTCTCGGGCTACACGCCGCTCTTTGCGGGCACTGTCGGGCTCGGGCTGACGCTGATGCTGATCCTCGGGGCCTCGGTCGCGCTGGGGCTGCCCGCGGGGACGATCCGGGTGATCTTCTGGATCGGGCTCGGGCTGGCGGCGGGGGCGTTTCTGCAATGGGGCATCTGGGTCGTCGCGGGCGCCGTCGCGGCGCTGGTCGCCGCCAATGCGCTGAGCAGGGGCGGGCGCGAGACCCTCCTCATCTGCCGCGACGCGCTGGCCGATGGCGCGCGCACCGCGCTCCCGGTGGGGCTTGCCTGCGCGCTCGTGGGCGTCATCATCGGCACGATGACGCTGACGGGGGCCGCGAACACCTTCGGGCAGTATATCGTGGGCGTCGGCCGCGAGAGCCTGTTCCTGAGCCTCCTGCTGACGATGATCACCTGCATCGTGCTGGGCATGGGCATCCCGACCATCCCCAACTACATCATCACCTCGTCGATCGCGGGGCCGGCGCTCCTGGAACTTGGCGTGCCGCTGATCGTATCGCACATGTTCGTGTTCTATTTCGGCATCCTCGCCGATCTGACGCCGCCCGTGGCGCTGGCGTGCTTTGCCGCCGCACCCATCGCGAAGGAACGCGGGCTGACGATCTCGATCAACGCGGTCAAGATCGCGGCGGCGGGTTTCGTCATCCCCTATATCGCGGTCTATACCCCGGCGCTGATGCTCCAGCCGGGGGGGGCGCTGGCGGGGGCGATCGGTTTCGTGCCGGCGGTGGTCTACATCGTGGCGAAGTCGGTCCTCTCGATCGGGCTCTGGGGGGCGGCGGTGATCGGCTGGCTGGGCCGACCCCTTGCGCTCTGGGAGCGCGCGCTCGCGATGGTGGCGGCCTTCACCCTGATCGCGGCCCTGCCCCTCACGGACGAGATCGGCCTCGGGCTCGCCGCCCTCTTCGGCCTGCGCCTGTGGATGCAGCGCCGGGCCCGGACTGCATGAGCGCGTGCCTCCTGGTCGCGGGTGTCGCGATCGCGCTGGCAGAACCGCGCTTCACCCTCGAATGGACGCATTCGGTGGAACGGACCGCATGGCGCGAAAGCTGGGCCCTCGCGCCCGGCGGGCTGCGCCTGATCGAGGCGTCGGTGAAGGGATCGGGCGCGGGGATGGAGCCGGGCGAGGGCGCGGTCCTGCGCGACGGCTGGTGGACTTGGGCGCCCGCCTTGCCCGTCCAACCCGCGATCACCCTCGCCGCATCGGGGGCGACCGGCGGCGGCTGGCGGCTGTGCAGCGGCGACGACTGCCGCGTGCTCGGCCTTGGCGCCGGGGAGCCTGCGGTGCTGGCCCCCTGCCCGCCCTGACGGCCAGCAGGCGTCCGGGCGGCACTTGCGCGCCGCCCGGTGTCTTGCCCGCCATGTGGCGGATTACTTCTGCAACTCGGTCCAGATCGCGGTCAGATATTCCTGCGCCCTGGCCGAGCAGGTCGGCAGGAAACGGCCCGCCGCCTTGTGTTCCTCGGGGGTCACGACCTCGGGGGCGGTCTTCATGTCCTCGGGCATGAAGGCGTCCGAGCCCGCGATCCCGTTGGCATAGCGTGCAAACGCCGAGATCATCGCGGCATTCTCGGGCACCATGATGAAGTCGATGAACTTGTAGGCCTCATCGACGTTCTTGGCGTCCGACAGGATCGCGACCGAATCCATGAACAGCGGATAGCCTTCCTTGGGATAGCCATAGACGACATCGGGGTTTGCAAGCCGCGCGCGCATGGTCGAGCCGTTCCAGTTCACGCTCGCCGCCCAGTCGTTGTTCGACAGCCGCTCGGTCGCGCCATAGTCCATCGCGATCCAGTCGGGCTTGGCCGCGAGCAGCACGTCGCGCGCCTTCTTGAGCACCTCTGTGTCCTCGGTGCAGGCGTCGCCGCCGACATAGAAGATCGCGAGGTTCACGATGTCGTTCATCTCGGGCACGACGTTGATCTTGCCCTTGAGCTCCTCGGGCACCTCGAGGAACACGGACGAGGTGTTCACGTCGCCCTTGTAGACCGAGGTGTTGACCGCGATCCCGGTCGAGCCCCACTGCCACGGCACCGAGAACTTGCGGCCCGGATCCCAGTCCACATCCTGCCACTCGGGCGCGATGTTGCCGTGATTGGCCAGCCGCGACAGGTCAAGCTCGGCAATCAGCCCCTTGTCGCGAAAGATCGGGATGTAGTTGGCCGAGGGCACCACGAGGTCGAAGCCATGCCCGCCCGCCTCGATCTTGGCCAGCGCGGTGTCGTTGCTGTCGTAGTCGGTGACGGTGACCTTGATCCCCGTCTCGGCCTCGAATTTCGCGAGCAGCTCGGGGCTCGTGTAGTTGCCCCAGTTGAAGAGCTGGAGTTCGCCCTCGGCCTGCGCCATCTGTGCGGCCACGAGGGCCATGGCGGTTGCGAGCAGTAGTTTCCTCATCGTCTTGGTCTCCCTTCCTTCGGATGATCCGGGGTCAGCCCCGTTTGCGGTTGAGCAGGAAAAACGCGGTGAGCAGCACGACCGTGAGCGCCAGCAGCGCCGTCGAGATCGCGTTCACCTCGGGCGTCAGCTGGCGGCGCATCTGCCCGAGCATGTAGGTGGGCAGCGTATCCTGCCCGGCCGACTTCACGAATTCGGTGATGATGACGTCATCGAGCGAGATGACGAAGGCCAGCATCGCGCCGGCCGCAATCCCGGGTGCCAGCAGGGGCAGCGTGACCCGGCGGAAGGTCTGCCAGCGGTCGGCATAGAGATCGGCCGCCGCCGTCTCGAGCATGAGGTCCATCCCCTCGAGCCGGGCGCGTATCGGCAGATAGGCAAAGGGAATGCAGAAGGCCGAATGCGCGAGCACCAGATAGCCGAGCCCCATGTAGCCCGTCGCCTTCTTGATCGTGGCGAAAAAGATCATGAGCGCGACCGCGGTGACGATCTCGGGCACCATCAGGGGCTGGTTGATCAGCATGTAGACGCCGGTCTGCCCGCGATAGGCGCGGGTGCGCGTCGTCCCCAGCGCCGCCGCCGTCGCGACCACGGTCGAGATGAGGGCCGCGAGGCTCGCGACCACGAGCGAGCGGATGGTCGCGTCCTGCACCGCCGTGTTGGCCCAGGCGGCCTCGTACCAGCGCAGCGAGAAGCCCTGCCAGAGCGCAATCGAATCGCCCGCGTTGAAGGAATAGACCGCAAGCGTCGCGATCGGCAGATAGAGCACGACGAAGGCCGCCCCCGCGACGGCGGCAAAGCCCGGCAGATCGGCGATCGCGGCGGCGCGCCTAGCCATGGCGGCGATCCCCCGCCGAGGTCGTGCGGACATAGAGAAGCAGCGCGAAGGCCACGATGATCAGCAGCATCATCGCCAGCGCCGAGCCGAGCGGCCAGTTGCGCCCCTGCCCGAACTGGAGCTCGATGAAATTGCCGATCATCATGTTCTTGCCGCCCCCGAGGACGCGCGGCGTCACATAGGCCCCGAGCGAGGGGACAAAGACGAGGATCGAGCCCGCGACGATCCCGGGCCGCACGATGGGCACGATCACGCGCACGAGCACCCGCCAGCGGCTGGCGTAGAGGTCATAGGCGGCCTCGACGAGGCGCAGGTCGAACCGGTCGATCGCGGCAAAGAGCGGCAGTACCATTAGCGGCAGATAGACATAGGCCATCCCGATCAGCACCGCGGTGTCGGTGTAGATGATGCGGATCGGCTCGGAGATAAGGCCGAGCCCCATCAGCGTCGTGTTCAGCAGCCCCTCGGCGCGGATCACCTCGTTGATCGCGAAGGTGCGGATCAGCAGGTTCGTCCAGAACGGGATGGTGATGAGGAAAAGCCACATCGCGCGCTGCCGCGCTGGCCGGGTGGCGATGAACCAGGCGGTCGGGAACCCGACCGCCAGCGTGATGAGCGTAGTGAGCAGCGAGAGCTTCACCGAGCGCCAGAAGATCGTCAGATGCGCCTCCGACCAGCCCAGCGTGCCGTCGAAGATGTCGCGCTGCATGAAGATGCTGACCCAGGCCTCGGTGGTGAAGCGCCAGGTGACGCCCGTGTAGTCGCCGGGTTCGAGCAGCGAATAGACCGCGACGATCAGGATCGGCCCCGACGCCCCGAGGATCAGGAGCACGAGCGCCGGCGCGACTAGCGCCCAGTTGCGCCGGACATCCGCGATCGCGCGCGCCTCGGACGCCCCCGCCATCAGTCCTCCAGCAATTGCACCGCGCCCGGTGCGAAGGCGATGCCGACCCGCGTGCCCTCGGGCGGCGCGCCGCCCCCAGCCGGGTCGGCCGGCACGCGGGCAATCATCGTCCCCCCTGCCCCCAGCGCGAGGTGGAGGTGGCTGTCGGTGCCCATGTAGACGACGCCCGCGACCTGCGCGGG
>JAUREX010000118.1 GCA_030834485.1 Gemmobacter sp.
GGCGATCGTGAACTTTACCTGCTTGTCGGCGGGCTTGGTCATGGTCGCGCCGGTCGCGGGGTTGCGGACGGTGCGCTCGGGGCGGGCGCGGCAGGCGACCTTGCCGATCCCGGGCAGCGTCACGGCGCCGCCGGCGGCGACCTCGGCGGTCACGACGGAGGTCACGGCATCGAGCGCGGCCGCAGCGGTCTTCTTGTCACCGCCCATGGCCTCGGCGATCGCGGCGACGAGCTGGGTCTTGGTCATCGGTTTGGACATCTTGTCTCTCCTCGTTCATGCCCCGCTGAGGGGCGGGGTCTTTCATGCCCCGTGCACGGGCGTCAGAGCGGGCTACACGCAATTCGTGACCCAGATCAAGGGCGCATCGTCCTTGGCGCCGCGCAATCGGCGCATCGCCGCGCAGGCATCAGAGAAAGGCCGTCTCGTCGAAGCTGCGCAGCTTGCGCGAATGGATCCGCTCAAGCGGCATGCCGCGCAGACGCTCCATCGCGCGGATCCCGATCTCGAGGTGGCGCGCGACCTGTGCGCGATAGAAATCGCTCGCCATGCCGGGGAGTTTTAACTCGCCATGCAGGGGCTTGTCCGAGACGCACAGAAGCGTCCCATAGGGCACGCGGAACCGGAACCCGTTGGCCGCGACCGTCGCACTTTCCATGTCGAGCGCGATGGCCCGCGACTGGCTGAGGCGCGCCACCGGCCCCGACTGGTCGCGCAGCTCCCAATTGCGGTTGTCGATGGTGGCGACGGTGCCCGTGCGCATGATCCGCTTGAGGTCGTAGCCCTGAAGCTGCGTCACCTCCGCCACCGCCTGTTCGAGCGCGATCTGGATCTCGGCCAGCGCCGGGATGGGCACCCAGACCGGCAGATCCTCGTCAAGGACATGATCCTCGCGCAGATAGGCGTGTGCGAGGACGTAATCGCCGAGGCTTTGCGAATTGCGCAGCCCCGCGCAATGCCCGACCATCAGCCACGCATGCGGGCGCAGCACCGCGATATGGTCGGTCGCGGTCTTGGCGTTCGAGGGGCCGACCCCGATGTTCACGAGGCTCACGCCCGCGTGCCCCGGCCGCAGGAGGTGATAGGCGGGCATCTGCGGCAGGCGGGCGGGCAGCGGCAGCGCCTCGGCCGGGTCGGTCAGCACACCGCTCGCGGGGCCGACAAAGCCCGTATAGCCCGAGGCGGGATCGGCCAGCGCGCGCCGGGCATAGGCCTCGAAGGCATCGACATAGAACTGGTAGTTGGTGAAGAGCACGAAGTTCTGGAAATGCTCGGGCCGGGTCGCGGTGTAATGCTCGAGCCGCGCGAGCGAATAGTCGATCCGCTGGGCCGAAAAGGGCGCGAGCGGGCGCATCTCGCCCGGGCCGACGCGGCGCATCCCGTTCACGATGTCGTCATGCGTGGTCGAGAGGTCGGGCACGTCGAAGACATCGCGCAGCGCAAAATCGAGCCGGCCATGCTCGGGCACCGCGAGCGAGGTCGCCCCGCCTGCGAAATGGAGCGCGATCGGGGTCGCGGAGGTGCGCACCTGCACCGGTACGTCGTGGTTGCGGATCACGAGGTCGATCTGGGCCGCGAGGTAATCGGCAAAGAGGTCGGGCCGGGTCACGGTCGTGGCATAGCTGCCGGGCTCGGCGACATAGCCGAACGACAGGCGGCTGTCGATCTTGTCAAAGCGCGCGATCTGGGTTGCGATCTCGGGATAGAAGGCGCGCATCCGCCCCGGCGGGCGCCCCTCGGCCAGCGCGCGCGCAAAGGCCGCGCGCAGAAAGCCCGTCGCCCCCTCATAGCGGCGCGCAAGCTCGGCCACCGCCTCGGTGCCCGAGGTGAAGGCGCGCTCGGGCTCGGGCGGGGGCGTCGCGATATCCGCAACGGGCGGCTCTGTGGCGGCTGTCATGCGACTCGCATCCCCCTCGGACAATGGGCCGAGCGTCGCAGCTTGGCCCCGGCGGCACAAGCGGCGCGTTGACACGCAAGGCGGAGCGGGATGGAATGGCCGCATGGACCGCCTCTTCTGCTTTGGACTGGGCTACAGCGCCGAGACGCTCGGCCGCGACCTGATCGCGCGCGGCTGGCAGGTCGGGGGCACGACGCGGGATGCGGGCCGGGCGGCCCGCCTCGCGGCGCAGGGTTTCGCGCCGATCCTCTGGCCCGGCGCGGGGGCGGGGCAGGTCGCGGATGCGCTGGAGGGGGCCGCGATCCTCTCGTCGGTCCCGCCCGATGAGGGGGGCGATCCGGTGCTGCGGGCCTTCGGCCCCGCGATCGCGGCCGCGCGGCCGCGCTGGATCGGCTATTTCTCGACGACCGGAGTCTATGGCGATCATCAAGGCCGATGGGTCGACGAGGAGACACCCTGCACCCCGGGCAACCCCCGCGCGAGCGCCCGCCTTGCGGCCGAGGCCGGCTGGCGCGCCCTCGGGGCGCATGTCTTTCGCCTCGCGGGGATCTACGGGCCGGGCAGGAACGCGATCGAGGCGCTCCGGGCCGGGACGCAGCGGCGCATCGTCAAGCCCGGCCAGATCTTTTCGCGCATCCATGTCGAGGATATCGCGGCCGCGATCGAGGCCTCGCTCGCGCGGCCCTCACCGGGGCGGGTCTACAACCTCGCCGATGATCTGCCCTGCCCGCCCGAGGATGTGGTGGACGAGGCCGCGCGCCTCCTGGGCATCCCGCCGCCCCCGACCGAGGCGTTCGAGGGCGCCGCCCTCTCGCCCATGGCGCGCGCGTTCTATGCGGACTCCAAGCGCGTCTCGAACGCGCGGCTGCGCACCGAACTTGGCGTCACGCTCCGCCACCCGACCTATCGCGAGGGCCTCGCGGCGCTGGTGCGGGGTCAGGCCCGCACGAGCTTTTCATAGGCCGCGGCGACGTCGCGCGTCAGTTGGCCGACCTGGAAATGCCACTCGCCGATCTGCCCGACCGGCGTGATCTCGGCCGCCGTGCCCGTCAGCCAGCACTGCTGGAAGCCCTCGAGTTCCTCGGGCAGGATGTGGCGCTCATGCACCGTGACGCCCATGTCGCGCAGCATCCCGATCACCGTCTGGCGGGTGAGGCCGTTGAGGATGCAGTCAGGGAGCGGCGTGTGCACCTCGCCGTCCTTGACGAAGAAGATGTTGGCGCCCGTCGCCTCGGCGACATAGCCTCGATAGTCGAACATCATCGCATCCGAACAGCCCTTGGCCTCGGCCGCGTGCTTCGACATGGTGCAGATCATGTAGAGCCCCGCCGCCTTCGCCGCCGAGGGGATCGTCTCGGGCGAGGGGCGCTTCCACTTCGAGATGTCGAGCTTGGCGCCCTGCATCTTGGCCGCGCCGTAATAGGCGCCCCATTCCCAGACCGCGATCGCCATCCTGACCGGGTTGCGCCGCGCCGCAACCCCCATGTCCTCGCCCGAGCCGCGCCAGGCGAGCGCGCGCACATAGGCGTCCTTGAGGTTGTTCGCCGCCAGCACCTCGGCCTTGGCGGCCTCGATCTGGTCGACCGTATAGGGGATCGGCAGGTCAAGGAGCTCGCCCGAGCGCAGGAGGCGCTCGGAATGCTCGCGGCTCTTGAAGATGCGCCCGCCATAGGCGCGCTCGCCCTCGAACACCGACGAGGCATAATGCAGCGCATGGGTCAGCACATGCACCTTGGCGTCGCGCCAGTCGACCAGCGCCCCGTCCATCCAGATCTTCCCGTCGCGATCGTCATAGGCGCCAGCCATGGCTTCCCCCGTCTCTTTTTGCGAATGTTGCGCCGAATAGGTCCGGAGCGGACAGATTCTTGCGCGATAGCGCCCTCCGAGTAGCAATCGGGCCTTGGAAAGTCAATAAGGCTGACGTAAATTCCAAGGCATCAGCACGGGGGAAGCACGATGGCACGAGGGCCAGGCGACGGGGCGGGCGGGGGCGCGCGGGGCGTCGATTCCGGCGGCGAGAGCCTGCTTTTCCTCACCGACGATCAGCTTCGCCGCGGGATCGAGGCGATGTTCTTCGCCTATCGCGGCTTTACCGCCGACCCCGACCGCATCCTCGGCGCGCGCGGCTATGGCCGGGCGCATCACCGCGCCATCCACTTCATCGGCCGCAGCCCCGGCACCACGGTCACGAACCTCATCGACATCCTCGGCGTCACCAAGCAGTCGCTGAACCGGGTGCTGCGCACCCTCATCGCCGACGGCCTCGTCGAGGCGCGCATCGGCCGCGAGGACCGGCGCGAACGCCACCTGCACCTGACCGAGGCGGGCGCAGCGCTTGAGCGCGCGCTGTCGGATGCGCAGCGCGCCCGGATGCGCGCGGCCTATCGCGCGGCGGGGCCGGCGGCGGTGGCGGGGTTTCGCCGCGTCCTCGAAGAGATGATGGACACCGACCAGAGGGCGCGCTTTCTCGGCCCCCGGCCGGAGCCGCGCGGATGACCGGCGCAACCCCCGAGGCGGGCGCGCATCTTCTTGTCGTGGACGATGATGCGCGCATCCGCGGCCTCTTGCAGAAATACCTCATGCGGCAGGGTTTTCTGGTCACGAGCGCGCGCGATGCGCTGCAGGCGCGCGCGCTGCTGCGCGGGTTGCGCTTCGATCTCGTGATCCTCGATGTGATGATGCCGGGCGAGGATGGCCTCAGCCTCGCGCGCGCGATCCGCGCGGGTGGCGCGACGCCCGTGATCCTTTTGACCGCGCGGGGCGAGGCGGGGCAGCGGATCGAGGGGCTCGAGGCCGGCGCGGATGATTACGTCGTCAAGCCCTTCGAGCCGCGCGAGCTGGTGCTGCGCATCAGTGCGGTGCTGCGCCGCGGCGGGCCTGCGCCCGAGCCCGCGCCCCGGCCCGCGCGGCCCGCGCCCTTGCGCCTCGGGCTCGGGGCGCTGTCGTGGGATGTCGCGCGGGGCGAACTCCGGCGCGGCGATGCGCCCGTCCGCCTGACCCAGACCGAGGCCGCGCTCATGCGCGCCTTCGCCGCCGCCCCCGGCCGCTGCATCCCGCGCGCTGAACTCGCCGCACTGATGGGCCCGCCCGGCAGCGCCGGTGCCTCGGGCCGCGCGGTCGATGTCCAGATCACGCGCCTGCGCCGCAAGCTCGAGGAAGACCCGCGCCTGCCGCGCCATCTGCACACAGTGCGCGGCGCGGGCTATCGCCTCGACCCCGATCCGGGCTGAGGGGGCGCGCTTTCAGCCGGCGGCGCGCAGCGCGTCGTCGTCGGGGCGCAAAAAGCCGCCCGACTGGCGCGTCCAGTAGCGCGCATAGAGCCCACCGCGGGCGAGCAACTCGGCATGGGGGCCGTCCTCGACGATGCGGCCCTGATCGAGCACCACGATGCGGTCCATCGCCGCGATGGTCGAGAGGCGGTGCGCGATCGCGAGCACCGTCTTGCCCTGCATCAGCCCCGAGAGCGCGGCCTGCACCTCGGCCTCGACCTCGCTGTCGAGCGCCGAGGTCGCCTCGTCGAGGACAAGGATCGGCGCGTTCTTGAGGAAGGCGCGGGCGAGCGCGATGCGCTGGCGCTGCCCGCCCGAGAGGCGCACGCCGCGTTCGCCCAGATGCGCCTCATAGCCGCGCCGGCCCTTGTGGTCCTGCAGCGCGAGGATGAAGTCATGGGCGTGGGCGGCGCGGGCGGCGGCCTCGATCTCGGCCTCGGTCGCGTCGGGGCGGCCATAGAGGATGTTGTCGCGCACCGAGCGGTTGAAGAGCGCGGTTTCCTGCGTCACCGTCCCGATCGCGGCGCGCAGGCTTTCTTGCGTCGCGCCGCGGATGTCGCGCCCGTCGATCAGCACGCGGCCCGTCTCGGGGTCGTAGAAGCGCAGGAGCAGCGCGACGAGGGTCGATTTCCCCGCTCCCGAGGCGCCGACGATGCCGATGCGTTCGCCCGCCGCGAGGTGCAGGTCGATCGGTCCGACCCCGCCCGAGGGGCGGCCATAGGCAAAGCCCACGCCCTCGAAATCGACCCGCCCGGCAACGGGGCCGAGCGGGCGGGCGTCGGGGGCGTCGGTCAGCGCATGGGGGTGGGCGAGGGTGCGCATCCCGTCCTCGACCTCGCCGACATGGGCGTAGATCGTCATGAGCGAGAAGCTGACCCAGCCCGTCATCTGTGCGATGCGGATCGAGATCGAGCCCGCGGCGGCGATGTCGCCCGCGCTCGCGCCGCCCTCGGCCCAGAGCGCGAGCGTGCCGCCCACGAGCAGGACGGGCAGGACGCCCGCGAGCATCATGAGGCCGAAGCGGAAGACGGTCGAGAGGCGGCCGAAATCGACCGAGGTGCTGCGGTAGCGTTCCATCGCCTCGAGGGCGGCGCTGTCCTCGTGCTCGGCGCGGGCAAAGAGCTTCACCGTCTTGATGTTCGTGATCGTGTCGACGACCTGGCCCGTGACGCTTGCCCGCGCCGCGGCGCGCGCGGCCGAGCGCAGGCGCACCCGCGGCATGAAATAGCCGATGAAGGCGAGATAGACCGCAAGCCAGAGCGCGAGCATGAGCGCGACACCCCAGTCGATCACCAGCAGGAAGATGACCGCCCCCCCGACCGATGCGAGCGCGAAGGCCACGACGTTGATCATCTCGACCACCGTCTCGGTCAGGGCGCGCGCGGCCTGCATCTGCTTTTGCGCGATGCGGCCGGCGAAATCGGCGTCGAAGAAGGTGACCGAATGGCCCATCGTCCAGCGGTGCAGCCGCGAGAGCACGAGCGGCATGAGGTTCGGCCCGATGATGACGGCGTTCATCCCCGACGAGAGGGTGAAGACCGCCGGCCGCAGCACGAGGTAGAAGAAGACGAAGGCGAGGATGAGCGGCCCGTTCTGCGCGAGCACCGCCCCGAGCCCGCCCTGCCCGGCCGTCTCGGCGGCGATGTCGACGACGCGGCCGAGCAGCTCGGCCGAGATGACCTCGAGCACGCCCGAGCCGACCGAGAAGAGGGTCGAGAGCGCGAGCACCGGCCAGGCGCCGGCGACGCCCCACAGGAAGAAGGCCCCGAGCCGGCGCGGCGGCGGCCCGGCGGCGGGGCGGAAGGGATCGAGGCGCAGGAAGCCGGGCAGGGTCATGCGGCGCTCCCGCCGCGGCGGTGCAGCACGGGGAAAGCGGCAAAGGCGAGCTGCCCCATCAGGCCGAGAAGATGCGCGGGTTCGGCATAAAGTGCCAGATGCTCGGCCAGCCTCCGCCCGCCGAGCAGTCGCGACAGGCCCGCCTCGGCCAGCATCAGAAGCGCAAACGCGATCGCCCCCATCGCCACCGCCTCGTGCCGGGCAAGCCCGCGCCGGCGCAGGAGGCGCCCGCAGACGACCCAGGCGACGGCAAGGATCAGGGGCAGCTCGACCACCACCGCGCCAAGCTCGCCCACACGCGGGATCACGACGAGGGTGCGCAAGGTGCCGAGCACGACCCCTGCCGCGAACACCGCGAGGAAATAGACAAGGCCGAGGCGGATGGCGGCGGTCATGCGGCGGCATCCTCGCCGGGGTTGAGGAAACCGCCCGACTGGCGCGCCCAGAAGCGGGCGTAGAGCCCGCCTTGGGCGATCAGCGCGGCGTGGGGCCCTTCCTCGACGATGCGGCCCTCGTCGAGCACGACGATGCGGTCCATCACGGCGATGGTCGAGAGGCGGTGCGCGATGGCGATCACGGTCTTGCCCTCGATCAGCCGCCAGAGCGTGTCCTGGATCGCGGCCTCGGCCTCGCTATCGAGCGCCGAGGTCGCCTCGTCGAGGACAAGGATCGGCGCGTCCTTGA
>JAUREX010000119.1 GCA_030834485.1 Gemmobacter sp.
TGCGCTGGCTGCACCGTTGTGGGAAACGGTTCAATTGCCGGAAGTAGGCCGGGAGGGCGTCACGTTGACCCGTATGGGAAATGGCCGGTTCTTGACGGGCTGCCTTCCTAAGGACCAGGTGCTGCGCGCCGCGCAGGCCTATGCCGACGCCAACCAGATGTTCGGCGACATCGTGAAGGTCACGCCCTCGTCAAAGGTCGTGGGCGATATGGCGCTGATGATGGTGGCGCAGGGTCTGAGCCGCGCGCAGGTCGAGGATCCGGGCACCGAGGTTGTGTTTCCAGAATCGGTCGTCGACATGCTGCGCGGCAACATCGGCCAGCCCCCGGGCGGCTGGCCCGAGGGCATCATGCGCAAGGCGCTCAAGGGCGAGGAGCCGATCACGCATCGCCCCGGCGCCCATCTGCCGCCCGTGAACCTCGAGGCCGCGCGCGCCACCGCGCTGACCGAGGTGCGCGCGCGCTCGGGCGAGGATGCCGACAGCCAGGTCGTCGATGACGAGGATCTGATGGGATATCTCATGTATCCCAAGGTCTTCCTCGACTATCGCCAGCGCCATGCGACGTATGGGCCGGTGCGCGCGCTCGATACGCTGACCTTCTTTTACGGCATGCAACCCGGGCAGGAGATCACCGCCGAGATCGACCCGGGCAAGATCCTCGAGATCCGCCTCCAGGCCGTCGGCGAGACGACCGAGGATGGCGAGGTGCGCGTCTTTTTCGAGCTGAACGGCCAGCCGCGCGTCATCCGGGTGCCGAACCGCGCCATCAAGGCGACCGCCAAGGCCCGCCCGAAGGCCGCCGAGGGCAACCCCGCCCATGTCGGCGCGCCGATGCCGGGTGCGATTGCCTCGGTCGCGGTGACGGCGGGGCAGAAGATCAAGGCGGGCGATCTCCTCCTGACCATCGAGGCGATGAAGATGGAGGCCGCGGTCCGGGCCGACCGCGACGGCGAGGTGATCGAAGTCATTGCGCGGCCCGGGCAGCAGGTCGATGCCAAGGACCTGCTGGTGGAGATCGCGGCCGACGCAGGCTGAGCGGCGTCAGATCAGACGCAGCGCGCCCGCCTCGATCCTGAGCCGCGTCTCATAGGCGCGCGAGATGTGCGCGCGCAGCGCGGCGCAGGCCCCGTCTCCGTCGCGGGCCGCGATCGCATCGACGATGCGCCCGTGCTCGGTCAGCGCGTCGATGTCGCGCCCCTCGGCCGCGAGCGTCGTCTTGGCCATCAGCGCCATCGAGCGGTGCACGAGTTCGAGCTGCTGGACCAGAAAGCGGTTGTGCGAGGCGAGGTGGATCTGGCGGTGAAAGCGGCGGTTGGCGCGCGACATCGCCTGCGGATCGCCCAGAAGTGCCTGATCCTCGGCCACCATGCCGCGCAGCACCGCGACCTCTTCGGGCGTGGCGTGCTGGGCCGCGAGGCGCGCCGCGAGCCCCTCGAGCTCGGCCCGCACCGCATAAAGCTCGGCCAGTTGGTTGTGATCGAGGCTTGCGACGAACAGGCTGCGGCCGTCGCGCGTCAGCATCGCCTGCGTCTCGAGGCGCTGGAGCGCCTCGCGCACGGGCGTGCGCGAGACGCCGAAGCGTTCGGCCAGCTCCGATTCCACCAGCCTGTCGCCCGGGCGGAACACGCCACTGTCTATCGCCTCGACAATCAGCGCATAGGCGTCGGGCGGCACGGGCCGGAGGTTTTTCTGCGGGCGCGCGTTCATGAATGTTCAATAACGCCCGACCCCGCCCCGCACAAGCCGGACGGGCTTTCCCTCGGGCGCCGGGCGCCCTATCTGGGGGAAAAAGGGGCGGGGCATGGCGCGGCAGCGGGTCGATATCGCAATCTCGGGCGGGGGTGTTGCGGGCCTCGTCGCGGCGGCGGCGTTCGGGGCCGAGGGGTTTTCGGTCCTCTGCGTCGATCCGGCGCCCCCCGTCACGGCCGAGGGCGATGCGGGCGCCGATCTGCGCACCACGGCCTTTCTGCAACCCTCGGTCGAGGTGCTCGAGCGCGCGGGGCTCTGGGCGCGGCTTGGGCCCCATGCGACCGCGCTCGGCGTCATGCGGATCGTGGATGCGGGCGGGCCGGACGGGTCGGCGCGCGTCGTGCGCGATTTCGAGGCCGCCGACATATCGGACGCCCCCTTTGGTTGGAACCTTCCAAACTGGCTGATCCGGCGCGAGATCGTCGCCCATCTCGCAACCTTGCCCGGGGTCGAGTTCGCGCCCGGCGTCGCCACCCGCAGCGTGCTGACGCGCGAGAGTGCGGCGATCATCACCCTCAGCGACGGGCGCAGCATCGAGGCGCGCCTCCTGATCGGGGCGGATGGGCGCGATTCGGCGGTGCGCGAGGCGGTCGGCATCGGGGCGCGGACGCTGCGCTATGGGCAGAAAGCGGTCGTCTTTGCGGTCACGCACCCGATTCCGCATGGCAATGTCTCGACCGAGGTGCACCGCTCGGGCGGGCCCTTCACGCTGGTGCCGCTGCCGGATCGCGACGGGCGGCCCGCCTCGGCCGTGGTCTGGATGGAGGCGGGGCCCGAGGTGCTGCGCCTTGCCGCCCTGCCCGAGGCCGCGTTCGAGGCCGAGGCGACCCAGCGCTCGGCCCATCTCTTCGGGCCCCTGCGCCTTGCGGGGCGGCGCAGCGTCTGGCCGATCATCTCGCGGCTGGCCTCGGCGATGACGGCTGAGCGCACCGCGCTGATGGCCGAGGCCGCCCATGTCGTGCCGCCGATCGGGGCGCAGGGCCTGAACATGAGTCTGGGCGATCTGCGCGTGCTGCTCGGGCTTGCGACCGCCGACCGCGCGGGGCTGGGCGGGCCTGAAATGCTTGCGGCCTATGCCCGCGCCCGCCACCCCGAGGTGGCCGCGCGGGTCGCGGGGATAGATCTGCTCAACCGTGCGTCGATGGCGGGCGCGCAAGGGGTGCGCGATCTGCGCGCGGGGCTCGTCTCGGCGCTCTATTCGGCCGCGCCCGTGCGCCGCGCGCTGATGCGCGCGGGCCTCGGGCTTGCCCTCACCCCGCCGAAAGGCGGCTGACGACGACCGTCACCTCGGGCTTCTTGCCAATCTCCTCGAGGCTCGTCTGCCGCACGACGCGGCGGATCGCCTCATCAAGGCGGGCATCGTCGCGCAGCGTGCGCGCATCGGCGCGGCCGAGGAACTGCGCAAGCGCGCGCTCGATCGCCTCCGAGAGGTCGCCGCCCCGCTTGCCGGATGCGGGCAGGCCCATCAGATCGGCCCAGGCTTCACCGAGCGGCGCGTCATCCTCGTCCAGGACCACCGTCACCGTGACATGGCCGTTCAGCGCCAGCCGGATGCGGTCGCGCACCACCCCGTCGATCGCCCCGATCAGCACGCTGCCGTCGAGATAGATGCGCCCCGTCTCGATGTATTCGGCGACATCGATCCGATCCTCCGAGAGGTCGAGCATCATGCCGTTCGTGACCACATCCGACACGAGGCCATGCGTGCCCGCAAGGCGGGCGTGCTCGCGCAGATGGCGATGCTCGCCATGCTGGGGGATGACGACGCGCGGCCGGATCAGCGCATAGAGCGCCTCGATGTCGGGCCGGTTGGCGTGGCCCGAGACGTGATAGCGACCGCCCTGATCGTCGAGGACATCGACGCCGAGCTCGGAAAACCCGTTCATCACCCGCGTCACCGCGCGCTCATTGCCCGGGATGGTGCGCGAGGAAAAGAGGAAGAGGTCGCCCGCCTTCATCTCGTGCCCGAGATACTTGCCGCGTGAGAGCTGCGCCGAGGCCGCGCGGCGTTCGCCTTGCGTGCCCGTGACGATGAGCATGACGCGATCGCGGGGCAGTTCGGCCGCATCCTCGGGCGCGATCAAGGGCGGCATGCCCGACAGAAGCCCCGTCTCGGTCGCGGTCTGCACCATGGTCCGCATCGCGCGCCCCATCAGGCAGACGCTGCGCCCCGCGGCCTGTCCGGCACGCGCGAGCGTGCGCACGCGCGCGAGGTTCGAGGCGAAGGTCGTCGCCGCGACCATGCCGCGCGCGCCCGCGACCAGCTCGGAGATTGGCTCGGCCAGGGCGGATTCCGAGCGCCCCGGATGGGGCACGAAGATGTTCGTCGAATCGCAGGTCAGGATGCGCACGCCCTCGTCGCCGATCTCGCGCAGCATTGCCTCGTCCCAGGCCTCGCCGACGCCGGGCGTGCGGTCGATCTTGAAGTCCGAGCCGTGCAGGATGCGCCCGACCGGCGTCTCGATCAGGAGCATCGAGGTCTCGGGGATCGAGTGGCTGACGGGCACGAACTGCACGCGGAAGGGGCCGGCCTCGACCCATTCGGGGCGCGGCGCATGGGCGGTGACGACGCGCGCATCAAGGCCCTGCTCGATCAGCTTGCCCTGCGCGAGGCGGGCGGTAAAGGGGCGGGCGTGGATGCGGGCGCCGAGCTTTGGCCACAGATGCCCGACCGCGCCGACATGATCCTCGTGCCCGTGGGTGATGAAGATGCCCTCGATCCGGTCGGCACGCTCCGCCAGCCAAGAGACATCCGCCATGATGAGGTCGACCCCGGGCGAGGTCTCCATCTCGGGGAATGTCACGCCCAGATCGACGACGATCAGCCGCTCGCGCCCCTCGGGGCCGTAGCCGTAGACATAGCAGTTCATCCCGATCTCGCCTGCGCCGCCGAGGGGAAGGTAGATCAGGCGATTGGGTTTCATGCCGGTTCGTTCTCTCTGTTGTGGCGGTGGATCAGCACCAGCCCGTGCATCGTCAGGTCGTCCTCGACCACGTCGAAGATGTCGGTCCCCTGCTGGAAGAGCGACGCAAGCCCGCCCGTGGCGACGACCTTCATCGGCCGGCCGCGTTCGGCGCGGATGCGCGCGACGATCCCCTCGACGAGGCCGACATAGCCCCAATACACACCCGACTGCATGCAGGCCACCGTATTCTTGCCCACGACCTGATCGGGGCGGGTGATGTCGACATGCGGCAGCGCGGCGGCCGCCATGTGCAGCGCCTCGAGGCTGAGGTTGACGCCCGGCGCGATCACGCCGCCGACATAGGCGCCGTCGTCGTCGACGACATCGAAGGTTGTGGCGGTGCCGAAATCGACCACGATCAGGTTCCCGCCGTGGCGGTCATGCGCGCCCGCGGTGTTGACAAGCCGGTCGGGGCCGACGGTCGTGCCCTGATCGACGCGCGGCGCCACCGGCAGCGCACAACCCGGCTTGCCCACCACGCGGGGGCGGCAATCGAAATAGCGGCTGCACAGGACGCGCAGATTGAAGACGACCCGCGGCACGGTCGAGGAGATGATCGCATCCGTGATGCGCGCCTCGGTCCGGTTGAGCGTCATGAGCGTCTGGAGCCAGACGAAATATTCGTCCGCCGTCCGCCTGTGGTCGGTCGCGATGCGCCAGGTCGAGACGAAGCGCGCTCCGTCGCAGATCGCGAAGACCGTGTTGGTGTTGCCGCAGTCGATGGCCAGAAGCATGGCGCGCCCTCAGATGTCACTCGGCCAAGGGGAACACCTCGGCGGCCGAAAGCGCAAGCGGGCCGCTCTCGGTCGCGAGGATGAGGGCGCCGGTCGCGTCGATCGTCTCGAAGCGCCCCTCATGGGTCGTGCGGGCGGTGCGGGCGCGGATGGGGGCGCCGATCCCTGCGGCATGGGCAAGCCATTCGGCGCGGATCGGCGCGAAGCCCGCCCGCCCCAGCGCCTCGGTCCGCGCCGCGATCTCGGGCGCGAGGCGGGCGAGCAGCGCCTCGGGTTGAAGCGCGATCCCGGTCGCCTCCAGAAGGCTGGTGGCGGGGGTCGCGCCCGGTTCGAGCGCCTCGGGCGGCGGGGCGGCGACGAGGTTCACCCCGATCCCGATCGCGAGGTGATGGACCGCCGCGCCGCTGCCCGCACTCTCGAGCAGGATGCCGCTCAGTTTCCGCCCCCCGAGCAGCACATCATTGGGCCATTTGAGCGCGAGCCCCGAAACCCCCGCCCCCGCGAGTGCCGCGCGCAGCGCCGTCGCCGCGACGAAACCCATGAGTGCCGCGGCCGCGGGCGGCCCCTCGGGGCGCATGAGCAGCGTTGCCGCGAAATTGCCGGGCGGGCTTTGCCAGCCGCGGCCGCGCCGGCCGCGCCCCGCGCTCTGGGCCTCGGCGATGATCCAGACCGGGCCGGGGGCGCCCGCCGAGGCAATGCGCGCGGCCTCGGCGTTGGTGCTGTCGATGACCCCGCAGCGATGCAGCCCGACGCCCGCAGGCCAGGAGGGCGGTTCAGTCGACAAGTGCCTGCGCCGCGGCCGCCGCGAGCGGCTCGAGCCCGAAGAGGTTGTAGACGCCCGCGACCATCGCCACCGCCGCCGCCATCATCACGGCCCATTGGACGGGCGACATCCGGCTTTCGAGCGTCTCGCCCTCGCGGCCGAAATACATGAAGTAGACGAGGCGCAGATAGTAGAAGAGGCCGATCACCGAAGCGATGACGCCCGCGACCGCGACCCAGACCATGCCGGCCTCGACCGCCGCCCGCAGCACCGCAAACTTGCCCCAGAAGCCGAGCGCCGGCGGCACGCCCGCGAGGCTCACGAGCAGCACCATGAGCGCGAGCGCCTTGGCGGGCTCGGCGCGCGAGAACTGGTTGAGCGCATCGATATCCGCGACGGGGCGGCCGTCACGCTCCATCGAGAGGATGAAGGCGAAGGTGCCGACGTTCATCGCGACATAGATCGCCATATAGAGAAGCATCGCCTCGACCCCCGCCGCCCCCCCGGCCGCGAGCCCGACGAGCGCGAAGCCCATATGCGCGATCGAGGAATAGGCCATCAGGCGCTTGATGTTGCGCTGGCCGATCGCGGCGATGGCGCCGACGAACATCGAGGCGACCGCCAGCGCGGCGATGACCTGCCCCCAGGCCGCGGGCATGGTGCCGAACGCGTCATGCGCCAGCCGCGCCATCAGCGCCATCGCCGCCATCTTGGGCGCGGTCGCGAGGAAGGCTGTCACCGCCGTGGGCGCGCCTTCGTAGACATCGGGCGTCCACATGTGGAAGGGCGCGGCCGAGACCTTGAAGGCAAGCCCCGCGAGCATGAAGACAAGCCCGAAGAGGAGCCCGACCGGCGCCTCTTCGCCCACCGCGCCGAGGATGGTGGCAAAGCCCGTGCCGCCCGCAAAGCCGTAGACGAGCGAGGCGCCATAGAGCAGCAGCCCCGACGACAGCGCGCCCAGCACGAAATACTTGAGCCCCGCCTCGGTCGCGCGCAGCGAATCGCGCCGCAGCGCCGCGAGGACATAGAGCGCGAGCGATTGCAGCTCGAGCCCGACATAAAGCGCGATGAGGTCGCCCGCCGAGACCATCATCATCATCCCGAGCACCGCGAGCGTGACGAGCACGGGGTATTCGAACCGCCCCATCTCGCGCCGCGCGACGTAATCCTGCCCCATGAGCAGCACTGCCGCCGCCGAGGTCAGGATCGCAATCTTGGCAAAGCGCGCGAAGGCGTCATCGACGAACATGCCGCCAAAGGCCGCGGCCGCGCCCTCGCCCGAGATCCCGATCCAGAGCGCGAGCGCAAGATAGAGCCCCGCCGCCGCGACGGTGAGTGTCGGTGCCAGACGGTCGCCGCCGCCAAAGGCACCCGCCATCAACCCCGCCATGGCGGCAAGCGCGAGGATCAATTCCGGCAGGACGAGCGAGAGTTCGAGCGCGGTCATCGCG
>JAUREX010000011.1 GCA_030834485.1 Gemmobacter sp.
AATCACCGGCAGGTTCGTGCTCGCGGTCGTTGTCGGGGCCTTTGGGGTCATCATCGCGGTCAACCTCGCGCTCGCCTGGTTCGCGGTCTCGACCTTTCCGGGGCTCGAGGTCGCCAATTCCTATGTCGCGAGCCAGCGCTTCGAGGCCGCGCGCAGCGCGCAGCGCGCGCTCGGCTGGGAGGCGCTGCTCGAGTATCGCGAGGGCGCGCTCAGGCTCGATCTGCGCGAGGAGGCGACGGGGCGGCCGGCCGATGTCGCGGGGCTGAGGCTGCGGGTCGGGCGGACGACCACGGCGCGCGCCGATGCCGAGCCCGCCGTGACCGAGGCGGGCGGCGCCTATCTTGCGCCGATCGCGCTCGGGCCGGGGCTCTGGCGGGTGACGATCGAGGCCGAGGCGCCCGACGGCACGCGCTTCAGCCAGCGCCACGAGATCTTCGTGCGGGCCGAGGGATGAACGCCCCCATCGCCCTCGCCGAAGCGCCGGGGATCGCCGCCTGCCCGGCCTGCGCGGTTGCGCCCGCAGCCGTCCGGCAGGGCAGCCGCGCGCCCTCCCGCGCGCGGATCGTCCTGGCGGTGCCGGCGGCGCATTGCGCGGCCTGCATCGGCGCGCTCGAGGGTGCGGTCGCGGCCCTGCCGGGCGTGCGGGCGGCGCGCCTCAACCTCACGCTGCGGCGGCTTTATGTCGATGCCGCGCCCGAGGTCGGCGCCGAGGCCATCGTCGCGGCACTCGCCCGCGTCGGCTATGAGGGGTTCGAGCTTGATGCCGCGACCCTCGCCGCGGTCGAGACTGACGCCGAGGGGCGCGACCTCCTCATGCGGCTCGGCGTTGCGGGCTTTGCGATGATGAACGTGATGCTCCTGTCGGTCGCGGTCTGGTCGGGGGCCGAGGCCGCGACGCGCGACCTCTTCCACTGGATTTCGGGGGCGATCGCGCTGCCGACGGTTGCCTTTGCGGGCCAGCCCTTCTTTCGCTCGGCGCTGCGGTCGCTGCGCGCGCGCAGGCTCGGGATGGATGTGCCGATCTCGCTCGCGCTCATCCTCGCCTCGGCGATCTCGGTCTACGAGACGCTCCATTCGGGGCGGCACGCCTATTTCGACGCGGCGGTGATGCTCGCCTTTTTCCTGCTCGCGGGGCGCTACCTCGACCATCGCACGCGCGCCATCGCGCGCTCGGCGGCGCAGGAGCTTGCCGCCCTCGAGGTGCCGCGCGCGATCCGCATCGGGCCCGCGGGCGATGCGGTTGTCGCGATCGAGGCGCTGGTGCCGGGCGATCTGGTGCGCGTGCTGCCCGGCACGCGCATCCCCGTCGACGGCACGATCGAGGCGGGCGAGAGCGAGATCGACCGCGCGCTGCTGACGGGCGAATCGATGCCCCAGCCCACCGCCCCCGGCCTTGGCGTCGGTGCGGGCGAGATGAACCTGACGGGGGCGCTAGTGGTGCGGGTGACGGCGGCGGGGGCGGCGACGACGCTGCGGCGCATGGCCGACCTCGTGGCGCTGGCCGAGTCGGCGCGCACGCGCTACACCTCGCTCGCGGACCGGGCGGCGCGCGCCTATTCGCCGGTCGTGCATCTGGTGGCGCTGGCCTCGCTCGGGGGGTGGTTGCAGGCGACGGGGGGCGACTGGCGCGTTGCCCTCAATGTCGCGGCGGCGGTCCTCATCATCACCTGCCCCTGCGCGCTCGGGCTTGCGGTGCCGGCGGTGGTGACGGCGGCCTCGGGGCGGCTTTATCGCGCGGGGCTCCTCATCAAGTCGGGGACCGCGCTCGAGCGGCTCGCGGCGGTCGATACGGTCGTCTTCGACAAGACCGGGACGCTGACGCTCGGGACGCCGCGGCCGGTCAATCTTGATCTGCTGCCGCCCGAGGCGCTTGCGCTCGCGGGCGCCCTCGGGGCAGGCTCGGCGCATCCGCTGGCGCAGGCGCTGGCGCAGGCAGCGCGCGCGCGGGGCGTCGCCCCGGCCGAAGTCGCTGCGTTGCGCGAGGTGCCGGGGCAGGGGGTCGAGGGCTGCTGGCAGGGCGGGCGGGTGCGGCTCGGTCGCGCCGGCTGGGTCGGGGCCGAGCCCGCAGGGGCCGGGGCGGCCACGACCGCGACATGGCTCGCGCGGCCCGGCGCGGCGCCCGTCGCCTTCGTCTTCGAGGACAGCCTGCGGCCGGGCGCCGAGGCGCTGGTGCGCGATCTGCAGGCGCAGGGGATGCGCGTGCTCCTCCTCTCGGGCGATGCGCCGGGGCCGGTCGCGGCCATCGCGGCGCGCCTCGGCATCGCCGAGCACGCGGCCGCGGTCCTGCCCGAGGAGAAGGTCGCGCGGCTGCAGGCGCTCGCGGCCGAAGGGCAGCGCGTGCTGATGCTGGGCGACGGCCTCAACGACACAGGCGCGCTGGCGCAGGCGCATGTCTCGATCTCGCCGGCCTCGGGGCTCGATGCGGCGCGCGCGGCCTCGGACATGGTGCTGATGGGGCGCGACCTTGCGCCGGTCGGCCCGGCGATCCGCACCGCGCGCCTGTCGGTGCGGCGCATCCGCGAGAATTTCGCCCTCTCGGCGCTTTACAACATCGTCGCGGTGCCGGTCGCGATCGTGGGGCTGGCGAGCCCGCTTCTGGCCGCGCTCGCGATGTCGCTCTCGTCGGTCACCGTCACCCTTAACGCGCTGCGGCTGCGCTGATGGAGGTGCTCGCGCTTCTGATCCCGGTGTCGCTGGTGCTGGGCGGGGTCGGGCTTGCGGCCTTCTTCTGGACGCTGCGGTCGCGCCAGTATGACGACCCCGAGGGCGATGCGAGGCGCATCCTGCGCGATGAGTGGGACGACCGCCCCCAGCCCTGACGCCTCTTGCCGGCCGGGCGGCGCCGGCCTAGGGAGGGGGCATGAGGATCCTCTTTCTGGGCGATGTCGTGGGTAGGTCCGGGCGCGGCGCGCTGGCCGAGGGGCTGGCGCAGCTGCGCGCCGAGCTGGCGGTCGATTTCGCCATCGTCAACGCCGAGAATGCCTCGGGCGGCATGGGCCTGACGGTCGCCGACGCGCAGGCGATCCTTGCCGCCGGGGCGGATTGCCTCACGCTTGGCGATCATGCCTTCGATCAGCCCGAGATGCTCGCCGGGATCGAGGCCGAGCCGCGCATCCTGCGCCCGCTGAACTTCGCGCGCGCAGCACCGGGGCAGGGGGCGCGGGTGTTTACGACCGCCGCGGGGCGGCGCATCCTCGTGGCGCAGGCGCTCGGGCAGGTCTTCATGAAGCGGCCCTTCGACGATCCCTTTTCGGCCGTCGCCGCGGTGCTGCAGGCCCATCCGCTGGGCGGCGCGGTCGATGCGGCGGTGATCGACATCCACGCCGAGGCGACCTCGGAAAAGACCGCGATGGGGCATTGGTGCGACGGCCGCGCAAGCCTCGTGGTCGGAACGCACACCCACATCCCGACGGCCGATGCGCGCATCCTGACGGGCGGGACCGCCTATCTGACCGATGCGGGCATGTGTGGCGATTACGATTCGGTCATCGGCATGGACAAGGCCGAGCCGATGCGCCGCTTCATCAGCCAGATGCCCAAGGGCCGGTTCGAGCCCGCCCGCGGCCCCGCCACCCTCTGCGGCGTGCTGGTCGAGACCGATGAGCGCACCGGCCGCGCCGTCTCGGTCGCGCCGGTGCGCAGGGGCGGGCTGCTTGCGCCGACCCCGGGCTGAGGGCATCTTGAGCCGCTGCGATCGCGCCCTCGCCTTTGTCGCGCTGATCCTGTTCGGGGCCGGCTGGGGGCTGTCGGCGCCGCTCCTCAAGATCGTGGTGGGCGAGGGCTATCGCGGCTTCGGCATCCTCTTCTGGCAGCATCTCGTGGGGGCGGCGATCATCTTCGGGCTGTTGCGGCTGCGCGGTCTGGGGTTGCCCTTCGGGCCGCGCGCGCTGCCGATCTATGGCGCGATCGCGGCCTTCGGCATCTTCCTGCCCTCGGCCGCGACCGTCCATGCCGCGCCGCATCTGCCCGCCGGGGTGTTGTCGGTCATCGTCTCGATGACGCCGGTGATGGCCTTTGCGATCGCGCTCGCGCTCGGCCGCGACCGGCCGAGCGTGCCGCGCCTCGCGGGGCTTGGCCTCGGGGTCGGGGGCATCGCGCTGATGGCGCTGCCGGGCTCGAGCCTGCCCGATGCGGCGATGCTGCCTTTCGTGCTGCTCGCGATCCTGACGCCGCTGAGCTACGGGATCGAGAGCAATGTGGTCGGAAGCTATTCCGCGGCTGGCCTCGATCCGGTGCAGGCGGTGGGCGGGGCCTATGTGCTCTGCGTGCCCGTGGGCCTCGCACTCGCGCTTGCCGAAGGAACCCTCGCGGCGCCCGCGGCGGGGGTGGGGTTCGGCGCGCTCCTCATCGCGGTTTTCGTCAATTCGCTCGTCTATGCGGGCTATGTCTGGCTGGTGGGGCGGGCGGGCGCGGTCTTTGCCGCGCAGGTCGCCTATCTCGTGACGGCGTTCGGCCTCATCTGGTCGATGAGCCTTCTGGGCGAGCGTTACGGGGTCGGGCTGTGGGCCGCGTTCGCGGTGCTGTTCGCCGGGATGGCGCTGGTGCAGCCGCGCCCGCGGGCCGCCCCCTCAGCCGAGCGCGACCTCTGAGCCGTCGCGCAGCGCGGTGTGAAAGCAGGTCCGCGCCCCGGTGTGGCAGGCGGGCCCCGTCTGCGCGACGCGCAAGAGCAGGCAGTCGCGGTCGCAATCGAGCCGCATCTCGACCAGCCGCTGGCGGTGGCCCGAGGTCTCGCCCTTGATCCAGAACGCCTGGCGCGAGCGCGACCAGTAGGTGACCGCCCCGGTCGCGAGCGTGCGGGCCACCGCCTCGGCGTTCATCCACGCCATCATCAGCACCTCGCCCGTCGCATCATCCTGCGCGATGGCGGGGATGAGGCCGTCGCGGTCATAGCGCAGCGTCGCAGGGTCGAAGGGCATGGGGTTCTTTTCTTTGCCGGAACTCGTGCCTATCTTGCCACCGATCCGGGGCGGAGGGAACCATGGCCGATGATGATCTGATGCGGCTCTATTCGGGGCGGATCCTCGCGCTCGCGGCCGACATCCCCCATCTCGGCCGGCTTGAGGCCCCGCAGGGCAGCGCGCGGCGCCGCTCGCCGCTTTGCGGGTCGACCGTGACGGCGGATGTGATGCTGGAGGGCGGGCGCGTCGCGGCCTTCGGGCAGGATGTGAAGGCCTGCGCGCTCGGTCAGGCGGCGGCGGCCGTCGTCGGGGGGGCGGTGATCGGGCAGAGCCCGGACGAGCTTGCGGCAGCGCGCGATGCGCTGCGCGCGATGCTGACCGAGGCGGGCCCGGTGCCGCCGGGCCCCTTCGCGGGGTTCGAGGCCCTCCTGCCGGCGCGCGCGTTCCGCAACCGCCACGCCTCGATCCTGCTTGCGATCGAGGCGGCGGCCGAGGCGGCCGAGGCGGCGGCCGCCGCTCAGCCCGGCAGCGCGTAGAGCGCGACGATCAGCAGCGCAAAGAGGGCAAGCGCCCCGGCGGCATCCTCGGCCGCACGGGCGGGGCTGGAAAACAGGGCGACAAGGGCGCGGCGCATCGGGGTTCCTCCTGAATGTTCCGCAGGTGTTCCATATTCCGGCCGGGCCTGTCAAGAACTTTAGCGGAACATTTACCTATCCGACCCCGATCAGCCGGATCGCCTGATCGCGCTCAAGAAGCCACAGCAGCACCCGTGCCGCCCTGCCGCGTTCACTCTCAAGCCGCGGGTCCTGCTCGAGGAGCGCGCGCGCATCGCTCTGCGCGATCGCCATCAGCCCCGCCTGCCGCTCGGGATCGGCGATGCGGAAACGCGGCAGCCCCGATTGCGCCGTCCCGATCGGATCGCCGGCGCCGCGGATCGCGAGGTCTTCCTCGGCGATGCGAAAGCCGTCCTCGGTCTCGCGCAGGATGCTCAGCCGGCGGCGCGCCGTCTCGCCGAGCGGCGGCTGATAGAGCATGAGGCAGCTTGAGGCCTCGCTGCCCCGCCCGACCCGGCCTCGCAGCTGGTGGAGCTGCGCGAGGCCGAAGCTCTCGGCGCGCTCGATCACCATGATCGAGGCCGCGGGCACGTTGACGCCGACCTCGATCACCGTCGTCGCAACCAGGATCCGCGTGCGCCCGGCCGCAAAATCGGCCATCGCGGCGTCCTTGTCGGCAGGCGGCAGACGGCCGTGCACGAGGCCGACCACCCCCTCGCCGAAGGCCGCGCGCAGCACCGCGAAGCGCTCTTCGGCGGCGGCGAGGTCGACGGTCTCGGATTCGTCGACCAGCGGGCAAACCCAATAGGCCTGCCGCCCCGCCGCGACGGCGCGCCCGAGATGGGCGAGCACCTCTTCCATCCGCTCGGTCGAGACGAGGACGGTCTGCACCGGCTTGCGGCCCGGCGGCTTTTCATCGAGGACCGAGACATCCATGTCGCCGTGCCGCGCGAGCGCGAGGCTGCGCGGAATGGGCGTTGCGGTCATCACCAGCACATCCGCCCCGACCCCCTTAGCCGCCAGCTCCATCCGCTGCGCGACGCCGAATCGGTGCTGTTCGTCGACAACCGCAAGGCGCAGGTCGGCAAAGTGGACGTCGGCCTGAAACACCGCATGCGTGCCCACAAGGATCGAAAGCCGCCCCTCGGCGAGCGCCGCGAGCTTTTCGCGCCGCGCCGCGCCCCGGTCGCGCCCCGTCAGCAGCCCGAGGCTGATGCCCGCCGCCTCGGCGAGGGGGCCGAGCGCCTCGAAATGCTGGCGTGCGAGGATCTCGGTCGGGGCCATCATCGCGCCCTGTCCGCCCGCCTCGACCGCGATGCAGAGCGCGAGGAACGCCACCACCGTCTTGCCCGACCCGACATCGCCCTGCAGCAGGCGGTTCATCCGCTGGCCCGCGGCCATGTCGGCCGCGATCTCGGCCAGCGCGCTCTCCTGCGCGGCGGTAAGGGGCCACGGGAGTGCCGCGCGCACGCGCGCCGCGCGCGAGCCGTCTGGCACGCTCGGCCGCCCCTTGCCGCGGCGCAGGCTGCGGCGCGCGAGCGCGAGGGTAAGCTGATGGGCAAGGACCTCATCATAGGCCAGCCGCGCGCGCGCTGGCGCGCTCGGGGCGATGTCGGCGGGTGTTGCCGGCGCATGCGCCGCCCCGAGTGCGGCGCGCCACGCGGGCCAGCCCTCGCGCGCAAGCAGATGCGGGTCGATCCATTCGCGCAACTCGGGCGCGCGCGTCAGCGCCGCGGCGGCCGCCTTGTGCATGAGCTTTTGCGTGATCCCGGCCGTCAGCGGATAGACCGGCTCGAAGGCGGGCAGGCGCGCGGCCTCTTCGGGGCGCAGGATGTGGTCGGGGTGCACGATCTGGGCGATGCCGTCGTAAAGCTCGACCCGGCCCGCGATCACGCGCCGCTGCCCGGTCGGCAGAATGCGCCCCATCCCCTCGGCGCGCGCGTGAAAGAAGACGACCGCGAATTCGGTGCGCGCATCGCGCACCATCACGCGCAGCGGCCCGCTGCGGCGCGTGGGGGGAAGATGGGCGCCGACCTCGACCTCGACCACCACATGGGCGGGCGGCACCACATCGCGGATCGAGGCGACGCGGCGCCGTTCGATGCCCGCTTGCGGGAGGGTGAAGATCAGGTCGCGCGGCCGCGCGATCTCGAGCCCCGAGCCGAGCGCGCGCGCAGCCTTGGGCCCGACGCCCGGCAGCGTCTCGATCTCCGCGAAAAGCGGAAAGAGGATCTCGGGCCTGCTCACGCCGGGCCGATGAGGGCGCGCCACGCGCCCTCGTCGATGACGCGCACCCCGAGCCTTTCGGCCTCGCGCGCCTTCGACCCCGCCCCGGGCCCCGCCACCACGAGGTCGGTACGCGCCGAGACCGAGCCCGCGACATGCGCCCCGAGCGCCTCGGCGCGCGCCTTGGCCTCGGCGCGCGTCATCGTCTCGAGCGTGCCGGTGAACACGACCGTGAGGCCCGCGACCGGGCTTTCGGCCGCGACCGGCGCCATCGGCAGGGGGCTGAGTTCGGCCAGCAGCGCCGCGAAGGCCGCCCGCTCGGCCGGCTGGCGAAAGGCGGTCACGAGCGCGCCCGCCAGCACCTCGCCCACCCCGTCGATCGCGAGCAGATCGTCCCATGCCGCGCCCTCGCGCGCCCCGGCGGCTTCCATCGCGGCGGCGAACGCGTCCCATGTGCCGTAGTGGCGCGCAAGCAGTGCGGCCGTCGCCTGCCCGACATGGCGGATCCCGAGCGCGAAGATCAGCCGGTCGAGCGCGATCTCGCGCCGCGCCTCGATCGCGCGAAAGAGGTTCTCGGCCGAGGTCGCGCCCCAGCCGAAGCGCTGTGCAAGCCGCGCTGGCGCCGCCGCGTCGCGGGCGGCGAGGGTGAAGATGTCGGCGGGGCTGCGCACCGACAGGTCGGGGTCGGCCCAGAACGCTTCGACCTGCTTGGCGCCCAGCCCCTCGATGTCGAAGGCGTCGCGGCTCACAAAGTGCTTCAGCCGCTCCATCGCCTGCGCCGGGCAGCCGAGCCCGCCGGTGCAGCGGCGCACCGAATCGCCCGCCTCGCGCACCGCCTCCGAGCCACAGGCCGGGCAGCGGTCGGGAAAGGCGAAGGGCAGGGCGCCGGCGGGGCGGGCGTCGGCATCGACATCGGCGATCTTGGGGATGACATCGCCCGCACGATAGACCTGCACGAGGTCGCCCTCGCGGATGTCCTTGCCGCCCCGGATCGGCGCGCCCTTCGCGTCGCGCCCGGCGATGTAATCCTCGTTGTGCAGCGTCGCGTTCGACACCACGACCCCGCCCACCGTCACCGGCGCGAGCCGCGCCACGGGCGAGAGCGCGCCGGTCCGCCCCACCTGGATCTCGATCCGCTCGAGCCGGGTCCAGGCGGTTTCGGCCGGAAACTTGTGCGCGATGGCCCAGCGCGGCGTCGTTGAGCGCATCCCGAGGCGGGCCTGCAGCCCGAGGTCGTCGACCTTGTAGACGACCCCGTCGATGTCATAGCCGAGCGTGCCGCGCTGGCCCTCGATCAGGCGGTAATGCGCGACCATCTCGGCGATCCCGGTGCAGCGCAGCATCAGCGGGTTCGTCCGCAGCCCCATCGCGCCAAGCCGCGCGACCGCCTCGGTCTGGGTCTGCCCGAGCGGGGCCGAGACCTCGCCCCAGGCATAGGCCAGAAAGCGCAGCGGCCGGCTGGCGGTGATGGCGGGGTCGAGTTGGCGCAGGCTGCCCGCGGCGGCGTTGCGGGGGTTGGCAAATGTCTTGTCGCCGCGCGCGGCCTGTTCGGCGTTGAGGCGCGCGAAATCGGCGTGCGCCATGTAGACCTCGCCGCGCACCTCGAGGATCGCGGGCGCGCCCGGCAGCAGGTCGGGGATGTCGGCGATGGTGCGGGCGTTCGCGGTCACATTCTCGCCCGTCTCGCCGTCGCCGCGCGTCGCGGCATGGACAAGCCGCCCCCCCTCGTAGCGCAGGCTGAGCGAGAGGCCGTCGATCTTGGGTTCGGCCGTATAGGCGAGGCTCTCGGGCGCGACGCCGAGGAAGCGGCTGATCTGAAGGTCGAAATCGACGACATCGCCGGGCGAGAAGGCGTTGGCGAGGCTCAGCATCGGGCGGGCGTGGCGGATCTTGCCGAAGCCCTCGGCGGGGGGCGCGCCGGTGCGCCGGCTCGGGCTGTCGGGGCGGATGAGGTGGGGGAAGGCCGCCTCGATCGCGGCGTTGCGCCGGCGCAGCGCGTCATAGTCGGCGTCCGTCATGATCGGGGCGTCGGCGCCGTGATAGGCCTCATCCGCCCCGAGGATGAGGGGGGCGAGGCGCGCGAGTTCGCGGGCGGCCTCGGCCTCGGTCATGGCGGCAGGCTCGGGGAGCGCGCTGGTCTCGGGCTGCGCGGCAGGCTCGGGCAGCGCGACGGGGGCTGTCGTCGGCGGGGCATCGGCCAGGGGTGCAGAGGCGCCATCCTGCGCTGCCGCTTCGCGTCGCTCCGCCATCCTGACCCCCCGGTGCTGCCCGGCGGCAGTCTAGGGCGGCGCGCTGCGTGCGTCCAGAACGCCCCTCAGGCGCCGATCGCGACGCGGGCGCGCGCTGGTGCCGGATCGCGCATCACATAGCCGCGGCCCCAGACCGTCTCGACGCAGGTCTCGCCTCCCGTCGCCTCGGCGAGCTTCTTGCGCAGCTTGCAGATGAAGACGTCGATGATCTTGAGTTCGGGCTCATCCATCCCGCCGTAGAGGTGGTTGAGGAACATCTCCTTGGTCAGCGTCGTGCCCTTCCGCAGGCTGAGGAGTTCGAGCATCTGGTATTCCTTGCCCGTGAGGTGGACGGTCTTGCCCTCGACCGTAACGGTCTTGGTGTCGAGACAGACCTCGATCGGGCCGGTGCGGATCACCGATTGCGCGTGCCCCTTGGAGCGGCGGATGATCGCATGGATCCGCGCCACGAGTTCCTCGCGGTGGAAGGGCTTGGTGAGGTAATCATCCGCGCCCTGGCCGAAGCCCTTGATCTTGCTGTCGGTGTCGCCCACGCCCGAGAGGATGAGGATCGGCGTCTCGATCCGGGCGATGCGGATCTGGCGCAGGACCTCATGCCCGGTCATGTCGGGCAGGTTGAGGTCAAGGAGGATCAGGTCGTAATCATAGAGCTTCGCGAGATCGACCCCCTCTTCGCCGAGATCGGTGCGATAGACGTTGAGGTTGGCATGCGCGAGCATCATCTCGATGCTGCGGGCGGTGACAGGATCGTCCTCGATCAGAAGAATGCGCATCCGAAATGACTCCGTTCTGGGATCTCTGCGGCCGGTGGTCCTGAGCCGGACCATCGGGCCAAATCGTTAACGCCCGGTTATCGTCTGATCGAATGGCGCGATCATGCCCGATCAGCGGCGATATTTCCAGACATGCGTCGTGCGCAGCCCGTTCAGCCCGTCGAGATCGAAGAGCGCCTCCCAGCGCTCGACCTCCTCGGGGCTGAGCGACCAGCGCGCGCAGGCCTCATCGGCCGAGATCGCGCCGGCGCGCAGCGCGCGCACGACATCGGCCTTGCGCTCGGCGCTCCAGCGGCTGAGCGTCGCGGGCGGCAATTCGACAGGGGCCTCGGCCATCACGCGAGGCGGTTTCGGGGCGGGGGGGGCGATGTGCGTATCCATGCGCCCACCATGGCGCGAGGGATTTAACGGGCGGTGAACCGGCGGGCTTGAGAAAGGCCGCATTTTCGCGGTATTGAAGCCATCCCTCCAGTCGGACCCCGCCCCATGCCGCTCGACCAGCCGCTGAACTCGCTCGGATTGCCCAAGCCGCCGTCGCAGACGCGCGTCGTGGTGGCGATGTCGGGGGGTGTGGACAGCTCCGTCGTGGCCGCGATGCTTGCCGAAGAGGGCTATGATGTCGTGGGCGTCACGCTCCAGCTCTACGATCACGGCGCGGCGCTCGCGAAAAAGGGGGCGTGCTGTGCGGGGCGCGACATCCATGACGCGCGCCGCGTGGCCGAGACGATGGGCTTTCCCCATTACGTCCTCGACTATGAGAGCCGGTTTCGCGAATCGGTGATGGAGGAGTTTGCGGACGCCTATCTGGCGGGCGCGACGCCCGTGCCCTGCATCCGCTGCAATGAGCGGGTGAAATTCCGCGACCTGCTCGAGACCGCGCGCGACCTCGAGGCCGATTGCATGGCGACGGGGCATTACATCCGCCGGATGGCGGGACCGGCGGGGGCGGAACTGCACCGCGCGGCGGACCCCGCGCGCGACCAGAGCTATTTCCTTTTCTCGACCACGCGCGAGCAGCTCGAATACTTGCGCTTTCCGCTGGGGGGCCTTGCCTCCAAGGCCGAGACGCGCGCGCTTGCCGCCCGCTACGGCTTGCCCGTCGCCGACAAGCCCGACAGCCAGGACATCTGCTTTGTCCCGAACGGCAATTATGCCGCGGTGATCGAGCGGCTGCGCCCCGGGGCGGCCGATCCGGGCGAGATCGTCGATACCGAGGGCCGCGTCCTCGGCCGGCACGAGGGGGTGATCCACTACACCGTCGGCCAGCGCCGCGGGATCGGGATCGGGGGCCTCGGCGAACCGCTCTATGTCATCGCCCTCGACCCGGCGGCGCGGCGCGTGATCGTGGGGCCCAAGGCCGCGCTCGCGACCGCGATCGTGCCGGTGCGCGAGGTCAACTGGCTGGGCGACGAGCCGCTCGGGGCGCGCGCCGAATGGCAGGTCGCGGTGCGCGTGCGCTCGACCCGGGCGCCGCGTGCGGCGATCCTGCGCCCGCTCGGGCCGACCGAGGCGGAGGTCGAACTCCTCGCGCCCGAGGATGGGGTGAGCGCGGGGCAGGCTTGCGTCTTCTACGCGCCTGAGGGCACGCGCGTGCTCGGCGGCGGCTGGATCTGGCGCGGCCGCGCCCGGGACAGCCTGCACGATTGACAGCGGGCGGCACCTGTGGCCCGATCGGGGCCCGTGACATTCGAGATCAGGATTTTTTCATGCTCAGGCATCTTTCTGCCGCGGCGCTTGCCGCGGCTCTCCTCGGTAGCCAGACCCCCGCCCATGCCGAGACGCGCGAAGAGCGTCTGGCGGCCGCGTTCCTCTATGTCGTGCTGGCCGTCGACGACATGGTGGTCGACGATGTGATCCGCCAGATCGCCGCCTCGATCGTCGCGGAGATCGAGGCGACCGGCGCGCGGGTCACGCCCGAGCAGGTCGCCGAATTCGAGTCACTCTTGCAGGCCGAGATGCACTCGCCGATGCTCGATATCCTGCTCGCGCAGGATCAGATCATGGCCGATGTGCTGACGCTCGAGGAGATCGAGGCGCTGGCCGAATTCTACGGCTCGCCGGTCGGGCGGTCGGTCATGCGCAAGCTGCCCGAGGTGGTGGCCCGCCAGCAGCCGCAGATCATGGCGATGGTCCAGGGCACGATCCCCGGGCTCATGCCCGAGATCTCGCGCATCTTCGGGCTGCAGTGATCCGCCGCCCCCTGATGCGGCAATTCCACGCGCGCGGCCCGGTTGCCCTCGGGCGCGCGCGCGGCTAGAAGATCTGCGCTAAGGTCTTGGGGCCGCCGCGATTCCTCTCGCGCGCCCCCGGATCGGAAAAACAGGAGACGAGCATGGCCGACGCCGCCATCCACGACCATGGTGCGCATGACAGCCGCGGGTTCTTTACCCGCTGGTTCATGTCGACGAACCACAAGGACATCGGGATCCTCTACCTCTTCACCGGCGGCCTCGTCGGGTTCATCTCGGTGGCCTTCACGGTCTACATGCGCATGGAGCTCATGGAGCCCGGCGTTCAGTACATGTGCATGGAAGGGGCGCGGATGACCGCGGCCGCGACCGCCGATTGCACGCCGAACGGGCATCTGTGGAACGTCATCATCACTGCGCACGGCATCCTGATGATGTTCTTCGTCGTGATCCCGGCGCTGTTCGGCGGCTTTGGCAACTACTTCATGCCGCTCCAGATCGGCGCGCCCGACATGGCGTTCCCGCGGATGAACAACCTCTCCTACTGGCTCTATGTCGCGGGCACCTCGCTGGCCATCGCCTCGGTGCTGGCGCCGGGCGGGAACGGGCAGGCGGGTTCGGGCGTGGGCTGGGTGCTTTATCCGCCGCTCTCGACGACCGAGGGCGGGTTCTCGATGGATCTCGCGATCTTCGCGGTGCACCTCTCGGGGGCCTCGTCGATCCTCGGCGCAATCAACATGATCACGACCTTCCTCAACATGCGCGCGCCGGGCATGACGCTGCACAAGGTGCCGCTCTTTGCCTGGTCGATCTTCGTGACCGCCTGGCTCATCCTGCTGGCGCTGCCGGTGCTTGCGGGCGCGATCACCATGCTGCTGACCGACCGCAACTTCGGCACGACCTTCTTCGATCCGGCGGGCGGCGGGGATCCGGTTCTGTTCCAGCACATCCTGTGGTTCTTCGGCCACCCCGAGGTCTACATCATCATCCTGCCGGGCTTCGGCATCATCAGCCATGTCATCGCGACCTTCTCGCGCAAGCCCGTGTTCGGCTATCTGCCGATGGTCTATGCGATGGTCGCGATCGGCGCGCTCGGCTTCGTCGTCTGGGCCCACCACATGTACACCGTGGGCATGAGCGTGACGCAGCAGGCCTATTTCATGCTCGCGACCATGGTCATCGCGGTGCCGACCGGCATCAAGGTGTTCAGCTGGATCGCGACGATGTGGGGCGGCTCAGTCGAATTCAAGACGCCGATGCTCTGGGCCTTCGGTTTCCTCTTCCTCTTCACCGTGGGCGGCGTCACCGGCATCGTCCTCGCGCAGGCGGGGATCGACCGGGCCTATCACGACACCTATTACGTCGTCGCCCACTTCCACTATGTGATGAGCCTCGGCGCCGTCTTCGCGATCTTTGCCGGCATCTACTACTGGATCGGCAAGATGTCGGGGCGGCAATATCCGGAATGGGCGGGCAAGCTGCACTTCTGGGCGATGTTCATCGGCTCGAACCTGACCTTCTTCCCGCAGCACTTCCTCGGGCGTCAGGGGATGCCGCGGCGCTACATCGACTATCCGGAGGCGTTTGCCTACTGGAACTACATCTCCTCGATCGGCGCCTTCATCGCCTTCGCCTCGTTCCTCTTCTTCATCGGGATCGTCGCCTACACGCTCTTGGCCGGGCGCCGCATCACCGAGAACAACTACTGGAACGAATACGCCGACACGCTTGAGTGGACGCTGCCCTCGCCCCCGCCCGAGCATACCTTCGAGACGCTGCCCAAGCGCGAGGACTGGGATCGCAGCCACGCCCACTGAAGGCGCCCGGCGGCACGCGATGCCCTATGTCTGGACGATGACCGACGCCGAGGCCCCGGGGGAACCCGGGGCCTCGCGCCTTTCGCCCGAGGGGTGGGAGCTGCGGCTCTGGCCCCACCGGTCGCTGCCCGCGGGCGGCTTCGTGGCCTTCATCGCGGCCACCGCCTGGATGCTCGCGCTGCCGCTGCTGGCGGTGCTGGGCTCGCCGGTGCTGTGGGGGTTGCTGCCGTTCCTGATGCTCGCGCTCGGGGGGGTGTGGCTCGGGATCGCGCGGTCGAACCGCGACGCGCGGCTCTGCGAGGTGCTGCGGCTTGGGCCTGCGCAGATCGCGCTCGCGCGCCACGATCCCGGCCGGGCTGAACCGCGCTGCTGGCAAGCCAACCCCCATTGGGTGCGCGCCACGATCCACCATGCGGGCGGTCCGGTGCCCGATTACCTCACCCTCTCGGGCGGGGGGCGCGAGGTGGAACTCGGCGCCTTTCTCGCGCCCGAAGAGCGCGTGCGCCTGCATGAGGAGCTCGTCGCCCGCCTCGCGGCGCTGCGCTGACGCCTAGCCCTTCGCGCCCCCGATCGCCCCGACCCCGGCCGCGACAAGGGCTGCGCGGATCTCATCGAGGATCGCGGGGTCGTCGATGGTCGCGGGCACCTTCACCTCTTCGCCATCCGCGATCCTGACCATCGTCGCGCGCAGGATCTTGCCCGAGCGCGTCTTGGGCAGGCGGTCGACCACCAGCGCCTGACGAAAGGCCGCGACCGGCCCGATCTGGTCGCGCACGCGCGCGACCGATTCCGCGACGATCTCGGCGTGCGGGCGGTTGCAGCCCTTGTTGAGGCAGAGGAACCCGACCGGCACCTGGCCCTTGAGCGCATCCGCAATCCCGATCACCGCGCATTCCGCGACATCGGGGTGGCCTGCGAGCACCTCCTCCATCGCCCCGGTCGAGAGGCGGTGGCCCGCGACGTTGATGACGTCATCGGTGCGCGCCATGATGTAGAGGTATCCGTCGGCATCGAGATAGCCCGCATCGCCCGTCTCGTAATAGCCCGGGAAATGCTCGAGATAGGCCTTGCGAAAGCGCGCCTCGGCCTGCCAGAGCGTCGGCAGCGTGCCGGGCGGCAGCGGCAGGCGGATCGCGACCGCGCCGAGCGTGCCGGGGGGCAAGGGGTGACCGCCCTCGTCGAGCACCTGCACGTCATAGCCCGGCAACGCGACCGAGGGCGAGCCGAGCTTGATCGGCAGCGCCTCGATCCCGAGCGGGTTCGCCGCGATCGGCCAGCCCGTCTCGGTCTGCCACCAATGGTCGATCACCGGCACGTTCAGATGCCGCTCGGCCCATTGCACCGTGTCGGGGTCGGCGCGCTCGCCCGCGAGATAGAGGGCGCGCAGGCTGCCGATATCGTGCCGGCCGAGCAAGAGCCCCTCGGGATCCTCGCGCTTGATCGCACGGAAGGCGGTGGGCGCGGTGAAGAACGAGGCGACCTTGTGCTCGGCAATGACGCGCCAGAAGGTGCCGGCGTCGGGCGTGCCTACCGGCTTGCCTTCGAACAGCACCGTCGTGCAGCCATGCAGCAGCGGTGCGTAGACGATATAGGAATGCCCGACCACCCAGCCCACGTCCGAGGCCGCCCAGAACACCTCACCGGGTTTCACGCCATAGATGCTCTCCATCGACCATTGGAGCGCAACGAGATGCCCCGCCGTCGGGCGCACGACGCCCTTGGGCTGGCCGGTCGTGCCCGAGGTATAGAGGATATAGGCCGGATGGTCGCCCGCGACCGGCACGCAAGGTGCGGGTGCTGCGCCCTGCTGAAACGCCTCCCACTCATGGTCGCGCCCGGCGGCCAAATCGGCCGTCTCCTCGGGGCGCTGGAGGATCACGCAGAACTCGGGCTTGTGCGTCGCAAGCCCGATCGCGGCATCGAGGAGCGGCTTGTAGCGCACGACCCGCCCCGGCTCGAGCCCGCAGGACGCCGCGATGATCGCCTTGGGCGTCGCATCATCGATCCGCACCGCCAGTTCGGGCGCGGCGAACCCCCCGAACACGACCGAATGGATCGCGCCGATCCGCGCGCAGGCGAGCATCGCCACAAGCGCCTCGGGCACCATCGGCATGTAGATGATGACGCGGTCGCCGCTGACCACGCCGCGCGCGGCAAGCGCGCCGGCAAGGCGGGCGACGCGCGCGAGCAGCTCGGCATAGGTGATCTTGGCGACCTTGCCGGTGATCGGGCTGTCGTGGATGATCGCGACCTGATCGGCCCGCCCGCCCGCCACATGGCGGTCGAGCGCGTTCCAGCAGGTGTTCACCTCGGCGTCGCGGAACCATTCATAGATCGGCGCCCGCTCGGCCCAGAGCGCGCGCGAGGGCGGGCGCACCCAGTCGATCGCCTTTGCGGCCTGCATCCAGAACCCTTCCGGGTCGGCCTTCCAGCCCTGATAGACCTCTGCATAGCCCATGGCGCCCCCCCGGTCCGTCCCCCGTCCGTCCCCTGCCGCCCGAGTGTTACGCGCCCCTCATCAGTCAGGCAAGCGCGCCCCGGGTGCAGAGATCGGCCACGACCCCCTCCATGAAGCGCCAGCCGGCCTCGAATTCGGCGACGCTGAGGAATTCGTCGGGCTGGTGCGCCTGCGCGATGTCGCCCGGCCCGCAGACGACGGTGGAGTGGCCGACCGCCTGGAACTGCCCGGCCTCGGTCCCGTAGCTCACGACATGGGTGCCGTTGTCGCCCGTCAGGCGGCGCGCCAGCGCCTCGGCCGCGCCTTCGGGCTCGGGGACAAGGGCGGGGACGGCGAAGGCGCGCGTGATGGTGACGCCCGCCCCCGGGTGCACCGCTGCCATCCGGTCCGACAGCGCAACGGCCTCGGCCTCGAACCGCGCGACCCAATCCTCGACCGGCTCACCCGGGACGGCGCGCATCTCGATGAAGAAGCGGCAGTCGCGGGCGGTGATGTTGTGGGCGGTGCCGCCCTCGATCCGCCCGACATGGAGCGTCGTCCAGGGCGGCACGAAGGCCGCGGCAAGGGGCCCGGGCGGGTGCGCCGCGTTCTCGGCGTTGCGGGCATTGGCCCAGTCGATCAGGCGCGCGCCCTCCATGATGGCGCTGACGCCCTGATGAAGGAGCGAGGAATGCACCTCATGGCCGCGCAGATGCACCGCAAGCCCCGCCCCGCCCTTGTGGCCCGTGACGACGCGCATCGAGGTCGGCTCACCCACGATCACCGCCTCGGGGCGCGGCAGCGCGCCTGTCATTGCGCGCACGAGGTCGATGACGGCCATGCAGCCCACCTCTTCGTCGCAGGAAAGCGCGAGCGTCAGCGGGCGGCGCAGGGGCGCGCGGCGCGCCGCGACCAGCGCCGCGATCGCCAGCGCCACGAAGCCCTTCATGTCGCAGGTGCCGCGGCCATGGAGCCTGCCGTCGCGTTCGACCACCTGCCAGGGATCGGTCGTCCAGGGCTGGCCATCGACCGGCACGACATCCGAATGCCCCGAGAGGACCGTGCCCCCGTCGACCGCGGGGCCCGTGGTGGCGTAAAGCTGCGCCTTGGTCCCGCAGGGGGCGGGGATGCGGACCGTCGCGATGCCATGCGCGCCGAGGAAATCCTCGACCCAGCCGATCAGCCCGAGATTCGAGTCGCGGCTGACCGTCGGAAAGGCCACGAGCGCGTCGAGCACATGCCGCGCGGTTGCAAGATCCATGATCGATCACCCCCCGGATGCAGACGCGCGATCTAGGGCCGAGGCGGGGCGGGGCGTCAACCGGCAATCTGGCGGTTCGGCCACGGATCGGGCGAAATCGCGGCAAAATCCGTTTGACTCCATCCGGAAGGTCGCGCGAAAATCAAGACATTGTTAACCGGTTCGCATTTCGGCGGGCGCGCATTCGAGGGTGATCTTTCATCATGGCCCAGACGCGCGTGAACCCCACGAGTGCCGGCGACCAGACGACCGTCACGGGCGGCGGCCAGCGCACCATCGTCGAGATCCCGAAGATCGCACGCTTCCGGACGGGCACGTCGGCCTATGATCCGGGGTTCGGCTGGTATGTGGTCTATATCGAGGCCGGCAAGATATTCGCGCAGGGCCTGCACCGCGACGGCACGCGCTCATCCTTGGGCACATTGAACGATCGCTGGCGCAAGATCGAGCTGTCGGGCTATGATTTCACCGGCAAGGGCACCGCGCCCGCGGATGTGGATACCTTCTTCGCCCCGAACATCACCACGAGCTCGAACGGCTTCATCCATGTGAGCTTTCTGGGCCGCAACGCGGCCGGCGAGCACGCGGTCTATGTGATCCGCATCGACCCCTATGAGCATGGTCCCCCAAAGGTTCAGAACGTCGTGACCCCGCTCGCGGTCGCCGAGGCCGCGCCGGTCGCGCCCGCCACCATCCATGCCGACGACGACCGCGCGAGCGTCACCGCCTATGTCGACCGCGACGGCGATCTGCGCCTCATGCGGATCGATGCGGACGGGAACGTCACCGACGTCGAGAAGGACCGCATCGGCACCGACACCTCGCTCGCGATCACGCGCAACGGCACCGAGATCGTCGTCGCCCATACCGGCGAGTTCGAGGTGGTGCTCGAGCGCTACAATGCCGCGACGCTCGAGCAGATCGGCATCGACATAGAGATCACGCGGCCCGAGGACATCGTCAACACCACCATCGCGGGGGATCAGATCCTCAACGACGCGTCGGCGCAGCCCTCGGTCGCGATGCTGCGCATGAACGGGCGGCAGACGGGCGAATATGTCGTGGTCTGGCAGGGCCCGGGCGCTGACGGCTCCCAAGACATCTTCTATCAGCGCTTCGACGCCGACGGCAAGCCGATCGGCTCGGAAACGCTCGTCAACACCATCGTCACCGACGGCGCCCAGACCGCGCCGAGCGTCGTCGCCGATGACGAGGGGCGCTTTTACGTCTCCTGGCTGACCAACCACCTCTACGAGGACACCACCGGCGATCGCATCGCCGCGGTCGCCATCTATGAAGGCGACGGCACGCGTATCGGTGAAAAGTCCGGATTCCTGGAGTCCGCGCGTGACACATATGCCAATTCTGACTGGGGTCCGTATCGGGACGTTGGATACGACACCACGGCGGCCCGGGTCATGTCCTATCAGACCAGCCCCGAAGGGGCCCTGACCTTCTTTCTCGTAGAGGACGTCACATGGCGTGGCGAATACAATTACACCAAGTTCGTAAGTAATCCGGAATATGAGTGGCCGGACGAAGTTGAAGATTGGTTTCCCCTGCCCGGCGACGGCACCGTATATAGTTATCATAGTCTTTCCAGTGTCGAATACTATGGCAATGTCGGGTATCTCCACAACTTTTTTCCCGACAATCGTCCTATGGGCGTATTGTCGCCTGGACCGGTCACTGGCGGCGAGCGCGACCGCACCATTTTACAGATCGGCGACAATACCGCCTATTTTGCCCTTGCACGGGATCCGATCTCTTACAGCGGCTTCGGTTTCGAAGTGCTCGGCGATGACGATGCCGACGAGGAGCGTGTGCACTGGTATCAGGACAAGAACTCGATCTTTCCCGATGAACCCCTGCTTGCGCCCCCGCATGATGGATCGGCCGTATTTCTCTATCGCGTCCGCAATGAGCAGGAAATTCCCCTCACCCGTGACCAGTACCGCGTGATCGATCGACCCGTGCCCTTCGATTTGGATGAGTGGGAGGCGCAAACTTTCGATTTCGCTCGAGCCAAGCCGCAAAAGGGAAAATTCTACGACAACTACTTCCAGATCGATCAACCCGGCGATCAGCATTCGGTAGAGATCATCAAGGTCGGGGGCTTCGCGGAGGAAGGGGGCGTGCAGCGCTCTTCCCGGATTGTCGTGACCTGGACAAAGGAGGACGGCGGCGACGGCGTTCAGGGGATCTTCGGCCAGCTTGCCGACAGCCGACCCTTCCTCTGGCCGCTTGAGGCCGTCGAAGCCTACGAAGCTTTTAATGCTGAGAACGTTGCTACCAACGTCAACAGGCCCATACCGCCAGAGCTTTTGCCGCAGGGCGGCGAGACGGTCCTGCAGGGCGGCATCTTCCAGATCGCCGATACGACCGACGAAGAGGTCGAGGCCTCGATCACCGCGCTCCTGAACCCGGACGGCACCGAGAACGGCAAGTTCGTCGTGGTCTATCAGTCGCGCGCAGATGCAGCCGACGACTGGGACCTTTATTACCGCATCTTCGATACCTCCACGGGGGCTGCGGTGCCGCTCGGCGATGCGGAGCTTCTCCACAGCGCGACGGCGGGCGACCAGATGAACGCCACCGTCGTCGCCAAGGAGGGCGGCGGGTTCCTCGTTGTCTATCAGAGCAATTCGAGCGGCGCCCACGATGTGGTCGCCCGCCATTTCGACGTGCCCGACAAGGTCACGATCACGACGCTCGACACCGGGCAGATCGCGGTCGCCTGGCAGCAGCCCGACGGCGACGGGCTGGGGATCTGGGGCGCGGTCATCAACGCCGACGGCTCGACCGCGGTCTCGAGCTATCGCATCTCGGGCACGCTTGCGGGCGATCAGTCGACGCCGTCGATCGCGGCGCTGCCTGGCGGCACCTTCATGGTCAGCTACACCTCGCCCGACGATGACGGCACGGGCGTTTTTGCGACGACCTGGCGGGTCGAGGGGAACGCGGCCTTCCGCGTCGGGGCCGAGGCGCGCCTCAATACCGAGACGGCGGGCGATCAGGGGAATGCGAGCCTCACGCAATCCTCGGCGGGCGGCAACACCGGATCGGGGGCAGGGGTCGTCTTTACCGGGCAGGGCGATGGCGAGGATGTCTATATCGCGCGGCTGAACGCGCAAGGTCAGCTCTCGCCCAATGATCCGGGTGCGGCCGATGGTGACAAGCGTTTTCCCGATGTGGTCGCGCTGGCCGAGGGGCGCAGCGCCGTGGTCTGGTACGACGCGGGCGGGCCGGGGGCGGTGCGGGCGCAACTCTATAGCGCCGCCGGCATCCCCGAGGGCGGCAACATCGAGATCGGCCTCGGCGCGGGCGCGGCGCCGCCCTCGCTCGCGGCGCTGCCGGACGGGGGCTTTGCCGTCGTCTGGCAGGACGGGCTTGCCGCCGGGGGTGTCCGCTTCGCCATCGTGACCGCCGACGGAGGGGTAATCGGCCAGCAGACGCTGCCGCCTGCATTCCCCGGCAACCAGAGCTTCTCGCCCCAGATCGTGCGGCTGGCCGACGGGCGCCTCGTCGTCGCCTGGGACGAGGGCGCGCCCCCCATCGCAGACCGCGATGTCTACGCCCAGATCCTCGAGGCCGACGGCACGCCAGCCGATCCCCCATTCCTGATCGCGGGCCTCGTCCTTTCCTCTGACGACCCCGAGGTGACCGTCTCGCTTGCCGCGCGCGATGGCGGCGGCTTCGTCATCGCCTGGACGCAGGACGCCGGCGGCAACCGCGATGTGATCGCGCGCCTCGTCGGCGGCGACGGAACGCTCCAGCCGCCCTTCACGGTCAACACCACCCTTGCCGGCGCGCAGTCCGAGGCGCAGGTCAGCGTCCTTGGCGACGGGCGGATCCTCTTTGTCTGGCAGAGCGCGCCCGTCGATGTGCCGCCCGATGAGGGCACCCCGATCAACATCGTCGGCCGCATCTTTGCCGCCGACGGCACCGGCGGCGGCGCGGAGTTCATCCTCAACACCTATACCGACGGCTGGCAGACCCTGCCCGACATCACCGCGCTCGAGGGGGGCGGGTTCGTCGCGGTCTGGTCCTCGCGCAACGAGGTGTCGGGCACCTCGGAAGAAGACATCTTCGCCCAGGTCTTCACCGCCGCGGGCGAAAAGCGCGGCGGGCCGATCCTTGTCAACGTCATCACCGAGGGCGAGCAGAGCCACGCCGCGGTCACCCCGCTCGAGGATGGCGGCTTCATCATCGCCTGGCATTCCGAAGAGGATGGCGGGACGGGCTACGACATCTTCTCGCAGCGCTATTCCGCCGACGGCCAGCCGCTGACGCCGCAGCCCGCGGCGACGGTCGAGATCGGCTTCGAGGATGCAACGCAGCACGGCCTCGCGATATGGGAGGCGCGCACGATACGCGAGGGGCCCCCCTTCACCGATCGCAACTTCCTCATCGGCACGACGAGCACGGGCTATCGGACCTATTCGGTCAGCAACACCGACGCGACCGACATCCAGATCATCGCCGATTACGACTTCGGTACCGAAATCGACGGCATCACGCTTCGGGGCGCGAACGTCAACATGCGCGAGTTCAGCATCCTGCGCTTTGGCGAGACCGGGCCCGGCACCTCGAGCGTCACGCGCTTTGTCGATGTGACGCAGGACCTGACCGAGGGCAGCACGACGACGGGGGCGATCAACGTCTTCGAGCTGAACGAGAAGAAGGGCACGCTCACCCTCATCTCCTCGACGCGATTCCCGAATTTCGCGGGCTTTGCCGAAGGGGTCCATGTCGAACCGATCGGGAGCGACGGCGCCTTTCGCGTCATGTTCACGGATTTCCCGAACCCCGACAACCCGACGCTGCGCCATCTCAAGACGGCGGTCTACGACGAAAACGGCCAGATTCAGGGCGATGTGGTCGCGCTGGACGATGGCACGCGCAACTATTGGGCCGGCACTGTCGCCGAGGTCGACGACGGGGCGGGGGGCACGGTCCGGCTCTATGTCGCGCATCAGTGGGCCAACGGCACGCTGACGACGGTGCGCATGAACCCCGACGGCACGCTCGGTGCGCCTCTCGTCTCGGAAAACCAGGTGCCGGCCGATGTTCCAGGGGACCCGCAAGAGGGGAACCGCTGGATCCTCGATTTCAAGGCGGTGCGCATCCCCCAGACGGCGGGGCCGGACAAGACCTGGCTCTATGCGCCGACGGGGTCGGGCGGATTCCCGGAGACGCAGGGCTTAAACCGGTTCGAGATCAAGGCCGACGGCACGATCGAATTCGTCGACTTCCTGTCGCTGCCGGGGATGGAATCCCAGATGCGCGGCAGCTCGATCTATGTCGACGGCAACGGCAAGGTGTGGGGCGCGACGGCGCGACATCTGCTGAGCTTCAACGAGGATGGCACCTTCGACGTCGTCTGGCAGGATCTCTCGCTCGACCGGCGCTACAACACCGGGACGATGACGGTCGACGGACGCCTCGTGCGCGTGGTGCCCTTTCCCGATTCGATCAAGGTCCTTGATACGGGCATCAGTGCCGAGGATCAGAACGATCCCGTCTGCTTCGTGCGCGGCACGCGCATCCGCACCTGGCGGGGCGAGGTGCGGATCGAGGATCTGCGCCCGGGCGATCTGGTGGCGACCTTCGATGCGGGCCTGCAACCGCTCCGCTGGATCGGATCCTCGCGCATAGCCGGGCGCGGCCGCTTCGCGCCGGTCCTGATCGAGGCCGGCACGCTCGGCAACCGCGACGATCTCTTCGTCTCGCCCCAGCACCGCATCCTGTTGCAGGGCTGGCGCGCCGAGATCCTCAGCGGCGAGCCGCAGGTGCTGGCGGCGGCGATCGACCTCGTGAACGGCGGCACCATCCGCCAGGTCGAGGTGGCGGAGGTCGAATATTTCCACCTGCTGTTCGACGCCCACCAGATCGTCTGGTCGAACGCAGTCCCGAGCGAGAGCCTCCATGTCTCGCGCAATTCGGTCGCAAGCCTGCGGCCCGAGCAGCGACACGAGATCGCGACGCTCTTTCCCGAACTGCTCGCGACCGAGCGCCCGGTCGTGGCGATCGCCCGCCCGACGCTGAGGCCCTTCGAGGCGCGCATCCTCGCCGAATTGCGCCTCGGCTGACGCCTCAGAGGGCGGCGAAGGCGTCGGCCTGGCGCGCGCTCCAGTTCACGCGGATGTCCCAGCCCTCGTCGGTCTCGTGCTCGGCGCTGATCACGCCCGCGTCATGGAGCCAGGCGCGGCGGCGCGCCTCGGCATAGCTCAGCCGCAGATGGTCGGCGTGGCGCGGCTCGGGGCTGACGGTCTCGAGCATCGCATCGATCCGCCCGAGGAGCGCTGCCGTCCCCGCACCGGTCAGCGCCGAGATGGCGCAGACCTCGGGCAGGCGCTGCGCCGCGGCGGCGCGCGCCGCGCCCTCATCCGCGGGCAGGAGGTCGAGCTTGTTCCAGACCTCGATCCGCGGTGTCGTCTCGGCCACGCCCAATTCGCCGAGGATCACCGCCACGTCGCGCGCCTGCGCTTCGGTCTCGGGGTGCGAGATGTCGCGCACATGCACGATGAGGTCGGCCTCGAGCACCTCTTCGAGGGTCGCGCGGAAGGCCGCGACCAGCTGCGTCGGCAGGTCCGAGATGAAGCCCACCGTATCCGACAGGATGATCCGCCGCCCCCCCGGCAGCACGACGCCCCGCAGCGTCGGATCGAGGGTCGCAAAAAGCATGTCCTTGGCAAGGACCTCGGCGCCGGTCAGCCGGTTGAACAGCGTCGACTTGCCCGCGTTGGTATAGCCCACCAGCGCCACGATCGGATAGGGCACGCGTGCGCGCGCCGCGCGGTGGAGCGTGCGGGTGCGCACCACCTTCTCGAGCTGGCGGTTGATGCGCACGATCTGTTCGTCGATGGCGCGGCGGTCGGCCTCGATCTGCGTCTCGCCCGGGCCGCCGACAAAGCCGAAGCCGCCGCGCTGACGCTCAAGATGCGTCCAGGCCCGCACGAGGCGCGTGCGCTGATAGCTCAGCGCCGCAAGCTCGACCTGAAGCGCCCCCTCGCGGGTGCGCGCGCGGTCGGCGAAGATCTCGAGGATGAGGCCCGTCCGGTCGAGAAGCTTGACGTTCCATTCCTTTTCGAGGTTGCGCTGCTGGACCGGGCTCACAGGCCCGTCGATCAGCACGAGGCCCACGCGCTCATCGGCAAAGCGCGTCTTGAGGGTCGCGATCTTGCCCGAGCCCATGAGCGCGCCCGCATGGACGCGGGGCAGGGGGACGATCTCGGCCCCCACGACCTCGAGGCCCGGCAGCGCCGCGGCGAGCGCCACCGCCTCGGCCAGACGCGCCGCCGGGGCGCGCGCGCGGTCGCGGTCTGACTTGATGTCGGGGTGCAGCACGAAGGCGCGTGTCGCTTCGGCCTTCGTCTCCTGTCCGCCGCCCATGCCCGTGGTCAGTCCTCGCCCTCGTAAAGGCTGATCGGCTGGCCCGGCATGATGGTCGAGATGGCGTGCTTGTAGACAAGCTGCGATTGCCCGTCGCGGCGCAAGAGCACGCAGAAATTGTCAAACCAGGTGATGACGCCCTGCAGCTTGACCCCGTTGATGAGGAAGATCGTCAGCGGCACCTTGCCCTTGCGGACATGGTTGAGGAAGGCGTCCTGAAGGTTCTGCTTGTCTGAGGCCATGGTTCTGCCCTTCTTTCCGGTTTGGGCGCGACATTGCGCGCCAGTTGTGCGCGCGCCTTTGCCCGGGACGCCCGCTTGGGATGCAATATGAGGTGCATCGCGCGATCTTTCCAGAGTAATCCGCGCGATTTCTGCGCGCTAGCGTCGGCCCCAGCGGCTCCAGCCGCCCGGCATCAGCACCGCGAGGATCGCGAGCGTCTCGAGCCGCCCCGCGATCATCGTGCCGGCCGCAACCGCCTTGCCCGCCGCGCCGAGGGCGGCGTCGGCGTGATGACATGGATCAGCCTTCTGGGCATCACGCTTGCGGTCTTCGCGCTGATCGCGACGCTCGCGGTCCGGGCGGGGTTCCGGGCCGAGTTCGTCGACACGATCCTCGGCGCGAACGCCCATGTCACGGTCCACGCCCTGCCGCGCATCGATGATGCCGGCCGCGTGGATCGCACGCTCGGCGATGCGGACGCGCTGGCCGCGACGCTGCGCGCCGTGCCGGGGGTGCTGCGCGCCGCCCCGCTCGTGCGCGGGCAGGTGATGGCGTCCGCTGGCGATCGTGCGGGTGCGGCGGACGTCTACGGCATCGCGCCCGCCGATCTGGCCGCAATCCCGCGCGTCGGCACGGGGGCGGATGCGGTGGGCGATCTGGCGGGCTTCGGGCCGGGCATCGCCATCGGCTCGGGCCTTGCGCGCGAGTTGGGCGTGGGCGTGGGCGACACGATCCGCCTCATCTCGCCCTCGGGCGTGCGGACCGCCTTCGGCTCCTCGCCGCGCGTCACGGGCTTCGAGGTCGCCTATGTCTTTA
>JAUREX010000120.1 GCA_030834485.1 Gemmobacter sp.
GCTCGGGGCCGAGGGGACGCTCTGGCTTCCGGTCCGCCAGCCCGGCCTCTATGCCGCCGAGGTGTTCCGCACGCTTGCCGCGCAGGCGGGCCTTGCCCTGCCCGAACCCGCCCCGGGCGCGCCCCCGCCCGAGGCGCGCGAGATCGCCCGCCACGAGGGCCAGCCGCTCGCGCGCGAGCTGACCTCGATGCTGCGCTTTTCGACGAACCTCAGCGCCGAGGCGGTCGGGCTCGCGGCGTCGGGCGCGCCCGATCTGGCGGCCTCGGGGCGGGCGATGGCCGATTGGGTGTCGCGCCGGCTCGGGGCCGAGGCCGAATTCGTCGATCATTCGGGGCTTGGCGCGGGTTCGCGCATCGCGCCGCTTGCGATGGCGCGCGCACTCGCGCAGGCGGGCGCCGAGGGGCCGTTGCCGCCCCTCTTGCGCGACCATCCGCTGCCCGAGGGCTCGCCGCGCGGCACCTCGGTCAAGGCCAAGACCGGCACGCTCGATTATGTCTCGACGCTCGCGGGGTATCTGAGGATGCCGTCGGGCCGGGTCGGGGCCTTTGCGATCCTTGCCGCCGACCTCGAGACGCGCGCACGCCTGCGCCGCGATGACGGCGGCCGCACGCCCGGCGCGCGCAGCTGGGCCGGGCGGGCGCGCGAGATGCAGCGCCGCACCCTGTTGCATTGGGCGCGGACCTTCGGCTAGCGCGCCCTCAGGGCATCATGTGGCGGGCGCGTGCGCCGCGCTCGATCGCGGCCGCGTGCAGCCGGTCGATCTCGAGCTCGTCGCGGATCTCCTGAAGCATGCGCAATTCCGTGTCGCGCAGCCGCCCGTCGGCGGCCGCGACATCGCAGGCCAGCGCATAGGCGGTCTCGTGCAGCCGCTCGGGCAGGGCGTCGCGGATGAGGCCGAAAAGGGCGTCGAGCCCGTCCTCCTCCTCGAAGAGGTCGAAGACGCTCTGGGCGATCCGGCGGATCCGGTCGCCGTCATAGCCCGCGAACACCGGCAGGTGGTTCACGATCCGCTGGATCGCGAAAAGCTCGGATGAGCGGATGTTCTCATCCGAGGCCGAGACCGCGATCATCAGCGCCACGAGCGCATCCTGGGGCGTGTAGGAGCTGAGCGGGTCGGTCACGGGCGGGCCCTTCCTGATGGATGCCGCACAATATTGACGCGCCCCCACCCCGGCAATAGGAAACCCGGGCCGCGCGGGCAGGGGGTTCGCGCCGATCCGAGGGGCGAAAGATGTCCGCACTGCGTGACGCCGCGATGAAGTCGAAGGCCTGGCCCTTCGAGGAGGCGCGCCGCATCCTCGCGCGCTACGAGAAGGCCCCCCCCGCCAAGGGCTATGTGCTGTTCGAGACGGGCTACGGCCCCTCGGGCCTGCCCCATATCGGCACCTTCGGCGAGGTCGCGCGCACGACCATGGTCCGGCGCGCCTTCGAGGTCATCTCGGACATGCCGACCCGGCTTTTTTGCTTTTCGGACGACCTCGACGGGATGCGCAAGGTTCCCGACAACGTCCCGAACATCCCCATGCTGCGCGAGAACCTGCACAAGCCGCTGACCTCGGTCCCCGACCCCTTCGGCGAATTCGCGAGCTTTGGCCACCACAACAACGCGATGCTGCGCCGGTTCCTCGATACCTTCGGCTTCGAATACGAATTCTTCTCGGCCACCGATTTCTACCGCTCGGGCCGCTTCGACGAGACACTCCTGCGCGTGGCCGAACGCTATGACGCGATCATGGAGGTGATGCTCGCGAGCCTGCGCGAGGAGCGCCAGCAGACCTATTCGTGCTTTCTGCCCATCCACCCCGAGACGGGGCGCGTGCTCTATGTGCCGATGAAGCATGTGGATGCGCGCGCGGGCACCATCACCTTCGACGACGACACGGGCCGCGAATGGACGCTTCCGGTCACCGGCGGGCAGGTGAAGCTGCAATGGAAGCCCGATTTCGGCGCCCGCTGGGCGGCGCTCGATGTCGATTTCGAGATGTATGGCAAGGACCATTCGACCAACACGCCGATCTATGACGGCATCTGCGAGATCCTCGGTGGCCGCGCGCCCGAGCATTTCACCTATGAGCTCTTCCTCGACGACAAGGGCCAGAAGATCTCGAAGTCGAAGGGCAACGGGCTGTCGATCGAGGAATGGCTGGCCTACGCCAGCCCCGAATCCCTGAGCTACTTCATGTTCCAGAAGCCCAAGACCGCCAAGCGGCTCTGGTGGGATGTGATCCCCAAGGCGGTCGACGAATACCACCAGCAGCTGCGCGCCTATCCGGGGCAGGAGATCGGCGCCCAGATCGACAACCCGGTCTGGCACATCCACGCGGGCAACCCGCCCGCAAGCCGGATGGTCGTGTCCTTCGCGATGCTCCTCAACCTCGCGAGCGTTGCGGGCGCGCGCGACAAGTCGGGGCTCTGGGGCTTCATCCGCCGCTATGCGCCCGAGGCGAGCCCCGAGGGCAACCCCGACCTCGACGCGGCGGCCGAATTCGCGGTGCGCTATTTCAACGATTTCGTCGCGCCGAACCGCGTCTTTCGCGCCCCCGACGCGCGCGAGCGGGCCGCGATTAGTGATCTGCGCGCGCGCCTCGCCGCCTGGGACGGGGTCGCCGATGCCGAGGCGCTGCAATCGGTCGTCTTCGCGGTCGGGCGCGATCACGGCTTCGAGCCGCTGCGCGACTGGTTCAAGGCGCTCTATGAGGTGCTGCTCGGCGCCTCGGAGGGGCCGCGCTTTGGCGGGTTCGTCGCACTCTATGGCGTGGCCGAGACGATCGCGCTGATCGACCGCGCGCTTGCGGGCGAACTCGGGACCTCATCGGCCGGTTGATCCGGCAGCCCCCGGTCTGCGTAGCCCTTCGAAACAGGGGAGGAGCGCATGACCAGACTGTTCCAGCTTGCCGCCGCGCTGTGGCTGGCCCTCGTGCCGATGGCGCAGGCCCAGGACGCCGCGATACAGGGCGTGATCGCACGCCAGATCGAGGCCTTCAAGGCCGATGATTTCGCCACCGCCTTCACCTTCGCCTCGCCCGCGATCAAGGGCATCTTCGGCACGCCCGAGCGCTTCGGCCAGATGGTCCGGCAGGGCTATCCGATGGTCCACCGCCCGGCCGAGGTGCGCTTTCTCGAACTGCGCGAGGTGCAGGGCCGCCTCTGGCAGCGGGTGATGATGACCGACGCCGCGGGGCAGGTGCATCTGCTCGAATACCAGATGATCGAGGCGCCCGAGGGCTGGCAGATCAACGGGGTGCAGATCCTCAAGGGCGTGGGCGTCGGCGCCTGACCTCAGCCGCCGATCCGCCCGAGCCAGGCATCGACCGCCCGGCCGAGCGCCTCGGCCTGCGCCCGGGCAAAGGCCGCGAGGCTCTTCTGGAACCCGCCCGCATGGAGCGACCCGGCAAGGATCGCGCCGTCGAACCGCGCGGGCTCGAGCCCCTCGCCATCGGCGGCCGAGAGGAGTTCGACCCCATGGCCGAGATCGGCGATGCGGTCGGCGACAAAGCGCGCGATCTTGCGCGTCTGCCCGTCGGTGGTGGCGTAGGCGATCAGGATCTTCATGGCAGCCCCGGGCGAATCAACCCGCTCAGGGTAACCGGTCCGCGCATCATTTGCGTGACGTCAGAACGTCCGCGCGAGCGCCAGCGTCCCGATCACCTGCGGCTCGATCTGGCCCTCGAACTCGCGCGAGAGCCGCGTGACGCCGGCAAAAGCCGTCCAGCCCGCGACGCTGTGCGCCACGCCCAGGCGGGCGCGCGCCCGGTGGCGGGTCGGAAGGACGCCGCCGCGCTCGAACAGGTTCGATCCGTGATCGCGCGCGACATCGACCCCGAGCACGAGGGCCGTGCCCGAGCGGCCGTTCGCGAACTCGGCCCGCTGCCACGCCGGCAAGAGGAAGCCCGACACCGGATCGCGCGACGACAGATGCGCAAATCCGGGCCCGCCGATCATCGCATCGATCCCGAGGCGCGAAAAATTCTCGAACCCAACCTCGAACCCCGCAAACGGGCGCAGCGTCGCGGGCCCGAGCGCGGCGCGGGCCGCGATCTCGGCGTGCAGCGCGCCATAGCTGCGCTCTCTGATCGGCGCGCCGCGTTCGGCATAGTTGTAGCCGCGCAGGTTGAAATACTCGTGCAGCTGCTGCTGAAAGGCAAAGAGCGACGCCCCGACGCGCAGGACCTCGATCCCCGCATGCGCCTCGAGCGCGCCCCCCAGATCGCGGCCGACAAAGAGTGCCGCCCCCGCGATCGCGGCCGGCGGGCGGTCGATGCCCGCCTGGAGGGAGTTCCACGGCGTGATGAATTCACCCCTCAGGCGCAATTCCGCCTCGGTGCCGCCGAGGCGCAGGAACTGCACCAGCGCCGCCCCCCCGGTGCGCCAGCGGTCGCGCCCCGAGTCGACGAGGAAATCATTATGGGTGTGCACGATCACCCCGAGATGATCGAAGCCCCGCGCCGGGCCCGGCTCGGCGCGCGGATCGGCCGTCAGCGGATGGGGAAGCAGGGCACAAAGCCACAGAAGGCAGGCGAAAGCAGTGCGGCGCATCTTCGGAGCCTCTATCCAAGGTTGTCGACAACTTTCAAATATCAATCTTGACACGAATTTGAATCGACTTCCAGCCCTTTTGCAGCCGCCTTGGCAGGGACGACGGTGCGCGCTAGCTTGCCTCATGTCGCGGCGTGCTGCCGCGCAGAGGAGCGCCTTTGCCATGATCCCCGCGCGCGCCCGCGACCTGCCCACCCGCCGCACCCAGCCCCTGCGCGGCGTGCTCTTGGCCATCCTTGCATTTGCCTGCGCCCTCCTTGCTGCGCTGCCGGGGCGCGCGGGCACGATTGCCGATCTCGATGCAGCACTCGCGCTCGGGCGGACGGCCGAGATCCTCTCGGCCGAGGGCGTGGGGCAGGGCGAGGACCTCGAAGACAGCCTCTTTCCGGGGCAGGGCGGCGCGCGCTGGGCGGCGATGGTGGCCGAGATCCACGACGCCGACCGCCTGTACGCCGAGCTTTCGGTCGCGCTTGCGGGCGCGCTGGCCGACGCGCCGCAGGCCGAGATCGACGCGATGGTCGATTTCTTCGCCTCGGACCTCGGCGCGCGCGTCGTCGACCTCGAACTCTCGGCGCGCGCGGCACTCGCCGATCCGGCGGTGCAGGATCTCGCCGATCTCGCGCTCGAGGATGCCCGCGCGGCCGAGGCGCCCGAACTGGCCGAGATCGCGCGCTTCATCGCCGCCAACGACCTCATCGAGCGCAATGTGATGGGCGCGATGAACGCCAATGTCGCCTTCATGCGCGGGCTTTCGGACGGCGGCGGCGTGCCCGGCGCGGCCGATGAGGGCGAGGCGGCGATGCTTGCCGACATCTGGGCGCAGGAAGAGGCGCTGCGCGCCGAGAGCGAGGCCTGGGTCTGGTCGTTCCTCAACCTCGCCTATGATCCGCTCGGCACCGACGAGATCGCGGCCTATGTCGCCTTCAGCGAGACCGCGGCGGGCGCGCGCCTCAACGCGGCGCTCTTTGCCGCCTTCGATGCGCTTTTCGAGATGCTCTCCTACGAACTCGGCAACGCGGCCGCCTCGATGCTCGCGGGAGAGCAGCTCTGAGCGCCCGCGGCCGTTGACAGCCTCGCCCCTTTGGCCCATAAGCGCGCGGCCGGCGGGCAGGGTGCCCGGACCGGCCTTGTCATGACGCCCCTCGCGGGGCGCGCTGTCCGAAGGCACCAACGCCGGATCTTGCATCCGGGGCCGCAGGGCGCGGAAGGTAAGGGAAGTTCAGATGTTTGCGGTCCTCAAGACCGGCGGCAAGCAGTATCGGGTCGAGGCGGGCGATGTCCTGCGCGTCGAGAAGCTTGCGGCCGAAGCTGGCCAGAAGGTCCAGTTCAACGATATTCTCATGATCGGGGGCGAGGCGCCCGTGGTCGGCGCGCCCCTCGTCGCCGGCGCGGCCGTTCAGGCCGAGGTCATCGACCAGATCAAGGGCGAAAAGGTCATCCATTTCGTCAAGCGCCGGCGCAAGCACTCCTCGCAGCGCACCAAGGGCCACCGCCAGCACCTCACGCTCGTGCGGGTGACCGATATCCTCGCCTCGGGCGCCGACGCCTCGGGCGTGGCCGCCGCGACCGGCACCGTCGCCGCCCGCCGCGCCGCGCATGAGGCCCCGGGCGCCGCCCCGGCAGCCGCCGCACCGGCCGAGAAACCCAGGCGCGCCCGCAAGGCCGCCGCAGCGCAGGAGTGATCCGATGGCACACAAAAAGGCAGGCGGCTCCTCGCGCAACGGCCGCGATTCGGCGGGCAAGCGCCTCGGCGTGAAGCTCTACGGCGGTCAGGCCGCGATCCCGGGCAACATCATCGTGCGCCAGCGCGGCACCACCTGGTTCCCGGGCAGCGGCGTCGACATGGGCCGCGACCACACGATCTTCGCGACCGTCGCGGGCAAGGTCGACTTCCGAAAGGGTCTGCATGGCCGCACCTTCATTTCGGTGCGCCCCGAGACCGAGGCAGCCGAGTAAGCCGAACCTTTACATTCGTCGCCTAGACGGGGGATCGGCCAGAAGGCCGGTCCCCCGCGCGCTTTGCGGGGTGCGCCCCGATCGAGCCCCTTCACCGGAGCCCAGCATGACGACGCACGCCCAGACCGGCGGCCCTGCCGCCACCGCCCTGACCCCCGCCGCGCTCGTGGCGACGCGCTTCGTGCTGCGCCCGCCGCGGCCGTCGGATGCGGGGCTGATCGCGCTCCATACCGCCGATCTCAGGGTCGCGCGCAACACCCGCTCGATCCCCCATCCGCTGCCGCCCGGCGCGACCGAGGCCTTCATCGCCCGCGTCAACTGCCCCGAGGGCGAGCGCGCCTGGGTGCTGGACGCGCGCGCGCAGGGCTCGGCCGAGGTGCTAGGCGTGATCGGGCTCAAGCCCATGGATCGCGGCCAGTGGGAGGTCGGCTACTGGATCGCGCCGGCCTTCTGGAACGCGGGCCTCGCCTCGGCGGCGGTGCGCGACCTCATCGCCGCAAACCCGGTCGGCGCGCGCACGATCTTTGCCGAGGTGTTCCAGGACAACCCCGCCTCGGCGCGGGTGCTGACCAATGCCGGGTTCGAATATCTGGGCGATGCCGAGACCTTTTCGGTCGCGCGCGGTGCGCGGGTCGCGACCTGGACCTATCTGCGCCGCATGGCGTGACCGCGCGGGCTTGATGCGCCGGCCCGGCGGGGATAGCAGGGGGCGCGCCCGGCCCGGAGTATCGTCGCGATGAAGTTCCTCGACCTCGCCAAGGTCCATATCCGCTCGGGCGGGGGCGGCTCCGGCTGCGTCAGCTTCCGGCGCGAGAAATTCATCGAATTCGGCGGCCCCGACGGCGGCGACGGCGGCAACGGCGGATCGGTCTGGGCCGAGGCGGTCGAGGGGCTGAACACGCTCATCGATTTCCGCTATCAGCAGCATTTCTTCGCCCGCTCCGGCCAGCCCGGGATGGGGGCGCAGCGCACCGGCAAATCGGGCGAGGATATCGTGCTGCGCGTGCCCGCCGGCACCGAGATCCTCGTCGGCTACGCCGACACGGGCGCCGCGATCCCCGACCCGACGTCGCTCGACGCTGTGACCGAGCCGCAGGGCGCCGCGGACGCACCCGCGGCCGTCGACCCGTCGAACGACGTC
>JAUREX010000121.1 GCA_030834485.1 Gemmobacter sp.
CGGGGTCAAGGCGCGTGAGGTGATGGCCGCTCGCGACCCAGAACTCCTTCACGGCCGCCCCCCCTCGGTGCTGCCAAGCGCCGCGAGGTCGATCGCCTGCGCGGCTTCGTCCTCGGCCTCGTCGGTCTCGACCACGAAGAAGGCGCGATCATGGCCGCGCAGGTGGCCGGCCGAAAAGGCCGTCGTGTCGCGGGGCTTGAGCGTGCGGAAGCGTTCGCGGATCGCGCCCTCCTCGGCGCTGCGGGCCAGCGCGATCAGCGTGCCCTCGGCATGGCCGCGGCAGAGGTCCTCGGCGAGTGCGACCTCCTCCTCGGCGGCGGGGCGGGCGGTGTCGAAGTCGGGCGCGCCGAGGTGCGCGACGAACTGGCGCGCGAGCGTCTCGACCACGGCGGCGCGTTCCTCGGCGCGGCAGGGCGTCACCGTCACGAGGGTCGAGAAGCCGAAGCTCGCGATCCCGAGAAAGCCCGAGCGGAAGGCGATCTGCTCCTTGCGGCCAAGGGTTGCGATGTCGCGCCCGGCAAAGAGGAAGGTGCCGGGCACGGCCCATTCGCCGGGCTCGGCCGCATGGGCAAAGACGACCCGGTCCGAGGGGTCGAGCCGGATGGTGCGCGGGAGCCGCGTCATAAAATCGGCCCCGTCGCGTCGCGCCAGAGCGGCGCACGCGCGAGCGCCGGGCCGAGGGCCTCGTGCCCGCCCTCGCGGATCAGATCGCCCGTATCCCCGATCGCGCCCCCGCCCTCGAGCCGGCCGGCAAAGGCCCGCGCCACGGCGTCGGCCCCCTCGTGCTTCCAGCGATCAAAGAGCAGCATCAGATGCGCGGCGAAGCTCTCGATGATGGCGGGCGGGTCGTCGAACCCCTCTTCGGTGAGCGAGATCGACTGCGGATATTCGCCCGGCACGGCGATGTTGTCGCGGTCGGCGATGAGTTCGGCGCCGAACACCATCCACTCGGGCACCGCGCCCTCGGCGCTGCCGGGCGCGAGCACGAGCCGCGCGCCGCCGAGGCGGTTGGTGTCAAATCGCAGCTCGTCCGGCCAGCGGATGCGGATGTCGCGCTCGGGCGGGCAATGGGCCGCGAGCGCCTCGCAAAGCGCCGCCATCCCCGCGACGTAGCCGAGCCGCGCCCCGGGCAGTGCGAGGTCGGGTTCGAGCACAACGGCAAGGTCGAGCCGCCCCGGGCCGCTCTCTGGCCCGCCCGCCGTCCAGCGCCAGATCAGCGTGCCCGCCCCTTCGGCTGGGGCGCGCGCCGCGGCCTCGGCCGTCGCATCGCCCTGCGCGATCCGGTGCTGGCTGTAGGGCGGCGGCAGCACGAGCCGGCGCGTCTGGGTCGAAACGGTCATGCGCGATCCTTGCAAGCGCGGAAATTTACCTCACATGCTATGACGAAGGCGCGCCGGTTCAAGCCCCGACCGCCCGATGCGAGGAGTGCGCCATGTCGATGACCGACCGGATCGTGCTGAGTTGCACCTGCGAAGGCACGATGGCGCCCGATGGCGCGGCGCTCGCCCGCGCCGGATGCGGCGCCGAGGCGGCAGCGCATCAGCTCTGCCGGGCGGGGCTCGACCGGTTCCGCGCGGCACTTGCGACGGGCCAGCCCGTCACCGTGACCTGCACGCAGGAGGCGCCGCTCTTTCGCGAGGTGGCCGAGGCAGAGGGCGCCGAGCAGCCGCTTGCCTTCGCCAATATCCGCGAGACGGCGGGCTGGACGGCCGAGGCGCGCCTCTCGGGCCCTAAGATGGCCGCGATCATCGCCGCCGCCGCCGAGGCGCCCGCCCCCTTCAACGTGGTGACGATGGAAAGCCGGGGCGTGGCGCTCCTCATCGGGCGCGACGAAGTTGCGATCGGCGCGGCGCGCGATCTGGCCGAGAGCCTCGACATGACCGTCCTGCTTGCGCCGGGCGCCGAGGTTGCGCCGCCGCGCAGCACGGATTTTCCGGTGCTTCAGGGGCGCATCCGCACCGCGCGCGGCCATCTCGGCGCGTTCGAGCTGACGGTCGATGCCTATGCCGCGCCCGATCCCTCGTCGCGCCGGATGCTGCGCTTCGGCCCCTCGCGCGACGGTGCCACCAGCCGCGCCGACATCGTCATCGACCTCGGCGGGGGCGCGCCGCTTTTCCCTGCGCCCGAGTTGCGGCCGGGCTATCTGCGAGCCGACCCGCGCGACCGGGCGGTGGTGGCCGACCTTGTGCGGCGGGCCGCGCAGATGGTCGGCACCTTCGACAAGCCGCAGTTCATCGACTTCGCCGCCGACCTCTGCGCCCATTCGCGCAACCGCATCACCGGCTGCACGCGCTGCCTGTCGCTCTGCCCGACCGGCGCGATCACGCCCGCGGGCGACAGCGTCGCGATCGATCCGATGATCTGCGCGGGCTGCGGACAATGCGCGGCCGCCTGCCCGACGGGTGCGGCCGCCTATGCGCTGCCCGAGGCCGAGACGCTCGCCCGCCGGCTGCGCGCGGCGCTGCGCGCCTGGCATGCGGCGGGGGGCGATAGCGCGCCGCGCATCCTCTTTCACGACGCCGCGCATGGCGAGGCGCTGATCGATGCCTCGGGCCGCTTCGGTCGTGGGCTGCCGGCGCAGGTCATACCGCTCGCGGTGAACGAGATCATTCAGATCGGGCCCGAGGCGCTGGCCGCGGCGCTGGCCTATGGTGCGGGGTCGGTCCTGATCCTCGGGGCCGCGCGGCCGCGCCACGACATGGCCGGGCTGCACGCGACGCTCGATCTGGTGGCGACGCTCTGCGCCGCGACCGGCCATGAGGCGCCCGCCCTGATCGAGACGGACGACCCCGACGCGCTCGAGGATGCGCTCCATGCGCTGGCGCGCCTGCCGGTGCGGGCCGGGCGGTCGGCGTTCCTGCCGCCCAACGACAAGCGGGGGCTTCTGGTCATGGCGGTGGCCGAGATGAACCGCGCCGCACCAAGCCCGGCCGAGCGCATCGCCCTTGCCCCCGGCGCCCCCTTCGGCGCGATCGTGCTCGATACCGCGGCCTGCACGCTCTGCCACGCCTGCACCGGCGCCTGCCCGGCCGGCGCGCTCTCGGACAACCCCGAGCGGCCGATGCTGCGCTTTACCGAGACCGCTTGCGTGCAATGCGGGATCTGCGCCGCGACCTGCCCCGAAAAGGCGATCACGCTGGCCCCCGGGATCGACTTTGCCGCCTGGGACCAGCCGCGGCGCATCCTCAACGAGGAAGAGCCGTTTTGCTGCACGCGCTGCGGCAAGCCCTTCGGCACGCGCTCGGGGATCGAGCGGGTGCAGGCCAAGCTCGCGGGGCACTGGATGTTTGCGGGCGCGGCCGGGGCGGCGCGGCTCGAGGGCCTCAAGATGTGCGACACCTGCCGTATCGAGGCCGTCGTCACCGAGGGCTTCGACCCGCACGCCCCCGACCAGCGCCGGGTACGCACGGCGGACGACTTTCGCGACTGAGGCGGCGGGCAGGCGGTCAGGCGGGCGGCTGGCCGGGCACGAAGCCGAGCCGTTCGAGGTCAGTGCGCGCCTCGTGAAGGGCGGCCTCGAAAAGGGCGATCGCCTCGGGGTCGCGCGGGTCGGACCAGAGCGCGAAATCGTAATGCTCGTCCGCCACCGGCAGAAAGCCGAGGCCCGCCGCCTCGGCCACCGGGCGGATCGCCATGCCCCAGTCGGCGCGCCCCTGCGCGACGGCGGCGGCGACGGCCGTGTGCGCGGCGGGCTGGTTCCAGTAGCCGGGCGGGCGCGCGCCGCCGAGCAACCGGTCGATCAGCGCGCGCGTCCCCGAACCCTGGTTGCGGTTGACCATCATCGCCCCCGGATCGGCCAGCACCGCCGCGAGCGCCTCGGCAACCCCGCGCCCCTCGAGCCGCGGATCGCCTGCGCGAAAGACGATCCCCTGCATCCGCCGCCAGCCCGGCAGAAGGCGCATCCCCTCGGCGAGGAAGGGCGCGTTGTAGCGCCCGCTCGGGGCATCGAGCAGATGGATGGGCGCGATGTCGCATTCGCGCCGGCGCAGCGCCCCGAGGCCGCCCAGCGAGCCCGTCGCGATCAGCCGTGCCGCGATCCCCCGCCCCGCCAGCCGCCCGACCAGCGCATCGAGCCCGAGGCAGTGGCTGCCGACGATGGCAAGGCGTGGCGGGGCGACCGCGGGGCCAAAGAGCGTGACCTCGGCAAGCGTTCCCGGCGCCATGCTCTCGGCCAGGGCGGGGATCGTCACGAAGCCGTCGGCCTGCGCGAAGGCGGTGACGGCGCCCGACCCCTTGGCGACCGGATGGGCGATCAGCCCCTCGGTGCCCTCGGTCAGCGCCACCATCGCGAACTCGGTCCGGCCAAGCTCGGAGGCGAGGCGCACGGGCACCGTCGCCGCGACCCGCGCCGCACCCCGCGGCGGCAGCCCCGCCATCGCGCGCAGCGCCGGCGCGACCATCTCGTGCAGGGTGAACATGGCCGAAGTCGGAAAGCCCGGCAGCACCACGACGGGCTTGCCGTCGCAGACCGCGAGGCAGAGCGGCTTGCCGGGCTTGAGCGCGACGCCATGCGCCACGATCCCGGGCGCGCCCAGGTCCGCGATCGCCCGCGTCGTGAGGTCGCCCGCCCCCTTCGACGTCCCGCCCGAGAGGATCAGCGCATCATGCGCCGCAAAGGCCGCGCGCACCGCCGCCCCGAGCGCGTCGGCCGCGTCGGCGACCGCGCCGAGATGGATCGCCTCGCAGCCGTTCTCGGCCAGCGCGGCGGCGATGACGGGGCCGTTCGAATCGTAGATGCCGCCCGGGCGCAGGGGCTGGCCGGGCGCGATGAGTTCATCCCCGGTCGAGAGGACGGCGACGCGCGGCCGCCGCCAGACCGGCGCGCGGTCGAGCCCGACGGCGGCGAGCATCGCGACCTCGCGCGCGCCGAGGACCGCCCCGCGCCGCAGGAGGACCTGACCGCGCGCGATGTCCGAGCCCGCGAAGGAGACATGCGTGCCCGGCGCCGGCGCGCGCGCCACCGCGATCGCGGGCTGATCGGGGCCAGTTGCCGGGGCGGGGTCGGTGTGCTCGATCATCACCACCGCATCGGCGCCGCGCGGCAGGGGGCCGCCGGTCGCGATCGGGGTCGCGGTGCCCGCCAGCACGGGTAGGCGGGGCGCCGTGCCGCAGGCGATCGTCTCGGGATTGAGGCGCAGGATCACCGGCGCCGCGGCCGAGGCCTCAAATAGATCGGCCGCGCGCACCGCGAAGCCGTCGACGGTCGCGCGGTCGAAGGGGGGCGCATCGACCGGGGCGGCGACATCCTGCGCCAGCACGCGGCCCGCAAGATGCGCGAGCGCGACCTCCTCGACCCCGAGGGGGGCGGGGCGCAGGGCCGCCCAGAAGGCGGCCTCGGCCGCGTCGCGCGTCATCACCTGCAGGAACTGCTCCTGCCCGGCGGGGGCGGCTGGGGGGGAAGGGTCGGGCATCTCTCAGCCGAAGGGCAGGTCGAGGGGGTGGGCGGCAAGGGTCGCGCCGGCGGGCAACCCCTCGCTCTGGGGCGGGATGATGGCGATGGCGCGCGCCGCGGCAAGCCCCGCGAGCGTCACCACCCCGGCGGGCTGGGGTGCCCAGGCGGCGCCATCCTCTGCCAGCAGCACGACCTCGGCCATCCCGACGGTCGAGGTGATCTTGCGGGCCAGCGGGCGCGTCTCGGTCAGGGGGCGCGCGCCTGCAAGCGCGGCCATCGCCGGCAGGCCGAGCGCCCAGAGCGCGGCCGCCATCGCATCGAAGCGCAGCGGCAGTTCGAGCACGAGCGCCCCGCCCTCGCGGCAAAGCCATGCGGTCTCGGCCGGGGCGAGCGCAAGCCGGGCCGCATCGCCCGCGGCCGGCCGCAGCACGAGGTCCGCGGCCCCGCCCGCGACGATGAGGCCGCCGAGGCGCGCCATCGTGGCCTCGACCATGTGGGACTGCGCGGGATCGGGCATGGCCACGCGCACGCGCGGCCGGCGCACCGCCACCGCCTCGATCCCCGCGAGCGTCGCGATGAAGGCGTGCCGTGGCCCAAGGCGCGCGCCCGCGCGCAGGATCGGATCGCCGCGGCGCGCGTCATGCCCGGCGCGCCGGACGCCTTCGCCCGGGCTCGCGGGGCGGATCGCTTCGGGCAGGCCCGGGGGGCCGTCGATCCCGTCCTCGGGCAGGACCGCATCCATCCCCGGGGGCAGCGCCGCCCCGGGCCGGACACGGACCGCCGCCCCGAGCATGACAGGGGAGGCAGGCGCGGCCCCGACCAGATCGAGCGCCGCGACCGCGACGCCCGCGCGCAGCGCCTCGGACGCCGCGGGCAGGTCGCGCGGCACCACCACATCGGCCGCGACCACATGCCCGCAGGCCATCGGCGGATCGAGCAGCACCGGCGCCACGGGCGCGATGCCGCCGAGGGCGCGCGCGAGGCAGAGATCGAGGGGCACGAGATCGGGCATCGGCGGCAGGTAATCCGGCGCCCCGGCAAGGCAACGGCCCTGCCGGGGCGCCCCGGATGCGGCCATCGCCCGCCGCAACGCGCCGATCAGTTGGCGCTCGGGAAAAAGAGCTGCTCACCCCCGACCTTGAACGAGGCGATCGCCGCCCGGCCCGCGTCCGAGGTGATCCAGTCGATGAAGGCCTGTCCTTCGGCCGCCTTGACCGAGGGGTGTTTGGCGGGGTTCACGAGCATGATGCCGTAGGGGTTGAAGAGGACCGCGTCGCCCTCGAACACGACCTCGAGCCCGCCGCGGTTCTGAAAGCTGAGCCATGTGCCGCGGTCGGTCAGCGCATAGGCCGGCACCTGGGCGGCGGTGTTGAGCGTCGCGCCCATGCCCGAGCCGGTCGAGAGATACCACGCCCCCGCGGGCTCGATCCCGGCGGCCTTCCAGAGGTTCTTTTCGGCCGTGTGCGTGCCGCTGTCGTCCCCGCGCGAGGCGAAGGAGGCGCCCGAGGCCGCGATCTTCGCCATCGCGTCGGCCGCACTGGCGGCCGCTTTCAGCCCCGCCGGATCCTCGGCCGGGCCGACGATGACGAAGTCGTTGTACATCACGTCGAAGCGCTGGACGCCCCAGCCCTCGGCCACGAATTTCTCTTCCTGCGCGCGGGCGTGGACAAAGACGACATCGGCATCGCCCCGCCGGCCGGTCTCGAGCGCCTGGCCCGTGCCTTGGGCGATCACGCGCACCTCGATCCCGGTCTCGGCCTGAAAGATCGGCAGGATGTGGCCAAAGAGGCCCGAGTTCTCGGTCGAGGTCGTCGAGGCGACGGTGATGAACTGCTGCGCGGCCGCCGGCAGGGCGGCGAGCATGGCAAGGCCCGAGGCGAGGCCGAGAAAAAGGGAACGGCGGGAATGTCTCATCGGATGCTCCTGTGGTTACCAGAAAAGATCGCCCGCGAGAAAGGCGCGGGCCTCGGGGGTTTGCGGCCCCGCGAAGAAATCCGCGGCCGGCCCGTGCTCGATCAGCCGGCCGCGATGGAGAAAGGCGACATCCTCGGCCAGCCTGCGCGCCTGCCCGAGGTCGTGGGTCGTCATCACGATGGTGATGCTCTCGGCAGAGAAGCCCGCGATCATCTCCTCGATCTGGCGCGTTGCCGAAGGGTCGAGGGCGGCCGAAGGCTCGTCGAGAAAGAGGATCTGGGGCGCCATCAGCGCGGCGCGGGCAAGCGCCACGCGCT
>JAUREX010000122.1 GCA_030834485.1 Gemmobacter sp.
GAAAACGCTCCGATAAGCAAACATGCCAAACTGTCCCATGGGCGCTGATGGCGGACATGGCGAACGCCCGGTGGTCGGTTGATTTCGTGCAGGACCAGTTCGCAGACGGCCGCCGATTTCGCATACTGAACGTGATCGACGATGTGACCAAGGAAAGCCTGGCTGCCGTGGTCGACACCTCGATTTCAGGCCGACGGGTTGCCAGGGAACTCACAGCCCTGATCGAACGGCGTGGAAAGCCCGGGGTGATCGTCAGCGACAATGGAACCGAGTTCACCTCGAACGCGATCCTGGAATGGGCTGAGAAGATGCGCGTGAAGTGGCACTACATCGCCCCCGGCAAGCCCATGCAGAACGGGAACTGCGAAGCCTTCAACGGCCGGATGCGCGACGAACTGCTCAACGAGACACTGTTCTTCGGTGTCGACCATGCCCGCGAGGCCGTCGCCCGCTGGACCCACACCTACAATACCGAGCGGCCCCATTCCGCCCTCGGCTACCAGGCCCCGGCGGTCTTTGCCGCTCAACTCACCGCAATGGGCGATCAGCTTCGCGCATCCGAACCGCTGCGCAGATCGCCCATTGCTCCGTCGGCGCAACCGCGCCAAATTCAACCGTGGACTCTGGTCTCAGCCGGATGAGCATCGGGGGTCACAGCAGGGACCATCATGCCTCAGGCGTGAGTTACGCAACAACGCCACAGAATGGCCGGATCAAGTCAGATATGGCAGGAGAGGATCGCCGTGGCGCTAACTACCGCAAGGCTATTGCCGCGACCGCGCGACACAAAGGGGGCGACCGGGGGCGCGTGCGTGTTAACCTGCCGTCACGCGCGGCGTGCAAGAATGCCCGCGACGCGCTCATTGGGGGAGGTGGCGATGCGTGCCGAAGGCGAAACCGGTTTCCGCGACTCGGTCGATCTGATGTTTGCCCGCGCGGCGGCGCGGCTCGACCTCGCACCGGGTCTGGCCGCGAAGATCCGGGTCTGCAACGCGACCTATACCGTGCGCTTCGGCGTGCGGCTCCGGGGCGAGATCCACACCTTCACCGGCTATCGCTCGGTCCATTCCGAGCATATGGAGCCCGTCAAGGGCGGGATCCGCTTCGCGCTCTCGGTCAATCAGGACGAGGTCGAGGCCCTCGCGGCGCTGATGACCTACAAATGCGCGCTGGTCGAGACGCCCTTCGGCGGCTCCAAGGGGGGACTGTGCATCGACCCGCGCGCGTGGGAGGAGCATGAGCTTGAACAGATCACGCGCCGCTTCGCCTATGAACTCATCAAGCGCGACCTGATCCACCCCGCCCAGAACGTGCCCGCCCCCGACATGGGCACGGGCGAACGCGAGATGGCCTGGATCGCCGACCAGTATGCGCGGATGAACACGACCGACATCAACGCGCGCGCCTGCGTCACCGGCAAGCCGCCGCATGCGGGCGGCATCCAGGGGCGGGTCGAGGCGACGGGGCGCGGCGTGCAGTTCGCCCTGCGCGAATTCTTCCGCCACCCCGAGGATGCGGCGCGCGCGGGCCTCTCGGGCGGGCTCGAGGGAAAGCGGGTGATCGTGCAGGGGCTCGGCAATGTGGGCTTTCACGCGGCGAAATTCCTCTCGGAGGAAGACGGCGCGCGCATCGTCGCGGTGATCGAACGCGACGGCGCGGTCGCGAACCCCGCGGGCCTCGACATCGTGGCGCTCCGGGCGTGGATGGATGCCCACGGCGGGCGGGTCGAGGGCTTTGCCGGCGCAAGCTTCACGGCCGAAGGGGAGCGGATGCTCGAGGCCGAGTGCGACATCCTGATCCCGGCCGCTCAGGAAGGCGTGATCCACCGCGGCAACGCCGGCGCGATCCGCGCCCCCCTCATCCTCGAGGCGGCGAACGGCCCGCTGACCTTCGCTGCCGACGAGATGCTGCGCGCGAAGGGCTGCGTCATCATCCCCGACCTCTACGCCAATGCGGGCGGGGTGACGGTGAGCTATTTCGAATGGGTCAAGAACCTCAGCCACATCCGCTTCGGCCGCATGCAGCGCCGCGCCGAGGAGGCGCGCTCGCAAATCCTCGTCGCCGAGCTCGAGCGCCTCTCGGCCGACAAGGGCCTCGGCTGGACGCTCTCGGCCGATTTCAAGGAACGCTTCCTCACCGGCTCGGACGAACTCGCGCTCGTGCGCTCGGGTCTCGATGACACGATGCGCGGGGCCCATCAGGCGATGCGCGCGCTCTGGCACGCGGCGGCGGGCGTCGAGGATCTGCGCATGGCCGCCTATATGGTCGCGATCGGCCGCGTCGCGCAGAGCTATCGTTCCAAGGGGCTCTGACACCGGCGCCCGGCGGGGGGCGCAAGCCACCCGCGCGGCGGGCGGGCCCTCAATGGGGCCGCCCGCCGCACCCCCCCGACGCCCGCGACGCCGCCGACGCAGGGCCACGTCCGCCGCTTCCCGTTGAACTTCCACCCCCACCCTTGCTAGGTATTGCACAGACCGGCCGGGGGAAGGCGATGCGCTATTCGGGAATGAGGATTCTGGCCGAGGGGCTCACGGGCAACCGGGGCTGGGGCCCGGCGTGGCGCACGCCCGAGCCGAGGCCCGCCTATGACATCGTCATTATCGGCGGCGGGGGGCATGGCCTCTCGACGGCCTATTACCTCGCCAGAAACCACGGGCTGAAGAACATCGCCGTGCTCGAAAAGGGCTACCTTGGCTCGGGCAACATCGGGCGCAACACCACGATCGTGCGCGCGAACTACTTCCTGCCCGGCAACAGCGAATTCTACAGCCATTCGCTCAAGCTTTGGGAGGGGCTCGAGCGCGAGCTCAACTACAACGTCATGCATTCGCAGCGCGGGCTCATCAACCTCTTCCATTCCGACGGGCAGCGCGACGCCTTCGCGCGGCGCGGCAATGCGATGATCAACCAGGGCGACGATGCCATCCTGCTCGACCGCGACGGGGTGCGCGCGATGCTGCCCTATCTCGATTTCGAGCAGACGCGCTTTCCGATCTATGGAGGGCTTTATCACCCGCGTGGCGGCACGGCGCGCCATGACGCGGTCGCCTGGGGCTATGCGCGCGGCGCCGACCGGCTCGGCGTCGATCTGATCCAGAACTGCGAGGTGACCGGGATCGACATCGCGGGCGGGCGCGTCACCGGCGTGCAGACGACGCGCGGGGCGATCCGGGCGGGCAAGGTCGGCATCGTCGTCGCGGGGCGCTCGGGCCAGGTCGCGGCGATGGCGGGGCTGCGCCTCCCGGTCGAGAGCCACATCCTGCAGGCCTTCGTCACCGAGGGGCTGAAGCCCGCGATCGACCATGTGATCAGCTTCGGCATGGGGCATTTCTACATCAGCCAGTCCGACAAGGGCGGGCTCGTGTTCGGGGGCGATCTCGACTTCTACGCCTCCTATGCCTCGCGCGGGAACCTGCCGATGGTCGAACATGTGATGGAGGCGGGCATGACGCTCATGCCGATGATCGGGCGGGCGAAGGTGCTGCGGTCATGGGGCGGGATCATGGACATGACGCCCGACGGCAGCCCGATCATCGACCGCACGCCGGTCGATGGCCTCTTCATCGACTGCGGCTGGAACTATGGCGGCTTCAAGGCGGTACCCGCCTCGGGCTGGTGCATGGCCCATCTGATGGCGACCGGCACGCCCCATGAGGTCGCGCGTCGCTTCCGCCTCGACCGTTTCGCCACCGGCCACATCCTCGACGAGGAAGGCACGGGCAGCCAGCACAACCTGCACTGAGGATCCGATGCGCATTCCCTGCCCCCATTGCGGCACGCGCGACCGGCGCGAGTTCTACTATTACGGCGCCGACGACTATCTGCGCCGGCCTGCCGCCGATGCGGCCCCTGCCGCCTGGGACGCCTATCTGCACCTGCGCGACAACCCGGCCGGGCGGCTGCGCGACCTGTGGTATCACGAGCCCTGCGGCAGCTGGATCGCGGTCGACCGCGACACGGTGAGCCACGACATCCACGGCGCGGTCGCGGTCGCCGACCTCGGGGGAGGGCGGACATGAGCGGCTATCGCCTCGCCAGCGGCGGGCTCGTCGATCGCGCCCGGCCGGTCGGTTTTCGCTTCGACGGGCAGGAGGTCGCGGCCTTTGCGGGCGACACGGTCGCCTCGGCGCTCATCGCCTCGGGGCGGCGGGTGGTCGGGCGCAGCTTCAAGTATCACCGCCCGCGCGGCATCCTGACGGCGGGCTCCGAAGAGCCGGGCGGCCTCGTGAGCGTGCTCGAAGGTGCGCAGCGCACGCCCAATGTGCGCGCCACCATGCAGGAGGTCTTCGACGGGCTCGAAGTCGCAAGCCAGAACCGCTGGCCCGCGCTCGGGCTCGATCTGCTCGCCATCAACGACCTGCTGCATCCCTTCCTCGGGGCGGGGTTCTACTACAAGACCTTCATGTGGCCACGCAAGTTCTGGGAGGGGCTCTATGAGCCGCTGATCCGGCGCGCGGCGGGGCTCGGCGCGCTCTCGCGCCGCCATGACGAGGGGGTCTATGAAAAGGCCTTCGCGTTTTGCGATCTGCTCGTGATCGGGGCGGGGCCGGCGGGGCTTGCGGCGGCGCTCGCCGGCCGGGCGGGCGGGGGCGGATGTGATCCTCGCCGATGAGGGGGCGCTGCCCGGCGGGCGGCTTCTGGCGGAGGGGACCGAGGTCGACGGCCGGGCGGGCCATGTCTGGGCGGCCGAGGCGGCGGCCGAGCTGGCGGCGCTCCCGAATGTGCGCCTCATGACGCGCACGACCGTGACCGGGGCCTATGACCAGGGAACCTTCGGCGCGCTCGAACGCACGGGGCTGCATCTGGCCGATCCCGGCGATCTGCCGCGCGAGACCTTCTGGCGGATCGTGGCCAAGCGCGCGATCCTTGCCGCCGGCGCGCTCGAACGCCCGATCGCCTTTCCGATGAACGACCGGCCCGGTATCATGATGGCCGGGGCGGTGGCGGCCTATCTCAACCGTTACGGGGTAGCGGCGGGGCGGCGGGTCGCGATCTTTGCCAACAACGACGGCGGGCGGCGGCTGGGGCGGATGCTGGCCGCGGCGGGGGTCGAGGTCGCGGCGCTGATCGACGCGCGCCCCGGCCAGCCCACCGAGCCGGGCTTTGCCGTCCATTCGGGCGCCGAGGTGATCGACACGCGCGGCCGCGCCGGCCTGCGGTCGGTCACGATCCGCGAGGGCGGCACCACGCGCGAGATCGAGGCCGATTGCCTTGCCGTCTCGGGCGGCTGGAACCCCTCGGTGCATCTGACCTGCCACATGAACGGCCGCCCCGTCTGGAACCCCGAGATCGCGGCCTTCGTGCCGGCCGAGGGCGCGGTGCCGGGCCTTGTCTCGGTCGGGGCGGCGGCGGGGGTGTTCTCGACCGCCGGCGCGCTTGCGGGCGGGATCGCGGCGGCCGATGCCGCGCTGGCCGATCTCGGGCGCAGGGCTTCGGGGATGGCGGCGCCGCGGGCCGAGGACGGCCGCTACGAGATCGCGCCGCTCTGGTCGGTCGAGGGGGGCAAGGAGCGCGCCTGGCTCGACTTCGCCAATGACGTGACGGTCAAGGACGTGCGCCTCTCGGCGCAGGAGAACTTTGTCGGCGTCGAGCACATGAAGCGCTACACGACGCAAGGGATGGCGCCCGACCAGGGCAAGAATTCGAATGTCGCGGCGCTGGCGGTGCTTGCGGATGCGACCGGGCGGGGGATCGCCGAGACCGGCACCACCACCTATCGGCCGCCCTATGTCCCGGTCTCGATCGCGGCGATGGGGGCCGGGGGGCGGGGGGCGGGTTTTGCGCCGCAGCGGTTCCTGACCTCGCACGCGGCCTCGGTCGAGCGGCACGCACCGATGATCGAGGCGGGGCTGTGGTATCGCCCCTCCTATTTCCCGCGCCCCGGCGAGACGACCTGGCGCGAGGCCTGCGACCGCGAGGTGGCGATGGTGCGCGGCGCGGTCGGGGTCGCGGATGTCTCGACGCTGGGCAAGATCGACATCCAGGGGGCGGATGCGGCGCGCTTTCTCGATTTCGTCTACACTAATACCTTCTCGACGCTGCCGGTGGGGCGCGTGCGCTATGGCGTGATGCTGCGCGAGGATGGCCATGTGCTCGACGACGGCACGACGGCCCGCCTCGGGCCCGAGCATTTCCTGATGACGACGACGACGGCCGCGGCGGGCCTTGTCATGCGGCATCTCGATTTCGTCCATCAGGCCTTCTGCGCGAACTGGGATGTGCGGCTCATCTCGGTGACCGAGCAATGGGCGCAGTTCGCGGTGGCGGGGCCCAAGGCGCGCGCGCTGCTCTCGGGGCTGCTCGACCAGCCGGTCGACCCGGCGGCCTTCCCCTTCATGGCCTGCGGGCCGGTCGGCGTGATGGGCGTGCAGGGGCGGCTCTTCCGCATCTCCTTCTCGGGCGAGGAGGGCTACGAGATCGCGGTGCCCGCGCGCTTTGGTGCCGCACTCTTCCGCGACCTCGTGGCGCGCGCCGAGACGATGGGCGGCGGGCCCTACGGGATGGAGGCGCTGAACGTCCTGCGCATCGAGAAGGGCTTCATCACCCACGCCGAGATCCACGGCCGGGTGACGGCGGCCGATGCGGGCCTCGGGCGGATGGTCAGCGCGGCCAAGGACTGCATCGGCAAGGCCGCGGCAGCGCGGCCCGGCATGGTCGGGCCGGGGCGCGAGGAACTCGTCGGGCTGCGCCCGCTCGACCCGGCGGCAGAGCTCTCGGCGGGGGCGCATTTCTTCGCCCCGGGCGAAAAGCCCGTGCGCGAGAACGATCTGGGCTACATGACCTCGGTCTGCTTCTCGCAGATCGTGGGCTCGTCGATCGGGATGGGCTTCTTGCGCGACGGCCGCTCGCGCATCGGGCAGACGGTGCGGGTGGTCGACCATCTGCGGCGCACCGACCATCTGTGCGAGGTCTGCAACCCGGTCTTCTTCGACCCTGACGGAGGGCGGATGCGTGGCTGAACTGATTGCCCTCTCGCCCCTCGCGGGGCATCTGCCGCTGACGGTCGGGCAGTTCATGCTGACCGAGGCTTACCTTGGCCCGATCCATTCGGTGGCCCCGCTGCCCGGACGGCGCGCCGCGCTCGATGCGGCGCTGCTGGCGGCGGGCCTCGTCTTTCCAGCCCCTTGCGAGATTCGCGAGGGGACTGGCTGCCGGCTGGTCTGGGCGGGGCGCGATCTGGCCTTCCTGATGGGTGTGGCACCGACCGAGGCGGTCTGCGCCGCGGCGGCCGTCACCGACCAGACCGACGGCTGGGCGGCGCTGCGCCTTGCGGGTCCGGGCATCGCCGATGTGCTCGCGCGCCTTGTTCCGATCGACTGCCGCGAGGGCGCGCTGCCCCCGGGGCGCGCGGCGCGCACGCAGATCAACCACATGCCGGGCCTCTTGCTGCGCGAGGGGGCCGAGGCGATCGTCCTCATGACCTTCCGCTCGATGGCCGCGACCCTCGTGCACGAGGTCGCCGAGGCCGCGCGGCGCGTCGCCGCCCGCGACTGAGGCCCTCAGCCCCGCGCCCGGGCGAAGGCCCAGCTCGAGGCGCAGATCTCGGCCAGCGTGCGGCGCGCGCGAAACCCGAGGAGCGCCTCGGCCCGCGACGGATCGGC
>JAUREX010000123.1 GCA_030834485.1 Gemmobacter sp.
TGGGTACGGCCGAAGTCGAAAGCGCGCTGGTCGCTCACAAGGACGTTGCCGAGGCTGCTGTCGTTGGTTGTCCCCATGAGATCAAAGGGCAGGGCATCTATGCCTATGTCACGCTGATGAAGGGGGTCGAGCCCACGGATGCGCTGCGCAAGGAGCTCGAGGGCTGGGTGCGCCAGGAGATCGGCCCGATCGCCAAGCCCGACCTGATCCAGTGGGCGCCCGGCCTGCCCAAGACGCGTTCGGGCAAGATCATGCGCCGCATCCTGCGCAAGATCGCCGAGAACGACTTTGGCGCGCTCGGCGACACCTCGACGCTTGCCGATCCGGCGGTCGTCGACGACCTCATCGCAAATCGCATGAACCGCGGCTGAGGCCGTGCACGGGGGAAAGAATGGCTGACCGGACGATCCTGATCCTGCTCGGCCCGCCGGGTGCCGGCAAGGGCACGCAGGCGCGGGTGCTGGCGGACCGTTTCGGTCTGGTCCAGCTCTCGACGGGCGATCTGCTGCGCGCCGCCGTCGCCGCCGGCACCGAGGCGGGCCGCGCCGCGAAGGCGGTGATGGAGGCGGGCGGGCTGGTGAGCGACGAGATCGTGCTCGCGATCCTCAAGGACCGCATGGCCGAGCCCGACACCGCGCGCGGCATCATCCTCGACGGTTTTCCGCGCACGGCGGGGCAGGCGGCCGCGCTCGATGTCCTGCTCGCGCAGAAGGGCGAGGCGGTGACGGCGGCGATCAGCCTCGAGGTCGACGATGCGGCGATGATCGGCCGCATCTCGGGCCGCTTCACCTGCGCCGGCTGCGGCGAGGGCTATCATGACGAATTCAAGCGCCCGGCAAGCCCGGGCGTGTGCGACAAGTGCGGCGGGACGCATTTCAACCGCCGCGCGGACGACAACGCCGAAACCGTGGCCCAGAGGCTCAAGGCCTACCACGCGCAGACGGCGCCCCTGATCGCCCATTACGAGGGGCTCGGGGTTTTGGAACCTGTCGATGCCATGCAGGACATCGACAAGGTCGCTGCGGCCATGGGCGCGATCGTCGCCCGGGTTGCGGCCTGAGGGAGGCCGGCCCCCCGCACAAGGGTGGCCGGAACATGAAGGTAACTCAGGGAGTAACGCTCATGGCGGACCAAACTTCTGCCAACGCCTATTGGGCGGCAAACATACGGATCATCACGATTTCGCTGGTGGTCTGGTTTGTCTGCTCGTTCGGCCTTGGCATCATTCTCCGGCCAGCCCTCTCGGGCATCTCGGTCGGCGGCGCCGACCTCGGCTTCTGGTTTGCCCAGAATGGGTCAATCTACGTGTTCCTGATCCTGATCTTCGCCTACGCTCGGCGGATGAACAAGCTGGATCGGGAATTCGGCGTGGAAGAATAAGCGCAGGGAACCGGGATAAATGGATCAGTTTACCCTCAACCTGATCGTGGTGGGCGCGTCTTTCGCCCTCTACATCGGGATCGCGATCTGGGCCCGTGCGGGCTCGACCGCAGAGTTCTATGCCGCAGGCCAGGGCGTGCCCCCGGTCATGAACGGCATGGCCACCGCGGCTGACTGGATGTCGGCCGCCTCCTTCATCTCGATGGCGGGCCTCATCGCCTTCGGCGGCTACAACAACTCGGTCTTCCTGATGGGCTGGACCGGCGGCTATGTGCTGCTCGCGCTGCTGCTTGCGCCCTATCTGCGCAAGTTCGGCAAGTTCACCGTGCCCGAATTCATCGGCGACCGCTTCTATTCGACGACGGCGCGGCTCGTTGCGGTCATCTGCCTCATCGTCATCTCGGTGACCTATGTGATCGGGCAGATGGTGGGCGTGGGCGTGACCTTCGCGCGCTTCCTCGAGGTGTCGACGACCACGGGCCTTCTGATCGGCTCGGCGATCGTCTTCGCCTATGCAGTGTTCGGGGGCATGAAGGGCATCACCTACACGCAGGTGGCGCAGTACATCGTGCTCATCACCGCCTACACCATCCCGGCGATCTTCATCTCGCTGCAGCTGACGGGGAACTTCCTGCCGCAGCTCGGCCTGATCGGGAGCTACGCCCCCGGCGGCGGCGATGTGGCCTTCCTCGACAAGCTCGACCAGGTCGTGACCGAGCTGGGCTTTGCCGCCTATACGGCAGACACGACGAACATGCTCAACATGCTCCTCGTCACCCTGTCGCTGATGATCGGCACGGCCGGATTACCGCACGTAATTGTCCGGTTTTTCACCGTACCCAAGGTATCGGACGCACGTATCTCGGCCGGGTGGGCGCTGGTTTTCATCGCGCTGCTCTATACGGTCGCGCCGGCGGTCGGCTCGATGGCACGCCTCAACATCACCACGACCTTCTGGCCGGCGGCGGTGACGGGCTCGGCCTTCGATGGCGAGGCGCTCTCGGTCGAGCAGATCCAGAACGACCCCGAACTTGCCTGGATCCGCAACTGGGAAAAGACGGGCCTGCTGAAGTATGACGACAAGAACGGCGACGGCCGCATCCAGTACATAAGCGAGGCACGCCTTGCCGGCCCGAACAAGGCCAGCGCGGACGCGACCAAGGCGCTTACCGATGCGATGACGGCCGCGGGGCTCGCGACCGAGGGCGTCGACCTCGCCTCGCCGGCGGCGGTCACCGTCAACGGCGCGGTCGATGCCGCACTGGCCGACCTGCAAAAGGCGCGGGCCGATGCGATCGCGGCGCGCGATGCCGTCACCTTCGGCAACAAGACCGTGGGCGAACTTGGCTTCTCGGCCAATGAGCTTGTCACCGTGAACAACGACATAATGGTGCTTGCGAACCCCGAGATCGCGAAGCTTCCAGGCTGGGTCGTGGCGCTCGTCGCCGCGGGCGGTCTGGCAGCGGCGCTCTCGACCGCGGCGGGCCTGTTGCTCGCGATCTCCTCGGCGATCAGCCACGACCTGATCAAGGGCGCGATCAAGCCCGACATCAGCGAACAGGGCGAACTGCTGTGGGCGCGCATCTCTATGGCGGGCGCCATCGTGCTTGCGACCTACCTCGGCCTCAACCCGCCCGGCTTCGCCGCGCAGGTGGTGGCGCTCGCCTTCGGGCTGGCGGCGGCGACGATCTTCCCGGCACTGATGATGGGCATCTTCTCCAAGCGCATCAACATGCAGGGTGCCGTCCTCGGCATGCTGGCGGGCCTCGTGTTCACCTCGGTCTACATCTTCCTCTACCTGGGCTGGTTCTTCATCCCGGGCACGAACATGCTCCCGAACACGCCGGCCGCGCATTGGCTCGGCATCTCGCCGGCCGGCATCGGCCCGGTGGGGGCGCTCCTGAACTTCGTCGTCGCCTATGTGGTGTCGATGATGACCCAGGCCCCGCCGCGTCAGGTGGTCGAGCTGGTCGAGTCGGTCCGCATTCCGCGCGGTGCCGGCAAGGCCACCGGGCACTGACCCCAACGCCGCCGGCCCCCGCCAACCGGGGGCCGGCGTGCCAAGACATGCGGCGCGCCCCGAAACGGGCGCGCCGGCCCATCTGACGGACCGCGAGGGTGCCATGGCCGACGAGATCCAGTCGATCGCGCGCTTTCTCGACGGGGTTCACCCCTATGACAGCCTTGCACCCGACGCGCGTCTGGCGCTTGCCGCGCGGATGGAGCGGCGCAGCTTCGCCCCCGACGCCCCCGTCTATCGCATCGACGACCCGCTCGAGGGCCTCTATCTGATCGAGAGCGGCGCGGTCGAGGTGCGCGAGCGTTCCGGCGCGGTCGTGTCGGTCCTTGGTGCGCGCAATTCCTTTGGCGAGCGCGGATTGCTGCGCGACGGCCGCGCCGCGACCGAGGCGCGCACGACCGAGGCCTCGGTCCTCCTCGTGCTGCCCGCGGCCGAGTTCGCCCGCCTCATGGCCGATGAGGCCGCCTTTGCCCGCTTCTTTACCCGCGCGCGCCCCCCCGGGACGCGGCCGCCCGACCTTGCGGCGCTGCGTGTCGCCGACCTCATGGCGCGCGCGCCCGTCACCTGCGCGCCCGAGACGCCCATCGCCGAGGCCGCGCGGATCATGCGGACGGCGCATGTCTCGTCGCTGGGCGTCGTGCGGGACGGGGCGCTTGTGGGCCTCGTGACGATCCGTGATCTCGCCAACCGCGTCCTCGCCGAGGGGCGCGACCCCGCCCAGCCCGTCGCCGGGGTGATGACGCCCGACCCGCTTGCGATCGGGCCAGACGCGCTCGGCTCGGATGTGCTGAACCTCATGTTCGAGCGCGGCATCGGCCATCTGCCCATCGTCGAGGGCGGCCGGCTGGTCGGCATGGTCACGCAGACCGACATCACGCGGGTGCAGGCGCTGTCATCCGCCGCCCTCATCCGCGAGATTGCAGGCGCCCAGACGGTCGCGCAGATGGCGGCCGTCACCGCGCGCATCCCGCAGCTCCTCGTCCATCTCGTCGGCGCCAACCACGCCCATCAGGTCGTGACGCGCCTTGTCACCGACATCGCGGATGCGGTGACGCGCCGCCTGATCGCGCAGGCCGAGGCCGCACTAGGACCGCCGCCGGTGCCCTATCTGTGGCTCGCCTGCGGCAGCCAGGGCCGGCAGGAACAGACGGGCGTGTCGGATCAGGACAATTGCCTCATCATCGACGATGCCGCGACCGAGGACGACATGGCCTATTTCGCCGATCTCGCCCGCGCGGTGTGCACGGGGCTCGATGCCTGCGGCTATGTCTTCTGCCCGGGCGAGATGATGGCGATGACCCCGCGCTGGCGCGTGCGCCGATCGGCCTGGCGCGACTATTTCGCGCGCTGGATCGCGGTGCCGAACCCCGAGGCGCAGATGCTCGCCTCGGTCATGTTCGATCTGCGCCCGATCGGCGGCACCGCCGCGCTCTTTGCCGATCTCAATGCCGAGACGCTCGAGGCCGCCGCGCGCAATTCGATCTTCGTTGCGCATATGACCGCGAATGCGCTCAAGCACACGCCGCCGCTCGGCCTCATGCGCGGGATCGCGACGCTGCGCTCGGGCGAGCATCGCAACACCATCGACCTCAAGCACAACGGCGTCGTGCCGGTGGCCGATCTGGGGCGGATCTATGCGCTGCTGGGCCGGCTGGCCCCGGTCAACACCCGCGCGCGCCTTGTCGCGGCCGAGGCGGCGGGGATCGTCTCGGCGACGGGCGCGCGCGAGCTGATCGAGGCCTATGACCTGATCGCGGGCCTGCGCCTCGGACATCAGGCTGCGCGGGTGCGCGCGGGGCTCAGGCCCGACAATTTCCTTGCCCCCGCGACGCTCTCGGATCTCGAGCGCAGCCATCTGCGCGATGCCTTCGTCGTCGTGCGCACGATGCAATCGGCGCTGGCCCATGCGCGGGGGGCGCCATCATGACCGGCCGCGCAACAGGAAGGGGCGTCTGATGCTGCTCGATCTCATCTCGGCCGCCTCGGCGGCGCTCGGCGTGGTGGGGGTCGTGCTGATCCTCGGCTGGCTGCTGCGCCGGGTGGCCGGCGTGATCCTGCCGCGCTGGATCATTCCGGCCTCGGCCGGGGTCGCGATGCTCGGCTTTTCGATCTGGAACGAATATTCCTGGTTCGACCGCGTCTCGGCCCAGATCGCGCCGCCGGTCGTTGTCGCCATCGCGCCGGTCGAGCGCGGCCTGCTGCGCCCATGGACCTATCTGCACCCGATCACGCTGCGCTTCGTCGCGGCCGATCTCGGGCGCATCGCGGTATCGAGCGCCGATCCGGCGCTGCGGGTCATCCCCGTCTTCGTGGTGGAACGCTGGTCGCCCACCCGTGGCCTCACCGTCGCAGTCGATTGCGCGGCCGGGCGGCGGGCCGATCTGCCCGAGGGCGATGCCGCCGGCGCCGATGTCGCGCTCAGCACCGTCGCCTGGCAGGATGTCGGGCTGGCCGATCCGATCGTCGTCGCGGCCTGCGCCGGGGGCTGACGGGGTGGCGCGCCATCCCGCCATCGTGGAACGGCTGAGCCTGCGGGTGCGCGTGCTCCTATTCTTCGCGGCGCTGCTGGTCGGCGGGTGGGTGGCGCTCGGGGCGGGGGTCATGCTCGCGCTGCGGCAGGCGGGCGAGGGGGCGGCGCAGGTGCAGCCGGCGCTCTTGACCGCGGCGCTGTTCGCGGGCTTCGGGCTGAGCGGGCTCATCGTCTGGGTCTGGTTTCTCTTTGACGAGAACATCGCCCGCGCGATCGAGCGGCTTGCCAACGGGATGCGCGCGCGCGCCCACGCCGATGTCGCGCGCGGGATCGACACCGCGCCGGGGCGGTACCTCGGCGATCTCACGCCCGCCGCCGACGCCGTCGCCCAGACGCTCGCCGAGGCGCGCAATGCGCTCGTCGAGCGTGTCGCGCGCGAGACGGCTCAGCTTTCCGCCCTCAACACCCGGCTCGAGGAGGTGCTGGCCGATCTGCCGGCGGGCGTCGTGCTGTGCTCGGCCGATCATGCGATCGTGCTCTATAATGCGGCCGGCGGGGCGCTGCTTGATGGCGCGACGCCGCCGGGCCTTGGCCGGTCGATCTTCGCGTATCTCGACGAGGCGACGCTGCGCGCGGCCCTCGACCGGCCCGACCCGGAGAGTGCGGGCGCGTTTGACTGCCCGGTGGTCGGCGGGGGGCGGGCGCTCAGCCTGCGCATCCGCCCGCGCGCGGATGCGGAGGGCGCGGGGGGGCATGTGCTGCTGCTTGCGCCGCCGGCGGGGGGGCGCGTCGCGCAGGCGCGCGGGGTTGAGCATGATTTCGACCTCGCCGCGCGCCCGCGCAGCCCCGCGCTCCTCGAATCGCGCCTCGAGGATCTGACCTATGTCGTCTTCGACACCGAGACGACGGGCCTCCTGCCGTCCGAGGGCGACGAGATCGTGCAGCTTGCGGCGCTGCGGATCGTGGGCGGGCGGGTGCGCGCGCGCGAGGTGTTCGACATGCTCGTGAACCCCGGCCGCCCGATCCCCGCCGCCGCGACCGAGGTGCATGGCATCACCGCCGAGATGGTCGCCGACGCCCCGCCCATCGCCGAGGTCGCGCGGCGGTTCCATGCCTTTGCCCAAGGTGCCGTGCTGGTCGCGCATAACGCGCCCTTCGACATGGAGTTCCTGCGCCGCCACGAGGGCGCGGTCGGGGCGCGCTTCGACCATCCGGTGCTCGATACGGTGCTGCTCTCGGCCGTGGCGTTCGGGCAGCTCGAGGGCCACAGCCTCGATGCGCTGACCGACCGGCTCGGGATCGAGATCCCCCCCGAGGAGCGCCACACCGCCATCGGCGACACCCGCGCGACGGCGGCGGCGTTTCTGGCCCTTTTGCGGATGATCCGCGCCAAGGGCATCGTCACCTTCGGCGATGCGCTCGCCGAGGTGCGCCGGCATGGGCGGCTGCTTAGGGATCTGAACGGCTGAAGGGGTCGGCCGGATAGCGCACGCCCGTCAGGCACAGGCCCTGCGGCGGCGCGACCGGCCCGCAGGCGGCGCGGTCGCGGGCCGCGAGCGCAAGGCGGTCGCGGCGGCGGCGGTCGAGGCGGCCGAGGCGGCCGAGGAGCGAAGGATGAAAAAACGGACGAATACGACGAAGCCGTGGTGCAAGTCTCGCGAGTGACGAAGATCACGAAAGGTGGGTCGCAAATCTCGTTCCGCGCCACGGTCGTCGTCGGCGACGGGAAA
>JAUREX010000124.1 GCA_030834485.1 Gemmobacter sp.
GACGGTCGATGCCTCCGCAGACATCCCGCGCCGTCAGGCGCCTGAATTCGGAAACGACCGGATTGGGGATTGTTTAGAGGGGCGGGCGAAAAATCCCGCGGGCGCCCCTCAGCGGTCGCGCACGAGGCGGACGGCGAGTTCCTGATATGGGAAGAAGCGGCCGTAGCTGTGGCCGGTGCGGAAGTTCACGCTCCAGACGTGGCGGGGCGCGAGCCAGTTGCGGTCGGATGTCCAGAAGGAATCGGCCGGCGTGTCGGGAAAGGTCGCGAGGTCGATCTTCGGGCCCTCGCATTCGGCGCAGACGAGGCTTTCGAGTTCCGCGCGCGTGGGCAGCCGCCAGCCGGGGCCGAGCTGGGCCTCGGCCTGCTCGATCGCCTGGAGGACGGTATCGTGGTTGAGGGGCACGACCGTGCCGTCGCAGCGGCCCGTCTCGGGGTTCCAGCGCTGCCCGACCGAGCAGCGCAGCCATTCGATCCCGCGCGAGAGGTCGGTGACGTAGAGATCCTTGGCATAGAACTGCGCCGAGGCCCCGCCGGCCCAGATCAGGCCGAGCGCGCAGGCCACGAACGCGATCAGGGTGCGGGACCTTGCCATGGCATCACCTTTGCAGCGCGCAGTGTGGGCGTCAAGTATAGCAACCGAAACGTTCCGTCAAATTCCTGACATGCGGGCAGGTCGTCAACTTCTATCGCCACCCGGTCCGAGATGGTATGGTTCTTGGATGGCAAAGGTGACGGGTTCGGCCCGGAGTATGGGAGTCTGACATGGATCTCGCATCGCTGATCGGTTTCCTCGGAGCTGTCGGCTTTATCCTGGGCGCGATGATCTCGGGAGGGGGCGTCGGACCCTTCATCGACGTGCCGTCGATCCTGATCGTGTTCGGGGGCACCTTCTTTGCCGTGATGTATACCGCACCGCTGCCGACCTTTCTCGGCAGCTTCGGCGCGATGGGCAAGGCGTTCCTGCCGCCGGTCAAGAAGATGGATGTGATGATCAAGCGCATGGTCGAGCTGTCGGCGATCGCGCGCAAGGACGGGATGATGGCGCTCGAGGGGCAGGCGGTGCCCGACAAGTTCTTCGAGAAGGGCCTGCAGATGCTCGTCGACGGTGCCGATGAGAAGAAGCTCGTCTCGCAACTCACCGCCGAGATCAAGTCGATGAAAGGGCGCCACGCCGCCAATCAGGGCTGCGTCAAGGCCTGGATCGACATCGCCCCCGCGATGGGGATGATCGGCACGCTCGTGGGCCTCGTGCTCATGCTCGGCAACATGGGCGACCCGAAGTCGATCGGCCCCGCGATGGCGGTGGCGCTGCTCACGACGCTTTATGGCGCGTTCATCGCGAATGTGATGTTCATGCCGATGCTCACCAAGCTCGAGAAATACACCGAATACGAGGCGACCTATCGCGAGGCGGTGGTCGAGGGCTTGCGCGGCATCGCGCGGGGCGAGAGCCCGCGCAACATCCAGGACCAGATGGCGACGAACCTGCCGCCCAAGATGCAGGCCAAGCTCGAGGCCGCCTGATAGCCGCGCCGCGACCGGAGGGATCACGCCATGGCCGCCAAGGCAGCCGAAGTCGAGGAAGTCGAAGAGGCCGCGCCGGAAGAATGTCCGAAGTGCCCGCCCGTCGGCGCGCCCGCCTGGATGGCGACGTTTGCCGACATGGCGACGCTGCTCATGGCGTTCTTCGTGCTGATCCTGTCGTTTGCGGAATTCAACGTCCCGAAGTTCAAGCAGATCTCGGGCTCGCTGCAGAACGCCTTCGGCGTGCAGAAGGTCGTGCCGGTGGTCGAACAGCCGCAGGGCACGACGCTTCTGCAACTCGAATTCAGCCCCTCGCCCAGCCCCTCCGTCACCAATGAGATGACGCAGGAGACGACCGAGCTGCAAAAGCCCGAGCTCGAGCTGCAGACCAAGACCGAGGAATCCGTCGACGGCGACACCCAGAACCGCGAGGGCGCGGCCCAAGGCACCGGCGCGCAGACCGGCCAGACCGGCGAGGCGGGATCGGACGGCGAGATGGACGCCCAGGCGCTCGCCTCGGCGCTGCAGGAAGCGATCGAGAGCGGCGAGGTCGAGGTCGAGATGAACGGCGAGAATGTCGTCGTCAACTTCCCCTCGCAGGAAACCGAGGCCAAGGATCTGCCCTCGCTCGTGCAGGAGACGCTCGCGGCCCTGGCCGAGGCGCGCCAGGCCTCGGGCCAGGCCGAGACCGAGGTGCTCTTCGGCGGGCTCGAGCAGCAGCTCGCCCAACTCGCCGCCGCCGCGCAGGAGGCCGCGAGCAACCAGGGCGAAAACCCTACCCCCGAGAGCGCCGAGGCCGCAGCGCGCGCCGAAGCCGCCGCCCAGCAGGCGAGTGCTGCGGTCGATCAGCTTCAGGTCGCGCTGCGCGAGGAGATCGCGCAAGGTCTGGTCGAGGTCGAGCAGCGCGACGGCAAGGTCTATGTGACCGTCGGCGCAGGCGGCGCGTTCCCCTCGGGGTCGGCCGACCTCACGGCCGAGGCCGTCAACATCATGAACCGCATCGCCTTCGCCTCGATGAGCAGCGAGAGCACGATCACCGTTGCCGGCCACACCGACGACATCCCGATCGCGACCACGCTCTTTCGCGACAACTGGGATCTTGCCGCCGGCCGGGCCTCGAGCATCGTGCAGGCGATCCAGGCCACGGGCCTTGTCGACGGCGGCCGGATGCGCGCCGTGAGCTATGGCGAGACGAAGCCCGTCGAGGACAACGCCACCCCCGAGGGACGCGAACGCAACCGCCGGATCGAGATCGAGATCGAATATTGACGCCGGCATCGCGGCGCGGCGCTAACGCATCGCGCCGCGCGGCCGTTTCAGAACCGGGTGGACCGACAGGGCAGGACCGATGGCAGTCGACTATCTGAGCGCGCTCAACACCCGCGGATCGGGCCTCAACATCACGCAGATCGTGGGCTCGCTCGTCGATGCCGAGATCGTGCCCAAGCGGGATCGGATCGAGAAGCAGATCGAGGAGAACGACCTCTCGGTCTCGGAAATCGGCAAGCTGCGCGCCGAGCTTGCGGGCCTTTCCTCGTCGCTCTCGGTCACGGGCGCAGGCCAGGCCTATGACGCCCGCAGCGCCTCGAGCGCGATCGCAATCGAGATCACCGACGCCGCGAAGGCGACAGCCTTCGATTCGAACCTGCGGGTGACGCAACTCGCAACGGCGCAGGTGGTGGAGTATTCCGGCTTTTCGAGCGCCTTGGCGGTCGTGAATGCGGGAACCCTTCAGGTCAGCGTTGGCGGCGCGGCTGCAACGACCCTGACGGTGGACGCGGGCGACACGATCTCGGACGTGGCTGCAGCGCTCGATGATCTCGACGGCGTGTCGGCTTCCGTGGTCGCGACGGGAACCAACGCCTATTCGATCGTCGTCAAGTCCGAGATCGGTGCCGCCAAGGCAATCACGATCACACCGAGCGGGAGCAGCGGCACGGCCAGCGATCTTGCCTACAACCTGGCATCCAGGACCGAAAAGGTGGCGGCCGCAGACGCGATCCTGACGCTCGACGGCATCACCATCACGCGGGGCAGCAACGTCATCGCAGACCTCGTGCCGGGCGCGACGCTGACGCTGACCGACACGATGGCCGCCCCTGCCCGCGTCCAGCTCGAGGAGCGCAAGGACATCGCGCTGGCCGAGCTTCAGGCGCTGGTCGAGCGGTTGAACGAGACCAAGGCGATCATCGCCGAGGCGACCAAGCGCGGGGTGAACGGCGCGCCGTCGGGGCCGCTTGTCGGCGATCCGACGATCATGGCGATCGGCCGGCGGCTCGCCGCGATCACGACCCAGCCGATCGTGGGCTTTGCGGCCGATCCGGTCTATCTCTCGCAGATCGGGGTGCGCACGCAGCGCGACGGCACGCTCGAGGTCGACGAGGCGACCTTCAACGCCGCCTATGAGGAGAACCGCCACATCTATCGCGCGGTGTTCCAGAGCCTTAACCAGGCGACCGATCCGGGCATCTCGGTGCGCACGAGCGCAAGCGCCAAGCCCCCGCCGGGCGTCTATGCGTTCGATTATGTCGACGCCGACAATGCGACGCTGAACGGCGTCTCGCTCATCAAGCGTTCGGGCGTCGCGACCGGCACCGAATTCTACGCGGCAACTGGCTCTTTCGCGGGCGTGACGGTTCGCCTCGAATCCGGGGTGGCGCAGGACACCACGCTCTATTTCGGGCGCAGCGTCCTGCAGCAGATCCGCGATTTCGCCGACACCCTCATCGCCAAGGCGGGCGACATCACCCAGCGCGAGCAGAAATTCTCTGACCGCGGGTTCGAGCTTGATGACGAGCTGACGGCCCTCGAGGACCGCGAGGCCTCGATCCGCGAGCGCTACTTCGCCCGCTTCACCGCGATGGAGCAGATCGTGACGCGGGTGAAGGGCACGGGCGAATACATGCAGTCGATCATGGACGCCTGGAACAAGAAGGAGTGAGCGGCGCGCGGCGCCCTCAGAGCCCGTCGAAGATCGAGACCTCGACCTCGGGCATCTTGCACAGCCAGTGGCCATCCTCGATGCGCGTCCAGTTCCAGCCCGGCGGCGCCGCAAGGCCGGGCTTCATGCGCAGCGAATAGACATAGGGCTTGAAGATCTTGACGCATTTGTCGGCGTCGTAGTCGAGTTGCTTGAGCCCGTCGAGCTGGCTCGTGAACACGCGGCGGATCTTGCGCGGCGAGCCGTTGTAATGCGTCGTCACGCGAAAGTGACTGTAGCCGTGCAGGACCGCGACCGCGTCCTCGACCTCGGCTTCGAGCATGAGGCGCAGCATCCCCTCGGCGACATATTCGAGCGCGTCGGGCGGGACGGTGGCATAGCGCTCGCTGAGGATCTCTGCATACTTGATCGAATAGGCACGCAGCGACAGGTTCGTCTGCAGATATCGTTGCGCGATCAGCGCAGCGATCATCGAAAAGACCCACTCTGGACAAAAGCGCATGCCGTTCCCCGCTGGTGAAGCCTGTGCCTGGAGGACCGCGCCGTTCTCTTCCCTCAGCGGGATTTTTCGGCGATCTCACCCCAGGCGGCCGTGATCTCGTCGATGAATTGCACGCATTTGTCAAGATTGGCCGCCGGGTCGCGGCGGAAGGCAAGCGTGAGCTGCGTGCGGCAGAATTCGTAGATGCGAAAGAGATTGGCCGCGATCTCGCCGCCCACGTCGAAGTCGAGGCTCGACTGCAGGATGTAGATCGCGGTGAAGGCGCGCGTCATGTGGGTGTTGCGCAGCTCGGTCGCCACCACCTTGCCCTGCGCGAGCACGCCAAGGCTGCGGCGCAGCTCGCGCAGCGTCAGATGGATGATCTCGTGGGGGTCCGAGATGTCCTCGTAACCCACCGCACGGGTCTTGGAATAGAGATCGCGCGCCACAGAGAAGTTCATCTTCCGCTCCTGAAACCCCGGTTCCTTGCTGTCAGATGAAACGTCGCGCATCGCCAAAGTTTTACTCTCTGTCAGGGACTAGTTTCTGAAGGTGTCGCGCATCGCGCGGTTGATCATCTGCTGGCGCTCGCTCGAGCCGCAATCGGCGACCAGTTCGACCTTGCGGGCGGCAGGTTCGTCATAGCCCGCATAGGTCACATCGTCGAACCCCGGCGCGATGCGCAGCCGCAGGGGCTCTCCCGGCAGCGCCATGATCTTGGCGACGCCGTTGTTGAAACGTGCCCAACGCCCTGATTGCGGGGCGTGGACGACGAACACCTCGTCGCCGACAGGGCAGGTGTTGCGCAGCGTCACCTCGGCCTCGATCGGCGCCGGCGGGCCCGAGGCGGGCCAGTTCTGCCAGAGCACGACGCCGCCCCCCGCGGCGCCGAGGATGGCCAGAAGGATCGCGCCTGCGGCAAGGTAGGGGTTCATCGGCGGGCGTCCCGGCGGATCGATCGACTCTCATATCGGTCGGGGGATATCGAGCCGCAAGGGCGCCCGAAGCGGCCGGTGGCACGCAACTTGCTTGCTGTCAGAGAGTTGACCCCGGAGGATCCCGCGATGAATGCGCCCATCTGCCCGCCCGTCCCGTCCCTGCCCTTCCCGCCTGCCGGACCGATCGGCGAGATGATGATCGAGATCTGCTTCTTCGATGCGCAGGACCGTCCCGAACGCGTGTTGCGCACCGATCTCGCGTCCTATCTCGCGCCCGCCGAGCGCGCCTCGGCCGCCTGCGCACCGGCCTGAGGCGCGCGAGCCTCTGCCGCGCGCCGGTCGCGGCGCCATTCCATCCATTTCGCCGCGCTGACAAGAAGCCCCCACGCCCAGAGTGCGGCGACGAAATGCCAGACACTGAGGGATGCGAGCAAAGGCAGGCTCGGCCCGAAAATCGGCAGGATCAGCATCAGCGCGAATGCCACCAGCACGAAGCCGCGAATCCAGGCACATTTGCGGCATGTGCCGCGCGGCATCGCGCGATTGGATCTGACCAGAAACATCATCGCCTCCACTGATGCCGGGATGATAGCACGACAGCGCCGCGCGGGCCAGTTCTCCGATCAGGCTGATCGCGACTGATCATAGGTCCGGCGTGCCTTGCGGGCGCGCGACATCTCGCCCATAGCCGCCCTCAGCGCCGCCATCGCCTCGAGGTCGGCGGCGATCTCCTCGGCGAGCGTGCGGCGCAGCGCCGGTGTGGGCCGGTCCTCGACCGCCGCGAGCAGGGCGCGGCGTTCGTCATCGAGGCGCAGCACGGCGGGCGAATCGCCCGCGCGCGCGGCGTGGCGCAATTCGGCCCCGAGCGCCGCGAGGCGGGTTGCGGCGTCATCCATGATCGCGCTGCCCTGTCGCATGGGCGGCAAAGAGCGCGTGCAGATCGCGCAGCACCCCCTCTTCGGCGGTAAACTCGGTGCGGCCGGCGGCAAACCCCTCGACCAGCCGCTCGCGCAGGTGGCGCAGCAAAAGCGAGATCAGCCCCGACGCGAGCCCCCCGGCGCGCAAGTCTATGCTCTCGAAGATGAAATCGACGCCGCGCAGGATCCGCAGCCGCTCGGCCTCGGCCACGGAGGCGCGCTCGGACTCGGGCGCGGACTGGAGGCGGGCGAAGCCCTTCAGCATCCCGTCGAGCGCGACATAGATCGTCGTCACCGGGTCGATGCGGAAATCGCGATGCGGATAGCGCCGCAGGCGATAGGACTGTAGCGAGGCCACGTCACTCATGCTATCTTCCTCATGCGGGCGAGTGTCGCCCCCGCGGAACTTCCGATGCTTGCAACGCCGATCAGCGCCGCGCCCATGCTGCCCCCGTCGATCTCGGGGCCCGAGCGCGGGCCGCTGACCAGCCCGCAACCTCACTTTGCAAGCGCTGTGCCAGACTTGCGCCAGACGCGCTTCGGTGTCGATCCGCCGGGTGGGGGGACGCATTCGCTTGCGCTGCGCAGCTATCGCGAGGCGTCGGCGGCCGAGGGATTTGCGGGGCGGATCTATCATCCGGGCCAGGCGCCCTCGGCGATCGCGACCGAGAATGCGCTGGTCGCGCGCAGCATCCTCGCGCCCGTCTATGTTCACGACAGTGCTGCAAGCAAGATGGCTCGGCTGTCGAACCTGCACCGCGATGCGCCGCGC
>JAUREX010000125.1 GCA_030834485.1 Gemmobacter sp.
CGGTAGAATGTGGTGGGCGGGATGCCGATCTTGGCCAGGGTGCGCCGGACCGACAGGTGTGACTGTTCTACCAACCGGATGATTTCGAGCTTTTCAGCGGCTGGGTATCTCATTCTTGGTCGCCCCCAGCCCCGGTCATGCTTTTTTTAAGCAAGCGGTTTTCCAGCGTCAGGTCCGCCACGAGTTCCTTCAGCGCCACAGCCTCGGCGCGCAGGACTTTCACCTCGCCAGAACTGGCCTGGCGGGCGGTGTCGCCCGCCAACCGCTTCTTGCCGGCCTCGAGAAATTCCTTCGACCAGCTGTAATAGAGGCTCTGGGCGATCCCTTCCTTGCGGCACAACTCGGCAATGCTGTCTTCGCCTCGTAGGCCAGAAAGCACGATCCGGATCTTCTCCTCGGAAGAATGCAGCTTGCGCGTCGCGCGCCGGATATCCTTCACAACCTGCTCGGCAGGCGCCTTCGTCGTCACGGGTCTCTTCGTCATCTTCAACTCCATGTGGGGTTAAGATGAGCCGCAAACCCTCCGATAAGCAAACATGCCAAACTGTCCCATGGGCGCTGATGGCGGACAAAAAAAGGCGGGCAAGCTGCCCGCCTTCCGTCCTAGAACCCGTCTTAACTCACCGTCTTAGGCGGCTGACAGGGCGTAACCCATTGATTTCTTGGCTCCGGCGGTAGGGATCGAACCTACGACCAATTGATTAACAGTCAACTGCTCTACCGCTGAGCTACGCCGGACCGAGGTCGCCTATAGCAAGGGGCGAGGGGGGCGTCCAGAGGGTTCAGGCGCGATCGGGCAGCACAAAGCGCAACCGCGAGAGGTCCGTCACCTCGGGCGCCTCGGCCGCGACCCTGCCCTCGCGCGCAAGGTGGATCAGATGCGCGAGCACGTTGCGCGTCGCGGCCGGGTGAAGGGCTGGGGGCGTGTCGGCATAGACCTCCGCCACGATCTGCCCGATCCCCGGGGCGCCCGCGGCGATGGCGCGCAGGATCGCCTCGGCGCGCCCCGTGCGATGCGCCGCAAGCTCGGCGATGCGCGCCTGTGCATCCTCGATGGTCGCGCCATGCCCCGGCCAGAGCCGCCCGACCCCCGTCCGCGCGAGGCGCCCGAGCGAGGACAGATACTCCCTCATGTCGCCGTCGGGCGGCGAGACGAGGCTCGTGGCCCAGCCCATGACATGATCGCCCGAAAACGCCCCCTCGGCCGAGAGGAGGCACAGATGATCGTCCAGATGCCCGGGCGTGTGGAGCGCGCGCAGGGTCCAGCCGTCGCCCGCGATCTCATCGCCGTCGCGCAGCGTGACGTCGGGGGCAAAGTCGGCGTCGATCCCCTCGCCGCCGCCGAGGTCGATGCCGCGGGCGAAACCGGGCAGCGCAGGCGGGGGCGTGCGCGGCCCGGCAAGGATCGGGGCGCCCGACCATTCGGCGATCTCGCGCGCGAGGGGGGAATGATCGCGGTGGCGATGGGTGACGATGATCCAGCCGATGCGCGCGGTGCCGATCGCGTCGCGCAGCGCGGCGCCATGGCGCGGATCGCGCGGGCCGGGGTCGATCAGCGCGAGCCGCCCCTCGCCCAGCAGATAGCTGTTCGTGCCCGCCCCGGTCAGCGCCGAGGGGTTCGGCGCCACGATCCTGCGCAGGGCCGGCCCGAGCCGGTCGATGCGGCCTGCCACAAGATCGACCATCGCCTTTGCCCCTTTGCGTTGTGGCCCGCCTGCCGCTAGGCTCGCATGATGGCGGTCACGGTCAAGTCCTTCCTGCCCCGGGGGCTCTACGGGCGCGCGGCACTCATCCTCATCGTGCCGGTCGCGACGCTTGTCCTCGTCGTGTCGGTCGTCTTCGTGCAGCGCCATTACGAATCGGTCGCGCGCCAGATGACGCGGGCGCTGGTGGCCGAACTCGCGCTCCTGTCGGCGGTGGTCGAGGCCGAGGCGGGCCGCGGGGCGGATGCGCTCGGGACGCTGCAGGAGGGGGCGCGCGCGCTCGAGTTCGAGGTCGAGCCCGCGACGGACGCCCCCGGGGCCGACCTGCGCGCGCTCTTCGATTTCTCGGGCCGCGCCGCGATCGGCGTCCTGAGGGCCGAACTCGAGGGCCTGCGCGCGGTCGAGCTGCGCGAGCGTCCCTCGCGCATGCTGATCTGGTGGCAGTCGCCCGCTGGCCTCGTGCAGCTCGAGGTGCCGCGCGCGCGGATCTCGGCGACCAATCCGCACCAGCTCCTCGTCCTGATGCTCTTCACCGGCCTTCTGATGACGGCGATCTCGTTTCAGTATCTGCGCAACCAGCTCAAGCCCATCGCGCGGCTTGCGGCCGCCGCCGACGCCTTCGGCCGCGGCGAGGTCGTGCCCTACAGCGTGCGCGGCGCGACCGAGGTGCGCGCCGCCGGCGCAGCCTTTCTCGAGATGCGCGCCCGGATCGAACGCCAGATCGAGCAGCGCACCCTCATGCTCACGGGGGTGAGCCACGACCTGCGCACGCCGCTGACGCGGATGCGGCTGGGGCTTGCGATGCTCGACCCCTCCGATGAGACCGCCGCCCTCGCGGGCGATGTCGCCGAGATGGAGCGGATGATCGACGATTTCCTCGCCTTCGCCCGCGGCACGGGCACCGAGGCGCCGCAGCGCGTCGCGCTCGGGGATTTCGTGGCTGGGGTGATCGAGCGGGCGGCGCGCGCCGGTCGCAGCGCGCAGCTGCGCGCTGGCGCACCGCTCCCCGAGCTCGAGGTGCGGGCCGACGCGCTCGGCCGGGCGATCGAGAACCTCATCGCCAACGCCAACCGCCACGCCGCGCGCACCGAGGTCGAGGTCCTGCGCGACGGCGATACGGCCGTGATCGCGGTCGAGGATGACGGCCCCGGGATCCCCGAAGATCGGCGCGCCGAGGCGCTGCGCCCCTTCACGCGCCTCGGCGCCGCGCGCGACCCAAATTCGGGCGGCGTCGGCCTCGGGCTCGCGATCGCAGAGGGCGCCGCCCGCGCGCATGGCGGGTCGCTCCGGCTTGATCGGAGTGCACGCCTCGGCGGGCTCAGGGCCGAATTGCGCCTCCCGCTCGGCGCGCAGGGCCACGCGCACCCTTGACCTCGGCCCGACGCGCCCTCTTATAGCCGGGTCGGCGCGATGCGTTTCATGCACGCGCGCCCCTGACAGCCGCACAGAAATCGCAAAGGATCCGCCATGGCCTTCACCCTTCCCGACCTGCCCTATGCCCATGACGCGCTCGCCGCGCTGGGGATGTCGCGCGAGACGCTCGAATATCACCACGACCTCCACCACAAGGCCTATGTCGACAACGGCAACAAGCTCATCGCCGGCACCGAGTGGGAGGGGCAGAGCCTCGAGGCGATCGTGCGCGGCACCTACAAGGCGGGCGCGGTCGCGCAGTCGGGCATCTTCAACAACGCCAGCCAGCACTGGAACCACAACGAGTTCTGGAAGATGATGGGCCCGGGCGAGAACAAGAAGATGCCGGGCGCGCTGGAAAAGGCGCTGATCGAGAGCTTCGGGTCGGTCCAGAAGTTCAAGGATGATTTCGCCGCCGCCGGCGCCGGCCAGTTCGGCTCGGGCTGGGCCTGGCTCGTGCGCGACACCGACGGCGCGCTCAAGGTCACCAAGACCGAGAACGGGGTGAACCCGCTCTGCTTCGGGCAGACCGCACTTTTGGGCTGCGACGTGTGGGAGCACTCCTACTACATCGACTTCCGCAACAAGCGCCCGGTCTACCTCACGAACTTCCTCGAGAAACTCGTGAACTGGGAAAACGTCGCTAGCCGGATGTGACGGCCCCGCGGGCGGCGCCGAGCCGCCCGCATCTCAACCCGCCCCGCCCGTCAGCCGAGCGCGCCGCGCAACCGCGGCCCCAGCGCGGCGACATCGGGCACCACCGTGATCAGATCGCGCAGCGAAGGTTCGGCGAACCCGCTCGCGATCACATGATCGATGAGCGCCACGAGCGGCCCCCAGAACCCGCCCGCATCGACGAGGAAGATCGGCTTGCGGTGGAGCCCGATCTGCTTCCACGTCAGCACCTCGAAGAACTCATCAAGCGTCCCCGCCCCGCCCGGCAGCACCACGATCGCGTCCGCGTTCATGAACATGACCTTCTTGCGTTCATGCATGTTCTCGGTGACGATGAGCATGGTCAGGCTCTCGCGCGCGACCTCGCGCGATTGCAGATGCACCGGGATGACACCAAGCGCCGTCGCCCCGGCCCCCTGCGCCGCGGCGGCCGTGCGGCCCATGATGCCGATATCCCCGGCGCCATAGACGAGCCGCCACCCCTCGCCCGCGATCAAAAGCCCGAGTTCCTCCGCCGCCGCCAGATAGGCCGGATCGTGCCCGGCGCGCGAACCGCAATAGACGCAGACCGAGCGGGTTCTCTCCATTGAACTGACCTTTGAAACGTGTTTTCAAGCCTGTTACAGGGGTTTCACGGGGCGCTCAAGATCGGCGCGCCGCAAGGGGGCAAGGTGAACGAACAGGCTGGCGGTCCCGCAGGGGGCGGCATGACCCGCACTGTGCTTGCCATGGCGGCGGTCGCTGCCGTGGCGGCCGTCCTTTTCGCCATGTTCGGCGATCCGCCTCCGCCTTCGCCAGAGGCCCCCGCAGCGCCCGAAGCCGCCGCCCAGGCCCCCGCGCCTGCACCCGCGCCTGGCCCGGCCCCTGCGACTGAGCCGGCCCCGGCCGCCCAGCCCGAGCCCGCACAGGCCGCCGAGGTCGCCCCCTCCCCCGAGGCAGCGCCCGCCCCAGAAACAGCCCTCGCGCCATCCCCCGCTGAACAGCCGGCAGCGCAGCCCGAGGCAGCGCCTGCCCCCGCAGCTGCCCCCGAACCTGCCCCCGCTGAACAGCCGGCGGCGCAGGCCGCGGCAGAGCCCGTCCCCGAGGCCCAGCCCGCCCCGCCCCAGCCCGCGGCTGAACAGCCTGCTCAGGCAAAGGTCGATCCGACCCCTGCACCTGCCCCCGCGCCCGAGGTCGGCTTCGACGTTGTGCGGATCGAGGCCGACGGCAGCGCCCTCGTCGCTGGAAGGGCGCCGCCGCGTGCGTCCGTCTCGGTGCTGCTCGATGGCGCCCCGGTCGCGGTCACGCGCGCCGACGGGCAGGGCGGGTTCACCTCATTCGCGCGCCTCGGCCCGTCCAACACACCGCGCGTGATGACCCTTTCGGTCACGCGTGCCGACGGGCGCGCGGTCGCTTCAGATGCAAGCGTCATCATCGGCCCTATCGCCGCGCCCGCGCCCGCGCCGGAGGCGCCCGCGGCCCCGCAGCCTTCGGCCCCCGAGGCCGTAGCGGCCGTAACCTCGGAGGCGGCAACGCCAAAGTCCGCAACCCCGGAGGCGGCAACCCCGGAGGCCGCATCACCCGCGCCAGCCGCGGCGCAATCAGCCGAAGGCCAGCCGGCAGCGACCCCCGCACCGCCCACCGAAGCATCGGCCGCGCCATCGCCCGAGCCGACGCCCGAGCCGACGCCTGCGCCGGCTCCTGCGCCGGCACCTGCCGCCGAACTGCCGCAGCCGGCCGCCCCTTCGGCCGTGCTGGTCGACGGCGAGGGCGTGCGCGTGCTGCAACCCGCCGCGCAGGCCGATCCTGCCCTCGTGCGGATCGAGGCCATCTCCTACAACGGGTCGGGCAATGTCGTCCTCGACGGGCGCGGGGCGGCGGGGCTCTTCGTGCGGGTCTATCTCGACAATCGCGCGCTCCTCACCACGCTCGTTGCCGAGGACGGCACATGGCGCGCGAGCCTGCCCGCCATCGCGCCGGGCGTCTACACGCTGCGCGCCGACCAGATCGACGATGCGGGCCGCGTCACCTCGCGCTTCGAGACGCCCTTCAAGCGCGAGGCGCCCGAGACGGTCGCCGCCGCGGGCGTCGATGGCGCGCCCGTCTCGGTGACGGTCCAGCCCGGCAACTCGCTCTGGCGGATCGCGCGGCGCAGCTACGGCTCGGGGCTGCTCTATGTGCAGATCTTCGAGGCCAACCGCGCGCAGATCCGCGACCCCGACCTGATCTATCCCGGGCAGGTCTTCACGCTGCCGCTCATCGAGGAGTGATGCGGCGCCCCTTGCGCTTTGCCGCTGGCCGGTCCAAGCCGCGCCAGAAGATGAAGTGAAGCAAATGGCCCAGACTGCCCGCCCCGCCAGCCCGACCGATGCCGCCCCCCCGCCCGCCGGGGCGCGCCGCACGCTGATGCGCGTCGTGCCCTATCTGTGGCCCGAGGGCGAGGGCTGGGCCCGCCGGCGCGTGGTCCTCGCGCTCATCGCGCTGGTCGCGGCCAAGGCCGTGTCCTTCGCGACGCCCATCTTTTACAAATTCGCGGTCGATGCGCTGGCGGGGCCAGCGCCCGACGGGGCCGCGATGCTGGGGTTCGGGGCGGTCGCGCTGACGATCGCCTACGGGGTTGCGCGCTTCGGCACCGTCGCCTTCGGCGAATTGCGCGACGCGATCTTCGTGCGCGTCGGGCAGCGCGCGCTGCGCAAGGTCGCGCTCGAGACCTTCAGGCACATGCACGCGCTCTCGATGCGCTTTCACATCACGCGCAAGACGGGCGGGCTGTCGCGTATCATCGAGCGCGGCGTGAAGGGGATCGATTTCCTGCTGCGCTTCATGCTCTTCTCGATCGGGCCGCTCATCATCGAGATCACGGTCGTCGCGATCTTCTTCTTCGCCTATTTCGGTTGGGCCTATGCGGCGGTCGTGGTCGGCATCATCGCGGCCTATGTGGCGTTCACCTTTCGCGTCACCGAATGGCGCGTGAAGGTCCGGCGCGAGATGAACGCCCAGGACACCGACGCCAACCAGAAGGCCATCGACAGCCTCCTCAACGTGGAAACGGTGCGCTATTTCAACGCCACCGAGCGCGAGGCGATGCGCTATGACGGCGCGATGGCGCGCTACGAGAAGGCGGCGGTGACGACGGGGCTGTCGCTTACCTTCCTCAATGTCGGGCAGTCCCTGCTCATCACCTCGGGGCTGGTCGTCGTGATGGCGATGGCGGCGCGCGGCGTGCAGGCCGGCACGCTGACGCTTGGCGATTTCGTGATGGTCAACGCCTTCATGATCCAGATCACCATGCCGCTCAACTTCCTCGGCACGGTCTACCGCGAGATCCGCCAGGCGCTGGTCGACATGGCCGAGATGTTCGGCCTGCTCGACCAGCCGGCCGAGATCACCGACGCCCCGGGCGCCACCCCCCTGCGCGTGAGCGCGGGGGCGATCGCGTTCGATGCGGTGCGTTTTTCCTACGAGCCCGCGCGCGAGATCCTGCACGGCATCTCGCTGCGGGTCGATCCGGGCCAGACGGTCGCGATCGTCGGGCCGTCGGGGTCGGGCAAATCGACCATCGGGCGGCTTCTCTTTCGCTTCTACGACGTCACCGGCGGCGCGATCCGCATCGACGGGCAGGACCTGCGCGCCGTGACGCAGGACAGCCTGCGCGCCGCGATCGGGGTCGTGCCGCAG
>JAUREX010000126.1 GCA_030834485.1 Gemmobacter sp.
CGCGCAGCTGGGCGGGCGAGAGGTCGGGGAACGCCTCGGCCAGGAGCGCGAGCGCGCCCGCGACCTGCGGTGAGGACATCGAGGCGCCCGACATCAGCTGATAGGTGCCGCTTCCGGCCGCGCTCGCGGCCATGATCTGCCCGTCGGCGGCAATGCAGAAGCGCGCGGCCTCGAGGCAGCCGGCCGAGATCCGCACCGCGCCGGTGATGGTGCCGCCCGACATGATCGGGACCGCGTTCATGGCCGCGATCCAGCCGGGCTCGAGCTCGGGATAGACCGCGGGCAGCGCGGCCAGCAGGCTCGCGCTCGTGGCATCGAAATCGTTCTGGAGCGCAAAGACCACGACGCCCTGCGCGACATAGCTGCGCAGAGCGTCCATATAGCCCGACGCGACGTTGCCGGGCGCGAAATAATCCGCCGGCACGGACCCCGCGAGGGTGATCGTGCTGTCGGCGCCCACGCCCGCGATGAGGGTCCAGCTGTTGTTGACCGCGACCGAGCCATAGGAGGCCGCATCGCGCATGTTGATGGCAAGCTGCGGCCAGTCCGTCGCGCCGCCATAGCGCATCTCGGCCGCATGGAGGCGCGCGCCGGGGGCATAGCCGGTCGTGACCGCGACGCCATTGCCGACAAGGACCGAGGCGACCCCCGTCCCATGCGTGCCGGTGAACTGGAGGCCCGAGGTCACGAAATTCGTGCCCGCGAATTGCTGGTGGCTGCGCCGGGGCGCGTCGTCGATCATGCTCAGCGTCTGGCCGGCGCCGGTCAGCCCGACCGAATGGGCATGATCGAGCCGCGACGCAAGGAGCGGCTGGCCGCTGAGGGTCCCGCCGCCGGCGAGGGTCGGATGCCCCTCGACCGTCAGATCATAGCTGAGCTGGTTGCCGACATAGCCCGGCTGGGCGCGCACGGCCGCGATCACGGCCGGATCGAAGGCGGTGACGAAATGGCGGTTCCAGGGCGCGGGCAGCGTCCCCGAGGTCGCCGCCGGATCGCCCGTCGGGCTGCGGGGCACGTTGAGGCCGCGGTAATCCGGCACGGTCCCCGTGCCGCCCCCCCCGCAACCCGCGAGTGTGCCGGCAAGGGCAAAAACCCCAAGCATCCGCTTCATCGAAATGTCCAACCGAAAAGGCGCCCCGGCATTGATGCACGCCGCAGGCTTGCAGGCAACAGCTTGATGCGGGGTTAACGACCCCGCGCCTTATGCCGCATCCGGTGTGGAAAACTGGAGCGGGCGAAGGGATTCGAACCCTCGACCCCAACCTTGGCAAGGTTGTGCTCTACCCCTGAGCTACGCCCGCCCGCTCTGAGGCTTCGGTTAGCCCAAGCGCGCGACCGCCGCAAGGGGGCCCTTGCGGCGATTTTGCCTCAGGCCGGACGCCGGCGCATCATCAGCCAGATGAGCGCGCTGCCCGCGAGCACGAGGAAGGGCGTCATCGCCAGATTGACCGCCTGCCAGCCCGCCTCGACGCTGCCGCCCGAGCAGTTCATGAGGCCACCCGACGAGATCGAGGCAAGCGAGACGCCGGCGAAGACAATGAAATCGTTCATCCCCTGCATCCGCCCCCGCTCGGCCGGGGTGTGCAGCCCCGCAAGCATCGTCGTCGCGCCGATGAAGCCGAAGTTCCAGCCCACCCCGAGGAGGACGAGGGCCACGAAGAAATGCCCGAGCTCCACCCCCATCAATGCCACAACGCCCGCCCCCGCGAGAATCGCGAGGCCGACGCCCACCACGCGCGGTGCGCCGAAGCGCGCGATGATGTGGCCCGTCACGAAAGAGGGCGCATACATCGCCAGCACATGCCCCGTGACCACATCCGCCGCATCGGCGATCGAAAAGCCGCAGCCCACCACCGCGAGGGGCGAGGAGGTCATCACGAGGTTCATGAGCGCATAGGAGACGGTCGCGCAGATGACCGCCACCGCGATCTCGGGCGTGCGCAGGAGTGCGAGCCGCGATCGCCCCGCGTCGGCGCCAGCCATGGGGCGGGCCGGGCGCGGGATGTCGAGCGCGGCGAAAAGCCCGATGCCGGCGAGGTTCAGCGCCACGACCGCGAGGTATGTGCCCAGAAACGGCACCACCATCGCCTCGGCCGTCACCTTGACGAGTTGCGGCCCGACCACCGCCGACAGAAGGCCCCCCGCCATCACCCAGGAGATCGCCTTGGGCCGGAACGCCTCCGAGGCGGTATCGGCGGCGGCAAAGCGATAGAAGCCCTGCGCCGACATGTAGATCCCCGACAAGAGCGCGCCGGCGACGAAAAGCGGGAACGACGCAAGCGCCAGCCCCGCCGCCGACGTTATCGCGCCCGCCATGCCCCCGAGCGCGCCCGCGGCAAAGCCCGCCCGCCGCCCGAAGCGCTGCATCAGCGCCGAGAGCGGGTTGGCCGCCAGCATCGAGCCCACGACCATCGCGGTGATGGGCAGCGTCGCCCAGCAGGGGTTGGTGGCCAGCGTCTGCCCCGCAAGCCCCGCGATCGTGAACATCATGGGCATCTGCGCGCCCAGCAGCGCCTGCGCCGCCACGAGCACGAGGACGTTGCGCCGCGCACGCCGGTCGGAAACCTCTGGGCTTGCAGGGGCGGGCATGTTTTGCTCGGGGGGTGTCGTCGGGGGCGGGGCCCTGCGCCCCTCAGCCCGCCGCGCCCGCGACTTCCTTCTTCTTGGCCTTCTGGTCGCTGTAGATGAGCAGCGGCTTCACCTCGCCGCCCACCGCCTCCTCGTTGACGACGACCTCCTCGACCCCGTCGAGGCCGGGAAGCTCGAACATCGTCTCGAGCAGGATATCCTCCATGATCGAGCGCAGGCCGCGCGCGCCGGTCTTGCGCTTGATCGCGCGCCGCGCGATCGCGACAAGCGCGTCATCGGTGAAGGTGAGCTTGACGCCCTCGATCTCGAAGAGCTTCTGATACTGGCGCACCAGCGCGTTCTTGGGCTCGGTCAGGATCTTGACGAGGGCGGCCTCGTCGAGGTCGGTCAGCGTCGCGATCACCGGCAGGCGGCCGACGAATTCGGGGATGAGGCCGAACTTGAGCAGGTCCTCGGGCTCGAGCTCGCGGAAGAGTTCGCCCACGCCGCGCGAGTCGGGCTCCTTCACATCGGCGCCAAAGCCCATCGCGCTGCCCTTGTTGCGCTGCGCGATGATGCGCTCGAGCCCCGAGAAGGCGCCGCCGCAGATGAAGAGGATGTTGGTCGTGTCGACCTGCAGGAACTCCTGCTGGGGATGCTTGCGGCCCCCCTGCGGCGGAACCGAGGCGACGGTCCCCTCCATGATCTTGAGGAGCGCCTGCTGCACCCCCTCGCCCGAGACGTCGCGGGTGATCGAGGGGTTGTCGGACTTGCGCGTGATCTTGTCGACCTCGTCGATGTAGACGATGCCGCGCTGGGCGCGCTCGACGTTGTATTCGCTGGCCTGCAGAAGCTTGAGGATGATGTTCTCGACATCCTCGCCGACATAGCCCGCCTCGGTCAGCGTCGTGGCGTCGGCCATGGTGAAGGGCACATCGAGGATGCGCGCGAGCGTCTGCGCCAGCAGCGTCTTGCCGCAGCCCGTCGGGCCGATCAGCAGGATGTTCGACTTCGAGAGTTCAACCTCGTTGGCCTTGCCCGAATGGTTGAGGCGCTTGTAGTGGTTGTGGACCGCGACCGAGAGGACGCGCTTGGCGTGGCTCTGGCCGATGACGTAATCGTCGAGCACCTTGCAGATGTCGCGCGGCGTCGGCACCCCGTCGGCCGAACGGATGCCCGAGGATTTCGTCTCCTCGCGGATGATGTCCATGCAAAGCTCGACGCATTCGTCGCAGATGAAGACGGTCGGACCCGCGATCAGCTTGCGCACCTCATGCTGGCTCTTGCCGCAGAAAGAGCAGTAGAGCGTGTTCTTGCTGTCGCCGCCGGGGTTGCTTGCCATCGTCCGCCTCTGCCCTTTGCCGTTGCGTTTCGGCCCTTGCGCGGCGCGCCGGATGCGCGCGGGTCTGCTCGGCACCCTTCGCCCATCGACCCTTTACAGACCATAAAGTCAGGGGGCGCGGGGCACAACGCCAAATCGTCCGACCCGGGGCAGCGGGGGTGACGCAGCCCCCCGCCCGTGCCCCGGACCGCTCAGCTTCCTGCCTTGTCGGTCTGGACGGCCTCGCGGCTCTCGACGATCTGGTCGATGAGGCCCCAGGCCTTGGCCTCTTCGGCCGACATGAAATTGTCGCGCTCGAGTGCGGCCTCGACGGTGCCGAGATCCTGCCCGGTGTGGCGGACATAGATCTGGTTCAGCCGATCCTTGAGCTTCTGGGTCTCGCGCGCATGGATCATGATGTCGGTGGCCTGCCCCTGATAGCCGCCCGAGGGCTGGTGGACCATCACCCGCGCGTTGGGCAGCGCAAAGCGCATCCCCTTCTCGCCCGCCGTCAGCAGGAGCGAGCCCATAGAGGCCGCCTGCCCGACGACGAGGGTCGAGACCTTGGGCTTGATGTAGAGCATCGTGTCGTAGATCGACAGGCCCGACGTCACGACGCCGCCGGGGCTGTTGATGTACATGGCGATTTCCTTCGAGGGGTTCTCGGCCTCGAGGAACAGAAGCTGCGCCACGATCAGGGTCGACATCGCGTCGTGCACGGGGCCCGACATGAAGATGATGCGCTCCTTGAGGAGGCGCGAATAGATGTCATAGGCCCGCTCGCCCCGGCTCGTCTGCTCGACGACCATCGGCACGAGGGTGTTCATGTAGGTGTCGATCGGGTCTCTCATGCTGCCCTTCTCCTCTGGCGGGAGGTCCTGCCGGGCCGGTTGCGGCCCCGGTGAAACCTTAGTTTGCCCCCGGGGTGGCCGCAAGGGGCGGGGGATCAGCCCGCATGCGCGACGCGCGGCCGCCCCGAGGCGGTGATGACGAGGCGCGCCTCGATGAACATCGCGCGGCCCTCGATCTCGGCCACGCGGCGATCTTCCTGCGCCTCGATCCGGACCGCCTCGGCGCCCGCGGCAAGGGCGCGCGCGCGCGCCTCGGCCTGAAGCGTCTCGCGCAGCGCCGCGCGCGCCGCGCCCTCGTCGGCAAAGGGCACGGGGCCCGCGGGCAGATGCGCGACATATCGCCCCTCGGCCGGGCTCGTGACCAGCCCCTCGAGGCGCACGGATACCTGCCCCACCACTGCCCCGATCGCATTTGCCACGCCCGCATGCTCGGGCAGGCACATCCGCGCCCCGAGCCGCGCCCCGACCGCGCCGTAATAGGTCGGCGCCGACGCCCCGAGCCCCACCACCGGCAGCCCGAGCCGCGCCCCGAGCGCGAGCGCCCCGGCATGCCCCCTGATCCCCGCCCGCAGGAGCGGATGGTCGGCGAGCGCCTCGACCTCATCGGCCGACCAGCCGCCCGCGGCCGCATCCTCGGCGAGCGCAGCCTCGAGCAGTGCGCGCATGGTCTGTTCGGTCAGTTGCTCGACGATCATCCGCGCCAGCGCCGGCGCATCGGGCGCAAGCAAGAGCCCGCTCCCGGTCCTGAGCCGCGCCATCAGGCGCAGCGCCTTTTGCGCCGCCGCCCCGTCCCATGCGCCAAGAAGGCCCGCGACATGCGCCGCATCCGAGGGCGTGACGCCCACGCGCTGGACAAGGCCGCGCGCCACCAGCCGGTCGAGCGCGGCAAGATCCATCCGCGCCGTCACCACCGCCCCGAGCGGCAGGGGCGTCGGTGCGAGCCGCGCCATGAGCTGCGCCTCACGCGCATCGAGGCCGGGCGCGTCGGCGGGTGCCAGCCGCAGCGCAAAGCGCCCGTCATGCTCGCCCGGCAGGTCCGAGGCGAGCGCGCGGTCGAGTGCGGCATGAACCGTCGCGGGGTCGAGCGTCGCGGCGAGGCTCACGGGGATGACCCGCTTGGGCCCGAGGCGCACGCCGCCCCCGAGGCCCTCGCGGTTGACATGCACCTCGCTGTCGCCGCCAAGGCCGGTGGTGCGCATCGCCACCGCCTCGACCATGGTGCGAAAGCGCCCGACGCGGGCGCCCTCGGGGTCGATCCGGGGCAGCCCGCCGCGCAGCACCGCGACATCGGTCGTGGTGCCGCCGATGTCGGAGACGAGCGCCTCGGCCTCGCCGGTCAGCCAGCGCGCGCCGACGATCGAGGCCGCGGGGCCCGACAGGATCGTCTCGATCGGCCGCTCGCGCGCCTGCGCGGCGGACATGAGCGCGCCATCGCCCCGCACGACCATTAGGGGTGCGTCGATGCCGCGCCGCGCAAGTTCCGCCTCGGTCGCGGCGATCAGCCGCGTGATAAGGCCGATGAGGCGCGCGTTCAGAAGTGCCGTCAGCGCGCGCTTGGGCCCGTTGAGGCGCGCCGAAAGCTCGTGCGAGCAGGTGACGGGCAGGCCCGCGAGGCGCGTCACCGCCGCGCGCGCAGCGATCTCGTGCGCGGGGTTGCGCACGGCAAAGCGCGCCGCCACCGCAACCCCCGTGAGGCCCGCGGGCAGCGCGCCGACCGCGGCCTCGAGCGCCGCGAGATCGAGCGGGCGCGCCTCGGCGCCCGAGGCCTCGTGCCCGCCCGCGATGGTGATGAGGGTGTCGGCGCCGAGCGCCTCGGCCAGCCCCGCGCGTTCGAGGTCCGGGGCGTCGAAGCCGATCGCGATCAGCGCGGCCCGCCCGCCCTGACCCTCAACCAGCGCATTCGTCGCGAGCGTCGTCGACATCGCGACAAGGCCCACCGCGTCCGGCCCCACGCCGGCCGCCGCCATCGCCCCGTCGATCGCCCCGGCGATCCCGACCGCCAGATCGGGCCGCGAGGTTAGCGCCTTGGCCTTGCCCAGAACGCGCGTCTGGTCGGCGTCGATGACCGCGGCATCGGTATAGGTGCCGCCCGTGTCGACCCCGAGAAGGACCTTCATCTGTGCGCGCCCCCGGGGTTCAGCCGGCTTCGGCCAGAAGTGCCGCGAGGTCGAGCCGGCCGTTCGACATCGCAAGCCCGCCGTCCGCGTCGCGCGGCCATTCGGCCTCGGGCCGGTCGCGATAGATCTCGATGCCGTTGCCGTCGGGATCGGCGAAATAGACCGCCTCGCTCACGCCATGGTCGGCCGCGCCCTGCAGCGGCACGCCCGCGGCCAGCACGCGCGCCAGCGCCGCCCCGAGGCTCGCGCGGTCGGGATAGAGGATCGCGACGTGATAGAGGCCGGGATGGCCGGGCGGCGCGGGGGGTGCGCCCGCACTCTCCCATGTATTGAGGCCGATATGGTGGTGATAGCCCCCGGCCGAGAGGAACGCCGCCTGCGTGCCGTAGCGCTGCGTCAGGTCGAACCCCATCACGTCGCGCCAGAAGGCGATGGCGAGGTCGAGGTCGGCGACCTTGAGGTGGACATGACCGATGCGCGCGGCGGGGTGGATCCGCGAGGTCATGGCCCCCCCTCAGCGCGTGCGCGAGCGGATGAGGCCCACGATCTCGCGCGTCTGCGCAAGGATCGGGGCGGCGATG
>JAUREX010000127.1 GCA_030834485.1 Gemmobacter sp.
GGCCAGAAAGCGCAGCTGCGGCCCCTGCTGGCAGGCCGTGAGCCCCGTGCCGGTGGCGGCGAAGCGGTCGCGGTCGGCCTCGGTTCGCGTCATCGTGCGCACGATCGCGGCTGCGCGCACATCGAGCCACAGCAGGCCATCCCCGACCGGCGCGCCTGCCCCGTCAAGAAGCCAGGTGCCATCGCCCTGCCCCGTTACACCGAGCGCCGCGACCCGCGCGGCGAAGCCCTCGATCTGCGCGCCAAGATCGCGTAGCACCGCCGCGCAATCGTCGAAGGTCCGCGCCATGGGCTGGGTGACGGCACCATCCGCGCCGATGTCATAGGCGTTGCGCCGGCTTGCCGAGGCGACCTCATGCCCGGCAAGATCGAAGGCCACGGCCTTGATCGCCGAGGTTCCGGCGTCGAGGCCGACGATGAGCGCGCCGCTGCCCGTCCCCGCCGCCACGGCCCCTTCCGCCTCTCAGCCGAGGAAGCGCTTGGCCATCGAGGCGCCGAGCGTGTATTTCGGATCGACCATGTTGCCGAGCCGCACCCGCCCCGCCTGGGTGCAGAGGAAATAGGCCTCGGATTCCTCATAGCCGTAATCGGTGACGAGCCAGCGCACGAGGTCGCGATAGGCCATGCGCGCGGCGTCCTCCATCGGGCGGGCGCTGCCCACGGCCATGATCATCTCGGCCGTCTCGAGCCGCACGCCCGGGATCGACCAGCCCTTGATGAGGTCGATCTGCACCGTCACCGTCGCCGCCATCTCGACCGCGACGCCGCACAGCTCGCCATCGCCCTGCCGGCCGTGGCAGTCGCCGATAAAGAAATGCGCCCCCGCGCGCTGGACGGGGAAATACATGACCGCGCCCGGCGCGACATCGGGCAGGTCCATGTTGCCGCCCCAATAGTCGGGCTGGAGCGAGCTTACCGCCTCGATCTCGGGGCTGACGCCCATCGTGCCCACGAAGGGCTCATAGGGCAGCGTCACGCGGTCGGAAAAGACGACGCCCTCGGTCGTCACCACCATCTTCTTGACGCGCTCGGGCAGCGCGGCGTTGAGCATCAGCGCCGAGCTTGAGGTCAGCCCGCCGAAATCGGGGATGAGGGCGGTGGTGCCCGCCGGCTGCGGCCCGCGCGGCAAAAGCGAGCGGACATGAACCGCGAGCACGTCGCCCTTTTCGGCGCCCGCGACGGAAACGGGGCCGTTCTGCGGGTTGACGAAGGGCATGTTGAGGACCTTGGAGGGCAGGTCATCCTCGGATTTCACCGCCCCGCCAAAGGCGTCGAGGGTCTCGAACTCGACCACATCGCCCGGCGCGATGCGCAGGACCGGCGCCGAATAGGGGCCGTAGACGTAATGATAGCTGCCCTGCGCGGCCTCGGTCAGGCGATGGAACGCCCCCTCCTTGCCGCCCGCCACGCCACGCCGCGCCATGTGGGAATCCGCCAGCCAGCCCATCGCCTTGCCTCCGCCTTTCAGGGTGTCATGCCCGCAAGTTAACCGCCGCGCGGCGGGGGGCAAGGGGGAACGGCGCGCCCCTCAGCCCCGCCAGCCAAAGAGGCGGCGCGCTGCCTCGGGGCCATAGCGGCCAAGCCGGACATCCTCGGCGACCGCTTCGGGGTCGCGTTCGGCTGCAGGGCCATAGCCGCCCCCGCCGGGCGTGCGCACCCGCACCCGGTCGCCCGGGGCCAGCGGGATGTCCTGGGCCTTCGAGAGGTGCTCGGGCACCATCACCTGCCCGTCGCGGATCACCTCGACCCGGTTCACCGCCCCGTCGCCGCCGCCGAGCGCGCCCTGCGGCCCGACGCGGCCGTGATCCATCACGAAGGACGCCCGCGCCTGCCCGCGCAAAAGCTCGACTTCGTAGTCGACGCCGAAGCCGCCGCGCTGCCGCCCCGCCCCGCCCGACCCCTCGTGCAGCGCATAGCGGCGATAGAGCACCGGAAAGCGCTGCTCCATGATCTCGATCGGCGGGGCCTTCGAGATGCCAATGGTCGAACAGCCGTTCGACAGCCCGTCATGGTCGGCGTTGCCGCCATATCCGCCGCCCGAGATCTGATACATCACGAAATCGCGCCCCGTTTCGGGGTCGTGGCCGCCCAGTGCGAAATTGCCCGAGGTGCCCGCGGGCGCGGCCGGCACGCGCTCGGGGATCGCCTGCACGAGGGCCGCGAACACCGCCTCGGCGATGCGCTGGCTGACCTCGGCCGCGCAGCCCGACACCGGGCGCGGGTAATGGGCATCGAGGAAGGTGCCCTCGATCCCGAGGATCTCGAAGGGCTCGAAGGCGCCAGCCGAGAGCGGCACATCGGGAAAGACGTGCCGCATCGCCAGATAGACGGCCGAGACCGTCGTCGCCCGGACCGAGTTCATCGGCCCCGCGCAGGGTGCCGAGGAGCCCGCGAAATCGAACACGACGCCCTCGCCGGCCTTTTCGAGCGACAGCGCGATCACGAGGGGTTCGTTCACCACCCCGTCGCTGTCGACGATCGCGCGCGCGACATAGCGCCCGTCGGGCACCGCCGCGAGATGGGCGCGCATCTGCCGGGCCGCGATCGCGCGCATCTCGGCGATGGCCGAGGGCAGGCCCACAAACACCGCTTCGCCGATCAGGAAATGGCCGATGTTGAGTTCGACCACCTGCGGCAGCGCCGCGATCGGCGCGACGTTCTCGAAGTTCAGCCCATGGCCGGCGTGGACCTCGAGCCCGGCCTCATGCGCAAGTGCCGCGCCACGGGCGAGGGCCTCGGCCTCGGTCGCGGCCTCGGCGGTGCGGCCCTCGGCGAGCAGGTCGCAGTAATGCCCGGTGTGAAGCTCGACGACCGCCGCGCCGATCCGGGCCGAGGCCTCGATCTGGCGGGGGTCGTGGCCGATGAACATCGAGACGCGGCAGCCCGCCTCGCGCAGGGGCGCGATGAAGTCGGCGAGCCGCGCGGCATCGGCGGCGACGTCGAGGCCGCCCTCGGTCGTGCGTTCCTCGCGCCGCTCGGGGACGATGCAGACCGCGTGCGGGCGGTGGCGCCGCGCGATGGCCTGCATCTCGGCGGTCGCGGCCATCTCGAAGTTCAGTGGCGCGCGCAGCGCCGCCATCAGGCGCGCGATGTCGTCGTCGCGGATGTGGCGACGGTCTTCGCGCAGATGGGCGGTGATGCCGTCGGCGCCCGCGGCCTCGGCCATGAGCGCCGCGCGCACCGGATCGGGCAGCGCGCCGCCGCGGGCGTTGCGGATGGTCGCGACGTGGTCGATGTTGACGCCGAGGCGCAGCGGGGTGGTGGGCAGGGGGCGGGGCATCGCGAACTCCGGCAGGTGACGCTGTTCTAGGATTTTTCCGGCCCGCCGCCAGAGGCGGCACCGCCGCGCCCCAGCCGGCGCGCGATCCGCTCGCGCAGGCGCTTGGCGCGCAGGCCCTGATAGGCGCGCACGATCGGCAGGCTGAGGTAATAGCCGATCACCCCCACCACAATCCCCGGCGCGATCGAGCCGACGAGATAGGGCCAGTAGATGTCGTGCATGAAGACCCGCAGCGCGTCCCAGTGGAACTCTCCCCTGCCGAAGAGGACAAGGAGGTTGCGCCAGATCTCGCCCCCCGCCTGGGCGAAGGCGTCCATGATCGTGGGCGCGCTCAGCGGCCGTTCGATCCCGAGCATCCAGTGCCCGAGCGAGATCGACAGCACCGCGATGAGCGGGGTGGTGACGGGGTTCGACCAGAAGGTCGCGAGGGCCGCGGCGATGAAATTGCCGCGCATCACCCAGGCAAGCAGCAAGGCCCCCGCGAACTGCAGCCCCGGCAGCGGCAGCGTGCCGATGAATAGCCCCGCGAAGGTGCCGCGCGCGATGCGGTGCGGCGGGTCGGGCAGGCGGCGCAGGCGGTGCATGACATAGCTCGTCGCGCGCGACCAGCCGCCGCGCGGCCAGAAAGATTCCTGCGCTAGCTGGATCCAGCCCTTGGGAGTGCGCCGCTTGAACACCATGCCGGGCGGCCCTCAGGGTTTGCGGTTGCGATCGCGCTTGCGCGCGACGCCCGCGACGTCGGTCTCGGCATCGAGCGCGGTCAGCACCGTGTGCAGATGCTCGGCGTCGCGCAGGTCCACGTCGATGGCGATCCGGTAATAGTCGGGTTTCTTGTCGACAAAATGAAGGTCCGAGATGTTGGTGCGCATCTCGCCCACGACCGAGCACACCCGCCCGAGCACCCCGGCCGCATTCGCGATCGTGACCTCGATCGTCACGGTGTGGACGGGCGCGTGCTGGCCCGTCTGCCAGCGCAGATCCACCCAGCGGTCGGGCGCGTCCTGAAAATCCGCGAGCGCGGGGCAATCCATCGCATGCGCCACCACCCCCTTGCCGCGGTGGGTGATGCCGACGATCCGCTCGCCCGGGACGGGCTGGCAGCAGGGGGCGCGCATGAAGCTCTGGTCATCCGCAAGCCCGACGACGGGGCGCGCGGCCGGCACGATCTGCGCCTCGAGCGCGGGCAGCGCGGGATAGAGCAGCTCGACCACGCGGTTCGCGGGGATTTCGGCCGAGCCGATGCGGGCCAGAAGTTCGGTTTCGTCCGGCAGGCCGAGGGTGCGGGCGGCGGTGCGCAGCGCCTTGTCGGTGGCCTTCTTGGCGTAGCGTTCGAAGGTCACGCGCGCGAGTTCGCGGCCGAGCTTGACGAAGCGGCCGCGGTCCTCCTCGCGCAGCGAGCGGCGGATCGCAGCCTTGGCGCGGCCGGTGGCGACGATGTCGATCCAGCTGGCCTGCGGGCGCTGGCCCTCGGCGGTGATGATCTCGACCGACTGGCCGTTGCGCACCCGCGTCCAGAGCGGCACGCGGATGCCGTCGATCTTGGCCGAGACGCAGGCGTTGCCGATGCGGGTGTGGATGGCATAGGCGAAATCGAGCGGCGTCGCCCCGCGCGGCAGCTGCACCACATCGCCCTTGGGCGTGAAGCAGAACACCTGGTCCTGATACATCTCGAGGCGGACATGCTCCATGAACTCGTCATGGTCGCCCTCGTCGAAGCGTTCGGTCAGCTGCGCGATCCAGCGGGCGGGATCGACCGCGAAGGGGTTCACCGAGCGCACGCCGTCGCGATAGGACCAGTGCGCCGCGACGCCCGCCTCGGCGACCTCGTGCATCTGGCGGGTGCGGATCTGCACCTCGACCCGCTTGCCGTCGCGGCCCGAGACGGTGGTGTGGATCGAGCGGTAGCCGTTCGACTTGGGCTGGCTGATGTAGTCCTTGAAGCGGCCGGGCACGGCCTTCCAGCGCTGGTGGATGACGCCGAGCGCGCGGTAGCAGTCGGCGACATCGGCGGTGATGATGCGAAAGCCGTAGATGTCGGAGAGGCGCGAGAAGGCGAGATCCTTCTCCTGCATCTTGCGCCAGACGGAATAGGGTTTCTTGGCGCGGCCGTAGACGTCGGCCTCGATCCCGGCGCGGTCGAGCTCGGCGCGGATGTCGCCGGTGATCTTGGAGACCGCATCGCCCGTCTCGCGCTGGAGCGTGATGAAGCGGCGCAGGATCGAGTTGCGCGCCTCGGGGTTGAGCACGCGAAAGGCGAGATCCTCGAGTTCTTCGCGCATCCACTGCATGCCCATCCGGCCGGCGAGGGGGGCGAAGATCTCCATCGTCTCGCGCGCCTTCTGGGCCTGCTTGTCGGGCTTCATCGAGCGGATGGTGCGCATGTTGTGCAGCCGGTCCGCGAGCTTGACGAGGATCACGCGCAGATCCTTCGACATGGCGAAGAAAAGCTTGCGGAAGTTCTCGGCCTGCTTGGCCTGGTCGGAAACGAAGCTTATCCGGGTGAGCTTAGTGACGCCGTCGACCAGACGCGCCACCTCCTCGTTGAACTGCTTGGTGATTTCCTCGTGCGTCGCCGCCGTGTCCTCGATCGTGTCGTGCAGCAGCGCGGTGACGATCGTGGCATCATCGAGCCGCATCTCGGTCAGGATGGCGGCCACTGCGACGGGATGGGTGAAGTAGGGCTCGCCCGACTGGCGCATCTGGCCGTCGTGCATCCGGCGGCCATAATCGTAGGCGCCGCGGATCAGCCCCTCGTTGCAGCGCGGGTTGTAGTTGTGGATGAGGGAGACAAGGTCCTCGACGTCGATCATCTGCCCCCGTCCCGCGGGCCGGTCAGCCCTGCCGCTGGGCGTCCATCAGGGCGCGCAGCATGCGCTCTTCGGACATGTCGTCGTGCATCGGACGGTCGACCTCGGCCGTCAGGAGGCGCGCCATGTCGTCGTCCGAGGGCTCATCGACCTCGATCTGCGTCTGGTTCGACGCGATCAGACGCTCGCGCAGCGACTCGGCGCCCTGCGTCTCGTCGGCGATCTCGCGCAGCGCGACGACCGAGTTCTTGTCCTTGTCCCGCTCGACCGTGAGGGGCGCGCCGCGCGCGATCTCGCGGGCGCGGTGCGAGGCGAGGAGCACGAGCTCAAAGCGGTTCGGAACCTTGTCGACGCAATCTTCGACCGTGACGCGGGCCATCGGATACCTCTTTGCTCGGCGGGCCAGAAGCCGCCTATTTAGGGCCGCATCCCGGGGTTTACAAGCGATGTTTCGCCTGCGGCCGCACGAGGGGGCGCACGCTTGCGCGCGCCTCGGGCGCGAGCGCGTCGCGCATCGCGGCCACGGTCGTGCCGGTCCGCGGATGTCGCCAGCCCGGCGCCACCTCGGCCAGCGGCACGAGGACGAAGGCGCGGTCCTGCAGGCGCGGATGGGGCAGGATCAGCCGCTCGGGCACCGCGCTGCGCTGGGCATCGGCGCCGAGCGCGCGCCAGCGGTCCTGCGTCGCGCCGTCGGGCAGCACGAGATCGCCGAACGCCAGCAGATCGAGGTCGAGCGTGCGCGGCCCCCAGCGCTGCGCGCGGCTGCGCCCGAAGCGCGCCTCGGTCGCATGCAGCGCCGCAAGCGCGGCCTCGGCCGCCGCCGCACCCCGCCCGGGCCATTTCGCGCGGAGCGCGGCATTCACGAAATCGGGCCCGGAGCCTGCCGGAAAGGCATCTGTTACATAGTAACAACTAGAGTTGATATCTGAGAATCCTTCTTCGGAGAGCGCCTCGAGGCAGGCATCAATCACCTGTTCCGGCTGCATTTCCCCGAACGGCAGGTTCCCGCCCAGCGCGATCAGGCATTCTGAACTGTCCGGTTCAACTATCATAGTTAGCGCAAACAAAGTGTTAACAGGCTTGCAAACCGGCGCGACATATATAAAAGGGGGCGTCTCGGCATCGACCGACTCTCCTCAGGGTTGTGCAGCAAGCGATTGCCGGGTGGACCATTAGAGGAATGAAACATGTTTTACAAAGACGACCGTCTGGCCATCTTCATCGACGGATCGAACCTCTACGCTGCCTCGCGCGCGCTCGGCTTCGACATCGA
>JAUREX010000128.1 GCA_030834485.1 Gemmobacter sp.
GAGCTTGCCTTCACCCTTGCCGACGGGCGCGAATATGTCCGCGCCGCACTCGCGCGCGGGATGGATGTCGACGAATTCGCGGGCCGGCTGTCGTTCTTCTTCGCGATCGGGATGAACTTCTTCATGGAGGCCGCCAAGCTGCGCGCCGCCCGCACGCTCTGGCACCGCATCATGTCCGAGTTCGGCGCCAGGAAGCCCGAGAGCCTGATGCTGCGCACCCATTGCCAGACCTCGGGCGTGAGCCTGCAGGAACAGGACCCCTGGAACAACGTCGTGCGCACCGCCTATGAGGCGCTCGCGGCGGTGCTGGGCGGCACGCAGTCGCTCCATACCAACGCGCTCGACGAGGCGATCGCGCTGCCCACCGAATTCGCCGCCCGCATCGCGCGCAACACCCAGCTTATCCTGCAGGAAGAGACGGGGGTCACCAAGGTCGTCGATCCGCTGGCGGGAAGTTATTACGTCGAGAGCCTGACGGCCGAGCTTGCCGACAAGGCCTGGGCGCTGATCACCGAGGTCGAGGCGATGGGGGGCATGACCAAGGCGGTCGCCTCGGGCATGCCGAAACTCAGGATCGAGGAGAGCGCCGCGCGTCGGCAGGCGATGATCGACCGCGGCGAGGAGGTGATCGTCGGCGTCAACAAGTATCGCCTGCCCGAGGAAGCCCCGATCGACATCCTCAGGATCGACAACCGCAAGGTCCGCGCCGCGCAGGTTGCGCGCCTCGAGGCGATCCGCGCGGCCCGCGACGAGGGCGCCTGCCGCGCGGCCCTCGATGAGCTGCGCCGGCGCGCGGGCCAAGGGGGCAATCTGCTCGAGGCCGCGATCGATGCAGCGCGCGCACGCGCGAGCGTGGGAGAGATCAGCCAGGCGATGGAGGATGTCTTCGGCCGCCACCGCGCCGAGGTGCGCACCCTCGCGGGCGTCTATGGCGCGGCCTATGAGGGGGATGCGGGGTTCGAGCGCATCCGCGCCGATGTCGCGGCCTTCGAGGCCGACCATGGCCGGCGGCCGCGGATGATGGTCGTGAAGATGGGCCAGGACGGGCACGACCGCGGCGCCAAGGTCATCGCCACCGCCTTTGCCGACATCGGCTTTGACGTCGATGTGGGCCCGCTCTTCCAGACGCCCGAGGAGGCCGCGCAGGATGCGATCGACAACGACGTCCATGTGGTCGGCATCTCGTCGCAGGCGGCGGGGCACCTGACGCTTGCGCCCATGCTGATCGCGGCGCTGCGCGAGAAGGGGGCGGGCGACATCCTCGTGGTCTGCGGCGGCGTCATCCCGGCGCAGGATTACGCCTTTCTGAGGGAGCAGGGCGTGGGCGCGATCTTCGGGCCCGGCACGAACATCCCCGAGGCGGCGCGCGAGATCCTCGGGCTGATCCGCGCGCGCGGGGCCTAGGGGTGCACGGGGGAGAGGGCCGGGGGGCGCCGCCCCCCGGACCCCCCGGGGTATTTGGGCCAAGCTGAGGAGGGGGGATGCTCGCGCTCGATCATGTGGCGGTGGCGGCGGAGAGCCTCGGGGAGGGGCGGGCGGCCGTCGAGGGGGTGCTTGGCGTGCCGCTCGAGGAGGGCGGGCGGCATGCGGCCTTCGGGACGCACAACCTGTTGATGGGGCTCGGGGCGGGGCTCTATCTCGAGGTGATCGCGATCGACCCCGATGCCGCACCCCCGGGGCGGGCGCGGTGGTTCGACCTCGACCGTTTCGCGGGGCGGCCGAGGCCCGGCGCCTGGGTCTGCCGCGTGGCGGACCTCGATGCGGCGCTTGCGGCGCTGCCCGAGGCGGGCGAGGCGGTGGCGCTGCAGCGCGGGGCGTTGCGCTGGCGGATGGGGGTGCCGCGCGACGGGCGGCTGCCGTTCGACGGGGTGTTTCCCGCGCTGATCGCGTGGGAGGGGGATCTGCATCCGGCGCGGATGCTCGCGCCCTCTGGCTGCACGCTCGAGGCGCTGGTGCTGCGCCATCCGCGGGCGGAGGCGCTGGCGGCGCGGCTGGGCCCCTGGCTGGACGACGGGCGGGTGCGGTTCGAGACGGGGGCGGCGGGGATCGGGATCGTGCTCGCGACGCCCGCGGGGCGGCGGGTGCTCGAATGATCCGGGCGGCGCGCGAGGGGGATGCGGGGGCGATCGGCGCGATCTGGAACCCGATCATCCGCGACACGCTCGTGACCTTCAACCCGGTCGAGAAGACGGCGGACGACATCGTGCGGCTGATCGCCGAGCGCGGGGCGGCGGGGCATGGTTTTCTGGTGGCGGAGGAGGCCGACGGGATCGCGGGGTTTGCGAGCTATGGGCAGTTTCGCGCCGGGGCGGGCTATCGCGGCACGATGGAGCACACGGTCGTGCTGGCGCCCATGGCGCGCGGGCGGGGGATCGGGCGGGCGCTGATGGGGGCGCTCGAGGATCATGCGCGCGACCGCGGCGCGCGGTCGATGTTTGCGGGCGTCAGCGGGGAAAACCCGGCTGGGCGGGCGTTTCACGCCCGGCTGGGTTATGTGGAGGTGGCGGTGCTGCCGGCGGTCGGGTTCAAGTTCGGGCGCTGGCTCGACCTCGTGCTCATGCAGAAGTTTCTGGCCTGACAGCGGCGCGGACGGGGCCTAGGATGGCGGGCATGTCGATCTGGGCGCGCATCACCGCTGCCGTGTCGGCGCTGGCCCGGGGCGAGGGGCTTGGCGCCGTGCTCGAACGCCTGCGCGCCCCGCCCGAGCGCTCGGTCGCCTTCACCATCGCGATCATCGCGCTCGGGGCGAAGATGGCGAAGGCGGACGGCCGCGTGACGCGCGACGAGGTGGCGGCGTTCCGGCGCGTCTTCGTGATCCCGCCCGCCGAGGAGGAGAACGCCGCGCGCGTCTTCAACCTTGCGCGGCAGGATGTGGCGGGGTTCGAGGAATGGGCGCGGCGGATCGCGCGGATGTTTAGGCGCAGTGCGGCGATGAAGGAGCAGATCCTCGAGGGTCTATTCAGGGTCGCGGTGGCGGATGGCGATTTTCACCCCGCGGAGGAGGCGTTCCTTGCGCGCGTGGCCGAGATCTTCGGGGTGGGCGAGGGGGTTCTCGCGACCTTGCGCGCGCGCCATGTGCCGGGGGCGGCGCCCGATCCGCATGCGGTGCTGGGGGTTGCGCCTGATGCGGGCCCCGAGGCGGTGCGCGCGGCCTGGCGGCGGGCGGTGCGCGCGGCCCATCCCGACCGGCTGCGCGCGCGCGGCCTGCCGCCCGAGGCGATGAAGCTTGCTGAGGCGCGGCTCGCGGCCGTCAATGCCGCCTGGGCCGAGATCACGGCGCGCGCGCGGGGCTGAGGCCCGCCTCGGCCGCCGCTGCGAGGCCGCGGGCCGCGAAGCGCGCCGAGAGGGGGGCGAAGCGCTGCGCCTCGGGGTCCGAGGCGGTGCCGGTCCGCACGCGCTCGGCGATGCCCAGAAAGATGACGGCAAAGCGATAGAGCGCGAAGGCGCGGTGAAAGGCGCCGGGCGGGCCGATATCGGGCGCGGCGGCGGCGTGGCGGGCGAGGAAAGCGGCCTCGGTCGGCAGGCCTAGGGCGGCGAGGTCGAGCCCGGCGATGCCGCCGTATTCCTCGGGCGCGCTGCGCCAGGGCATCACGACGAAGCCCGGATCGGCGAGCGGATGGCCAAGTGTCGCAAGCTCCCAGTCGAGGATCGCCACCACCCGCGGCTCGGTCGGATGGAAGATCATGTTGCCCATTCGGAAATCGCCATGCACCAGCGCGATGCGGCCATCGTCCGGGGGGAGGTTCGCCTGAAGCCAGCCCTCGAGCGCGATCAGGTCGGCGCTCGAGGCGGTGCGGGCGGCGGCGCGCTGCGCGCCCCAGCGCGCGAGCTGGCGGGCGAAATAGCCGCCCGGGCGGCCGAAATCGGCAAGGCCCAGGGCCGCGGGATCGACCCTGCCCAGCGCGCCGAGCGCATCGGCAAGGCCCATCCAGATCGCCGACCGCTCGGCGCGCGGCAGTTCGGGCAGGCTGGAATCGGCAAAGATCCGCCCCTCGACCCGCTCCATCAGGTAGAAGGGCGTCCCGATCACGGCCGGGTCGGTGCAAAGCGCGATCGGCCGCGGCACCGGCAGCCCGGCCGGGTGCAGCGCCGAAAGGACACGGAACTCGCGCTCGATCGCATGCGCGCCGGGCAGGATCGGGCCGAGGGGCTTGGCGCGCAGCACCATCCGCGCGTCCCCATGGGTGACAAACCAGGTCGGGTTCGACTGCCCGCCCGCGACGCGCGCGACCTCGGCCATCGGCGCGGGCCCGAAGGCGGCATCGAGCCAGGGGCCGAGTGCTGCGAGGTCGTGGGCCGCCATCCTCAGCCCTCGGGCGTCAGCGCGCGCGCGCGCTCGCGCAGCAGGTACTTCTGCATCTTGCCCGTGGCCGTGCGCGGCACCGGCCCGAAGACGATCCGGCGCGGCACCTTGAAGCCCGCGAGGCGCGCGCGGGCAAAGGCCGCGATCTCGTCCTCGGTGGCGGTGGCGCCGGGCTTCAGCTCGACGAAGGCGCAAGGCGTCTCGCCCCATTTCGGATGGGGCGCGGCGACGACGGCGGCAAAGAGCACCGCCGGATGGGCATGCAGCGCATTCTCGACCTCGAGGCTCGAGACATTCTCGCCGCCCGAGATGATGATGTCCTTGGCGCGGTCGCGGATCTCGATCTCGCCGTCGGGGTGCATGACGGCGAGGTCGCCGGTGTGAAAGACCCCACCCGCAAAGGCGGCCTCGGTCGCCTCGGGGTCGTCCCAATAGCCCGCCATCACCGTATTGCCCGCCAGCACGATCTCACCCTGTGTGATGCCGTCGCGGGGGACGGGCGCGCCCGAGGGGTCGCGGACCTCGGCGCCGGACAGCAACGCATGCCGCGCCCCCTGGCGCGCAAGCCGGCGCGCGCGGGTGGCAAGGTCGGGCACCCCGGCCGGGTCGGGGTCGCAGAGCGTGGCGGGGCCATAGCTCTCGGTCAGGCCGTAGAGGTGGAGAAAGCGCAGGCCCATCGCCTCGAGCCCCGCGATCAGCGCCTCGGAGGGCGCGGCCCCGCCCGAGACGACGGTAACGGGCCCCGGCGCGCGGAAATCCGCCCGCGCCGGGTCATTGAGCATCATGTAGAGGACGACCGGCGCGCAGGCCATGTGGGTCACGCGCTCGGTCATGATCAGCGCGAAGATCGCCGCTGGCTCCACCCGGTCGAGGCAGACATGCACGCCGCCCGCCGCCGTCACCGCCCAGGTATGGCACCAGCCGTTGCAGTGAAACATCGGCAGCGTCCAGAGATAGACGGGCGGCGGCGCGGCGAGGCCCAGCGCCATCACGTTCCCGAGCGCGTTGAGGGCCGCACCCCGATGCGTGATGACGACCCCCTTGGGTCGGCCGGTCGTGCCCGAGGTATAGTTGATCCCGATCGCCTGCCATTCGTCCGCGACCCCATCGGCGAGCCGGCCCATCGTCTCGGCCGCCGCGGGCCCGAGCAGGTCGAGCCCGCCGGGCACCCCCGGCTCGGCCAGGACGGTCGCGGGCACGCCCGCCGCCGCGGCCGCCGCCGATGCGACCGGTGCCGACGGGGCATCGGCGAGGATGAGCCGCGCGCGCGCATGGCGCAGGATGTAGCCGACCGTCTCGCCCTCGAGCCGGGTGTTGACCGCGTTCAGGATCGCGCCCATCGCCGGAACAGCGTAATGAGCGGCGAGCATCTCGGGCCGGTTGCCGGCCATGACCGAGACGACATCGCCCGGCCCCACGCCCTGCGCGCCGAGCCAGCGCATCATCCGCGCGACGATGGCGCCGAAGCCCGCATAATCCCACCGCATCCCCCGCCAGACGATGGCCGGGCGGTCGGGGTGGACCGCGCAGGCGCGGTCGAGGAAATCGAGCGGCGTCAGCGGCCGGTGGTTGGCGGGCCTTGGTGCGAGATGCCCCTCAAGCCGCATCGCCGCCCCCCGCCTCGCCGCCCTCCTGCGCGACCGGCCAGCGCCAGAAGCCCGCCCCCTCGGTCTTCAGCGCGCGGTCGAGCAGCATCCGGTGCACCTCGTCCGCGCCATCGACAAGGCGCGCCTGCCGCGCATAGCGATAGATCCATTCGAGGACCGTATCCGTCGAATAGCCGCGCGCGCCGTTGATCTGGATCGCGGTGTCGGCGGCCTTGTGCAAAAGGTTCGCGACATGGACCTTGGCCATCGACACTTCCTTTTGCGCATACCCGCCCCGGTCGATCTCCCACGCGGCCTTCATGACCAGAAGCCGCCCGACCTCGATCTGCATCGCGAGATCGCCGAGCATCATGCGCACGCTCTCGCGCTCGGCCAGGCGCTGGCCGAAACCCATGCGCGTCTCGGCATAGGCACGCGCGATCTCGACCGCCCGGCCGGCGAGGCCGAGCCAGCGCATGCAATGCGTCAGGCGCGCAGGCCCAAGGCGCGTCTGCGTCAGCCTCAGCCCCTCGCCCACGCCGATCAGCACATCCTCGGCCGGGATCTCGAGTCCCTCGAACACCAGCTCGCAATGCCCGCCATGCTCCTCGGGGCCCATGATGGGGATGCGTCGCTCGATCCGCCAGCCGGGGGCGGCGGCGTCGAACAGAAACGCCGTCAGCCCCTTGCGGGCGTCCTCGGAGGTGCGCGCGAGCAGGATGAAATGGCGCGCCTCGGCCGCGCCGGTGATGAACCACTTGCGCCCGTGCACCACATAGCGATCGCCCCGCCGTTCGGCGCGGGTGAGCATCATTGAAGGGTCCGAGCCCCCGCCCGGATGCGGCTCGGTCATCGCGAAGGCCGAGCGCACGCGCCCCTCGGCGATGGGGCGCAGCCAGCGCTCCTTCTGCGCAGGGGTCGCGACCTTTTCGAGCACCATCATGTTGCCATCGTCGGGTGCGGCCGAGTTGAAGACGACCGGCCCGAAGATCGAGCGGTTCATCGCCTCGTAGCAGACCGCCATCCCGACCTTGCCGAGCCCCTGCCCACCCCATTCGGGCGAAAGCTGCAGGCACCAGAGCCCCTGCGCGCGCGCCTCGGCCCGGAGCCCCTCGAGCACCGGCAGCGCGATGTTGCCATGCGCGTCCCAGGCGCTGCGGTCGGCCTCGCAGGGCAGGATGCGGGCCTCGACGAAGGCCGCTATGCGGGCGCGGAAATCCTCGATGCGGGGAGAGATGGTGAAATCCATGGCGATCCTAGAGCGATGAGACGAGATGCCCGCCGTCGACGACGATCTCGGCCCCGGTGATGTAGCGCCCCGCATCCGAGGCAAGAAGCATGAGCGCGCCGTCGAGGTCCGCGGGCTGGCCGAGGCGGCGCTGCGGGATGCGCCCGATCAGCGCGCCGCGCTGCGCCTCGTTCAAGGCACCCGTCATC
>JAUREX010000129.1 GCA_030834485.1 Gemmobacter sp.
CCGCAAGTGCCGCCGCCTCGGCCTCGGCCGCGTCGCGCTGGAGGTCCGCGGGCGCGGGCTCGGGCGCGGGGTCGCAGGGGTCGAGCGATCCGGCGTCGCGCAGATGCCCAAGCTCGGCCGGGTCGGCAAGGCCCGCGGTCGGATCCTCGGGCGCCTCGCGCGCCATGGCGACGGCGCGCGCGGCCATCTCGGCGATGGTGCGCGCCGAGGTGTCCGAGGCCGACACGCAGGCCTGCCGCCGCCCGATCAGGACTCGCAGCCCCAGATCGACGCCGTCCGCACGCTCGGCATGTTCGAGCCGCCCGCCGCGCACCTCGACCGAGGTCGAGCTGCCCGCCACCGCCACCGCATCGGCCGCATCCGCCCCGGCGCGCGTCGCCGCCTCGAGCATCGCCGCCGTCAAACCTGCAAGATCATGGGCCATGGGCTGTCCTTCCTTGATCGATCATGCCGCCTCGCGGGGTCTGGCCGAGCGCCAGCCGCAGGGGTTAGATGGGGCTCAGATGCGAAAGGAAAACCCGATGGTCAAGGATGCCCATGTCATCATCACCGGCGCGAGCCGCGGAATCGGTGCCGCAGCCGCGCGCGCCTTCGCCGAAGCGGGTGCGCGCGTCACGCTGATTGCCCGCAGCGGGGCCGAGATCGGGGCCCTCGCGGCCGCGATCGGGCCGAACGCGCGCGCCGCGGCCGCCGATGTGGCAGATGCGCGCGCCCTTGAGGCCGCGATCGGCGCGGCCGAGGCCGCCTTCGGCCCGGTCGGGGTGCTCATCAACAACGCGGGCGTCATCGAGCCTATCGCCGCCCTCGCCGAGGCCGACCCCGACGACTGGGGGCGCGCCATCGACATCACCCTCAAGGGTGTCTTTCACGGCATGCGCGCGGTGCTGCCGGGGATGATCGCGCGCGGGCGGGGCACGATCCTGACCGTGGGCTCGGGTGCCGCCCACGACCCGCGCGAGGGCTGGAGCAGCTATTGCGCGGCCAAGGCCGGGGCCTTGATGCTGACCCGCGCTGCCCATCTCGAGGCCGGGCCGGCCGGGGTGCGCGTCCTCAGCCTCTCGCCCGGGACGGTCGCGACCGACATGCAGCGCGCGATCCGGGCAAGCGGGATCAATGCGATCAGCCGTCTCGACTGGTCGGTGCATGTGCCGCCCGAATGGCCGGCGCGCGCGCTTGTGTGGATGTGCGGCCCCGAGGCGGACGATTTCCTAGGCGCCGAGGTCGCGCTGCGCGACGGCGCGATCCGCACCCGCATCGGCCTTCACGCATGAGCGCGACGGCCGATTTCGTCGTGGTCGGGGCGGGCATCGTCGGCCTTGCGACTGCGCTTGAAGTGCAGCGGCGCGAACCCGGCGCGCGCATCGTGGTGATCGAGAAGGAAGCCGAGCCCGCCCTGCACCAGACGGGGCGCAATTCGGGCGTGATCCATGCGGGCGTCTATTACACCCCCGGCAGCGCGCGCGCGCGGTTCTGCCGCGAGGGCAAGACCGAGATGGCCGAGTTCTGCACCGCCGAGGGGATTGCCTGGGAACGCTGCGGCAAGCTCATCGTCGCGGTCGATGCGCCCGAGGCCGAGCGGCTCGGGGCGCTCGCGCGGCGCGCGGCCGAGAACGGGGTCGAGGTCGAGCCGCTGACGGGTGCCGAGGCGCGCGCGCTCGAGCCCGCGATCATGGCCGAGGCGGCGCTGTGGTCGCCCACGACCGGCATCGTCGATTATGGCGCAGTCGCGCGGCGCATGGCGCGCATCCTTGCCGATCGCGGCGCGGTGTTGCGCTTTGGCGTCGCGGTGGCGGGCGCGCGCGAGGGGGCCGCGGGCGTGACGCTCGACCTCGCCGACGGATCGCGCCTCGAGGCCGGCCGCGCGGTCGTCTGCGCCGGGCTTCAGGCCGACCGGATGGCGCGCGCCTTCGGTGCCGAGGTCGATTTCCGCATCATCCCCTTTCGCGGCGAATATTTCCGCATCCGCAACCAGCCCCCCGACCTCGTGCGCCGGCTGATCTATCCCGTCCCCGATCCCGCGCGGCCCTTTCTGGGCGTGCACCTCACGCGCAAGCTCGACGGTGGGCTGACGGTCGGGCCGAACGCCGTCCTTGCGGCCGCGCGCGAGGGCTATGGGCGCGAGGTCTCGGGGCGCGATCTGGCGGATAGCCTCGGCTATGGCGGGTTCTGGCGGCTGCTGGCGCGCCACGGGCGGGCCGCGCTCGACGAGGCGCGCGGTTCCCTCTCGAAGGCGGCCTATCTGGCCAAGGTGCGCCGCTATTGCCCGCAGATCGGGCTTGATGATCTCGTGCCCTATCGCCCCGGCATCCGCGCGCAGGCGGTCGGGCGCGACGGGCGGATCCTCGACGATTTCCTCTTTGTCGCAACGCCGCGCAGCCTGCATGTGTGCAACGCCCCCTCGCCCGCCGCGACGGCCGCGCTGCCGATTGCGCGCCATGTCGTTGACCGGCTGCTTGCAGAGGCTTGACAGCCACGGGCCCGGCCCGCAGGCTTTGCCGGAATTCAGCGATAGGTGCCGAAAATGTCCAGCCACTTTCGCGGTCGCAGCGCGGCCTTGCGCGCGACCCTCGCGACGGCGCTCGCGCTCGTGCCCCTCGGGCTCGGGGCGCAGGGGTATGAGGGGCTCTATGGCGATGTGCCGGTCGCAGCCGGGAGCCGCGGGGTCATTGCCGAGGTCGCGATCGATGCGGGCGGCGGCGACAGCGCGGCGGTGTTCGGCCCCGATTGCGTGGGCTTCGTGAACGCCGTCCAGCCTGACCTGACGCTGACCCTCGAGGGGCCGGTGATCGGGCTGCGCGCCGAGGCCTATTCGGCCGTCGACACGACCCTCGTCATCGTCGCACCCGACGGCACCGCGCTCTGCAACGACGACACCGACACCCTCAACCCCGCGATCGAGATCGCCAAGGCAGCACCCGGTCAATATGCGCTCTGGATCGGGGTGATCGAGCCGACGGTCGCGGCGAGCGATCTGGTGATCAGCGCCGGCGCGGCGGGCGGCGGGGGCGGCATTGCAGCGCCCTCGGCACCGGCGGCACCCGCCGCGCCGCCCCTGTCCGACCGCACGCTCGCGTTCGAGGCAGCACCGGGGAGCGCGGCCGAGGCGCGCGCGCGCGCCATCGTCGCGGCCATCGAGGAGACGCGGCTCATCTATTCCGACGAGGCCGGAGAGGAGATCGTCCTTTCCACCTCGCGCCCAGTCGGCGCGACGGAATCCGGCGGCGCGGTGCGGCTCGAGTTTCCCGACTTCGCCGCCGAGATGGCGGGCGTGCGCGCGGATTTCGGGACCGTCGTCCTCGATCTGACCGAGAACGCCGACGGCACCACCGCCTGGTCGCTGACGCCAGGGGCGCGCGTCGTGCTGTCAGAGGGCGGGCGCCAGCTCGGGGATCTCGTCTGGTCGTCGGCGCGGATCGGCGGGCTCCACCTCGATGCATTCGATGCGATGATCGGCTATGACATCGACATGCGCGACGTCGCGCTGCGCTTTGTCGACGAACCCGACACCCTCGGGATCGGGCAGATCCGCCTCGAACTCGACAGCGACAAGCGCGCCGACGGCCTCTATGACGCGCGCGGCGGCCTTGTGCTCCAGCGCATCGCGATCGAATCGACCGAGGGCAGGTTCACGATCGCCCGCGCCGGGGTCGAGGGCACGAGTTCGGGCACCGACATGGCCGGCATGCAGGCGCTCAACGAGGCGATCGAATCCGGCCTCGACCCCGAGGGCGACCCCGGAGAGATGCTCGCGACGCTGCTGCCGGCGCTCCTGTCGATCACCTGGGGCGATTCCGACACGAAATTCTATGTCGAGGGGATCGACGGCATCGACGCCGACGGCACCCCCTTCCGCCTCGGCCGGGCGGAGATGGCGGTGGGCTTCGGCGCCATGGGCGATCTGGCAGAGATCCGGCTGGGGCTGGCGCTGGGCGGGCTCGATTTCGACGACCCGACGCTGCCGCCCTCGCTCCGCCGGGGGGATCTCGATATCGCCTTTGCGCTCGAGAACCTGCCCTTGCGCGAGATGATGGCCGCGGTCGTCGGGCTCGATCCGATGAACCCCGACCATCAGGGGCAGATCGGGCAGATCATGCTCGGGGCGGTGATGGCCTCGAACCCCGCGATCAGGATCGACCGGCTCGACCTCTCGACCCCGGGGTTCGGGATAACGACGAAGGGGCGCCTTGGGATGGCCGGGATGTTCGCGCCCGAGGGCCGCTTCGAGATGCGGCTGCGCGGCATCGACACCCTCATCGCCGACGCCCAGACGGGCGCGCTCGGCCCCGGGGTTGATCGGGACATGGTGGCGGGCCTCATCTTTCTGCAGGGTCTCGGCAAGCCCGCACCGGACGGACCGGCCGGAACGCTCGTCTACGACATCGAGATCACGCCCGACATGGCGATGTTCGTGAACGGGATCGACGTCTCGCAGATCGCGCAATAGCCCGGCCTCAGCCGAGCGCGAGCAACTCGCGCCGGCGCGGCAGCAGGATGGCAAGAAGCCCGAAGGCCGGCAGCCAGGCGCAGATCTCGAACACAAAGCGGATGCCGCGGGCGTCGGCCACGAGGCCAAGGACGCCCGCGGCGATCCCGCCGATCCCGAACGCCATGCCGAAGAAGAGCCCCGCGATCAGCCCGACCCGCCCCGGCACGAGTTCCTGCGCGAGCACGACGATGGCCGGAAACGCCGAGGAGATGACAAAGCCGATGATCGCGGCCAGAACGCCGGTCCAGAAGAGGTCGGCATGGGGCAGCATCAGGGTGAACGGCAAGACGCCGAGGATCGAGATCCAGATCACCCACAAAACCCCGATCCGGTCGCCGATCATACCCCCCGCCGCCACCCCGAGGACCGAGGCGACGAGAAAGACGAAGAGCATGAGTTGCGCGCCCTGGGTCGAGAGGGCGAAGCGGTCGATCACGAAGAAGGTGAAATAGCTCGAGATGCCGGCCGTGTAGATGTTCTTGGAAAACACGAGGATCGCGAGGACGCCCAGCACGAGGACAAGGCGCGGCCGCCCGATCCGGGTGGCGGCGGGCGGGGCTGAGCGCGCGCGCACCTGCGCGCGCATCTCGCGCGCATGCCACGCCCCAACCCGCGCGAGCAGGATCACCCCCGCGAGCGCCATGAGCGAAAAGAGCCCGAGCGCCGGCCGACCGAGCGGGATGACGATGAAGGCCGCCATGAGGGGCCCCGCCGCATGCCCGAGATTGCCGCCGACCTGAAAAAACGATTGCGCCGCGCCGAAGCGCCCGCCCGAGGCGAGGCGCGCCACGCGCGAGGCCTCGGGGTGAAACACCGCCGACCCCATCCCGAGCGCCACCGACCCGGCAAGGAGCGCGCCATAGCTCTGCCCGAACGCCAGCATGAGGATCCCCGCAAGGCTCGACCCCATGCCGAAGGCCATCGCATAGGGCATGGGCCGGCGGTCGGTCACGAACCCGACCACCGGCTGGAGGGCCGAGGCCGTCACCTGAAACGCGAGGCCCAGAAAGCCGATCTGCGCAAAGCTCAGCGCGAATTCGTCGTGCAGCACCGGATAGAGCGCCGACAGGAGCGACTGCGCCGTGTCGTTGAGCATATGCGCGACACTGACCGCGAGGACCACCGCCCAGATCGTCGTACGCGCAGGATCAGGGGCGGCATGGGTCGTCATGGATCACCCGGGGGGCGCGGCGGAAACGCGCGCACCATGGTGCGGGAACGCGCCGACCGCAAGGGCGCGCGGTCTTTGCACGGGCCGCGACCCTCTGCTAGCAGGATGGTCGGGAGGACAACCGCCCGGATCGGAGGTTCGATGATCGCCGCCGCGCCCCGCCTGCGCGACATCGCCTGGATCGCCTTTTTCGGGGCGGTCTGCGCGCTCTGGGCGGTGCTCTTTGTTCTGGTGCGCAACGATCCCGCAGCGGGGGCCGCCGGCATGGGCGCCGAGTTCTGGGCGTCGCTCTGCCTCGATGCGGCGGATGCGGGGTTCGGCGCGCTCTGGGGGATGTGGGCGGCGATGGCGGCGGCGATGATGCTGCCGGCCTTCGCGCCGACGCTTGTGACCTGGGGCGACCTCGTGCGCGGGGGCATGGCGCGGCCGCACCATGGGCTCTGGCTGATCGCGGGGTATCTGGGCGTCTGGCTCGGGGTCGCGGGGGTCGCGGCGCTTTTGCAGGGGGCGCTCGGTCGGACGGGGCTGCTGCTGCCGGACGGGCGGCTTGCGTCGGGCATCGCGGCGGGGGCGGTGATGTTCGGCGCGGGGCTCTGGCAGTTCAGCGCGCTGAAGGATGCCTGCCTTGCGAAATGCCGCCACCCGGTCGCGCATTTCATCGCGATCTGGCGCCCCGGCGCGCGCGGCGCGGCGGTGATGGGCGCGCGCATGGGGCTGAGCTGCCTTGGCTGCTGCTGGGCGCTGATGGCGCTTGCCTTCGTCGGCGGGACGATGAACCTTGTGTGGATGGGGGCCGCGACGGTGTTCGTCGTGGCCGAGAAACTGCCCCGCAGCGGGGTGTGGCTCACGCGTCCTGCCGGATGGGCGCTGATGCTCGGGGGGGGCGCGGCGATCCTGCTCGCGGCCCGGCCGGGATAGGGGGAACGATGGCCGAGGTGCTGCCGGAGTGGGCGATCCGCGGGGAACTCATCCTCAACTGCAACTGCACGGTCTTTTGCCCCTGCGTGGTCAGCCTCGGCCGCCACCCCCCGACCGAGGGGTATTGCCAGGCCTGGGCCGGGGTCCGGATCGACGCGGGCCACCACGGCGGCACCGATCTCTCGGGGCTGGCGGTCGGCCTCATCCTCGACATCCCCGGCAACATGGGGCGCGGCAACTGGAAGGTCGGCGCCTTCATCGACGAGGCCGCCTCGGCCGAGGCGTTCGAGGCATTGGTGCGGATCTTCTCGGGGGCGGCGCGGGGGACGACGGGCCTCTTCGGCCTCCTGGTCGGCGAGTTCCTCGGCGCCGAACGCGCCCCCGTGCGCTTCGAGACCGAGGGCAAGACCCGCCGGCTGAGCGTCGGGCGCAAGATCCAGGGCGAGGTCGTCCCCATCGCCGGCCCCGACCCGGAGCGCGATGTCGTCATCTCGAACACCGGCTACTGGATGGGCCCCGACATCACGGTCGCGACCGCGACCCGGGGGCGCGTGCGCGATCGTGGCCGGGTGTGGGATTTCGACGGAAGATCGGCCGAGATCTGCCAGATCGACTGGCACGGCCCCAACTGAGAGAGGCACCGCAATGTTCAAGGCCCTGCTGATCGAACGCGCCGAGGATGGCACGACCGCGCCCGTGCTGCGCGATCTGCCCGACGATC